>VSNK01000107.1 GCA_009774255.1 Faecalicatena sp.
ATATGTTGGATGCAATTGACGAACTGGCCAAATAAATGGGCAAATAAGTCCGCCTTACTGTTCGTGCGTTTATTCTGTTGGAAAATCAGGCATTTCCACTTTCCAATAATGAAAATGCATATAAATGCACTTATCTGATACACATTCTTAACCCGCTAAGAAGATAAAATCAATATCGTACCACCAAGAAACTCTTAATCATATATCCCAGATGTTTTCTTTCGTCATATCCGATGACATCCACCCAATTTCTAAGTTAATGCCACTCCACCCAAAAAAGAGCCCTTCCCATACTCGTAAGGGCTCCTGGATCTTTGTATTATATCTCCGTGTAAGTCATATCTGTCAGAACGGGAAATGTTTTTTATCATCCCTCCAGTGCATAAATCCATTAGAGGATAAAAACATAATATCAGCCCGTTTTTTCTTATAACAAATCTGAAATTCGGATAACCAAATCCTCATAAATGCATACGGGAATTTCATCATCAAAGCTGTACTGCCCATTTTTTTCGCCGTATTCAAAATCAAAAATGCTGACGGTCCTAAGGCGTGGGTTTACAGTCCAATATTCTCTTACTCCGGCAGAGCGGTATTTAAATAGTTTAATTCCACAGTCCATACGTTCCGTACTGGGGGAAAGAATTTCAATGACCCAATCAGGGGCACCGTTGTATCCCTTGTCATCCAGTTTATTCTTATTGCATATGACGCTGATATCCGGTTCAACGTAATTGATATCGTCTGCATTTAAAAAGACCGCAAATGGAGCAAGAAATACGTCGCAATCACCATTTTTCTTATCAATATAGTCTGAAATCTTTCTGGCGACAGAATAGGAAATTTTCTGGTGGATCGTATTAGGCAGGGCCATCATATAGATCCGCCCGTCAATCAGTTCCGCCCTCTGTCCCTCCGGCAGAGCGTAGATATCCTCAATGGTATATGTTTTTTCCAATGGCAATGCCATAATATCACATCCCTTCCTTATACGGTTTAGTATATTGTACAAAATAGGAAAAGTCAATGTGCCAGAAGAGCTGCAGGGCATGATTTCTGATCCCCCTGATTCCTGGGCTTGAAAGATACATGCCGCATCGAGCCAAGACATGACATACAACGCACGAAAACAGAGATAATCCCCATAGTAAATCCCGTTGAAATCCCGTTGATGTCACTACTGATGTCAAACCGAAAAAAAGGCCTCTCCTTCATCAGGAAAGACCCTCTCTGCATCAAAAGAAAACCCTTGATATACAAGGGTTTCCACAAAACTGCGGATGGTGGGACTTGAACCCACACGTAGTCACCTACGCAAGATTTTGAGTCTTGTGCGTCTGCCATTCCGCCACATCCGCTTATCTGATCCGAACACTCTTTTTACACATCATTTTCGAACCGAAATTAATCTTAGCACATTCGATGTATTTTTGCAATACCTAAACGGTTATTTTCTCTGTTTTTTTTCACTGAATGTTAAAGGTAACTACGATTGTAAGTTTTAGTTGACATTTTTTTATTTTGCGATTATAGTGTTTCTGTAAAATAATCCTTTACCAAGATAAATTGGAACAGTGTCCATGCAAAAAAATAAGGAGACAGAACACATGAATAAAGTACCATTTGTAACAAAGGAACAGTTGGAGGAAATTACAAAGACCTATCCTACTCCATTTCATCTATACGACGAAAAGGGAATTCGTGAAAATGTAAAGGCGCTAAAAGAAGCTTTTTCCTGGAATCCCGGATATAAAGAGTATTTTGCGGTAAAAGCCACGCCAAATCCGTTTTTGATCCGCATTTTGCAGGAATATGGCTGCGGCTGTGACTGTTCTTCCTACACGGAGCTGATGCTGTCCGAAGCTGTCGGCGCAAAGGGGGCGGATATAATGTTCTCCTCCAATGATACACCGGCGGAGGAATTTGTACTGGCTGATAAACTGGGGGCAATCATCAACCTGGATGATATCACGCATATCGATTTTCTGGAGAAGACTATCGGACATATTCCGCAGACCATCAGCTGCCGTTACAACCCGGGGGGATTGTTCAAGATCAGCAATGATATCATGGATAATCCGGGGGATTCAAAATATGGAATGACCACCGAACAGATCGGCGAGGCTTTCCGGATTTTAAAGGAAAAAGGCGCGGAGGAATTTGGAATTCATGCGTTTCTTGCCAGCAATACGGTGACCAATGACTATTATCCCATGCTGGCAAAGGTATTGTTTGAACAGGCGGTCAAGCTGCATAAGGACACGGGCGCGCATATCAAATTCATCAATCTGTCCGGCGGGATCGGGATCCCCTATACACCGGATCAGGAACCGAATGATATCCGTAAGATCGGGGACGGTGTACGGCGTGTATATGAAGAAGTACTGGTTCCGGCCGGAATGGGCGATGTGGAGCTCTATACGGAGCTGGGTCGTTATATGATGGGTCCCTACGGCTGCCTGGTCACGACTGCCATTCATGAGAAGCATACCCATAAAGAATATATCGGTGTTGACGCATGCGCGGTGAATCTGATGCGCCCTGCCATGTACGGAGCATATCATCATATTACGGTAATGGGAAAGGAAAACCTGCCCTGTGATCACAGGTATGATGTGACCGGTTCTCTCTGTGAAAATAATGACAAATTTGCCATTGACCGGATGCTTCCGGAAATCTCCATGGGGGACTATCTGGTCATCCACGACACGGGAGCACATGGCTTTGCCATGGGATATAATTATAACGGGAAGCTGAAATCAGCGGAATTGCTGCTGAAGGAGGATGGAAGTGTGGAATTGATCCGCCGGGCGGAAACGCCGGCAGATTATTTTGCGACCTTTGACTGCTTTGAGATTGGAAAAAAACTGATTTAATCTTGCCGTTAAAATGAAAATGGGCTTTTGACGGTCGAATCATATATGTAAAAACCGGAGTCTTTCGCCAACGAAAAACTCCGGTTTTTTTCATATTCTGCTGTTTCTTATCTTATGATTCGACCGTCAAAAGTCCATTTTCATTGCTGAGATAATTTTTCGAAGATTCGTGCCACAATATATGGAGGCAATGTGGTGCATTGCCCTCATATATTGTGGCATGGAGATTCGGAAAATTAGCCATCAAGGGAAATGAGAGCTTTTGACGGGCGAATCATCTTATATAATAATGCACACCAGCCCCCCATTGCTGTCATTTACGATTTTCTGCATGGTATCCTGCAGTTTCACCTGGCTTTCGTCATTGATCATCGTGATCTTATTGCGCATTCCGTCCATCACCAGTTCTTCGATCGATTTTCCGAAAATATTGGTCCCCCAGACGCCCTCTTCCGTCTCGCTTTCGGCTTTGATATACTCTACCAGATCCTGTGCCTGTTTTTCATTTCCTACGATAGGCGCAATCTCTGTCTCGATATTTGCCCGGATCATGTGGATGGAGGGTGCTTCCGAATGGATCTTCACACCGTACTTGTTGCCCTGCTTGATGATCATCGGCTCTTCCAGAGCAATCTCTTCCTTCTTCGGGCTGACTACTCCGTAGCCTTTCATCTTCACATCGGCAAACGCATCCTTGATTTGGGTATACTCCTCTTTCATGGCCGCCAGTTCTTTCATCACGGAGATTAGTTCATACTCTCCCTGAATCTGGGTCCCGGTCAGTTCGCTGAGGACTTCATAATAAAACTGTTCCGCAAATTGGATCATGATCCGGATCTTCCCGGTATCCATCTCGATCTTGTCAACCAGTATTTTCTCTATGTAGGGGCTTTCCACCTCCGGAATCCCTGCCGTTACACTGCGGATATCATCCAGTTCTGTCATCAGGAACTTGACGGCCGCAAGCAGATCCTGTTTGATCCGGTGCTCTCTGGACAACATTTCCACCCATTTCGGGACAAAAAACTCCACTTCTGAAATGGGAAATTCGTACAGCACCTGACGCATAATGTTGTTCACATCATCCTCCTTGAGCTGCTCGCAGTTGACCGGCAGCACCGCGGTTCCGTATTTTTCTTCCATCGCTGCCTGCATAGTCTTGACCTCCTCCGTATAAGGCTTTGTACAGTTCAGCAGGATGATAAATGGTTTCCCGATGGACTGTAATTCCTGTACGGTGCGCTCTTCCGCCGCCACATAATTCTCCCGGGGCAGATCGCAGATGCTGCCGTCTGTGGTAACTACCAGGCCGATGGTTGCATGGTCGTGGATGACCTTCTGTGTTCCGATGGCCGCCGCCTTGGTGAAGGGAATCTCGTATTCGAACCAGGGTGTCTTCACCTGGCGCTCCGTATCATTTTCGATATGCCCGGAGGCGCCCTCCACCATAAATCCCACACAGTCAATGAGCCGTATCTTCACCTCCACATCTTCGGAAAGCTGGATAGAGGCCGCATCTTTGGGAACAAACTTGGGTTCTGTGGTCATAATCGTGGTGCCGGACGCAGACTGCGGCAGTTCATCTCTGGTACGTTCTCTGTCATTTTCATCGGTCATGTTGGGAAGAACCAGCAGATCCATAAACCGCTTGATAAAGGTTGACTTGCCTGTCCGAACCGGCCCCACCACACCGATATAGATTTCCCCGTCGGTTCTTGCTTTCATATCCTTGTATAACTGAAATGAGTCCATAAAAATACCCCCTTCTTCTGCTGAGCACTCTCGTAAACTCCCCTACACCCAGATTTGCGGCTGATTTTCCGCCAGAAGCGCCCAAATTTTATCAACGTACGCTCCACGTACGCCTCATAAATTTGTGCACTCCTGACAAAAAATCATCTCACAAATCTGGGTACAAAGAGTTTCCGGGAATGCTCCTGCTGATAACAATGTATGCGGAAAAAAAGAGGGGTATGATAAAAATTTATATTCCTTAAAATCCCTGCTCCATAGACCGGTAATCCGGCCGGCTGGTCCGATGATGTACATCCCACAGAACCCGGCCATAACAGGAATCGATGATTTCCGTCAGAAAGCCTTCCGCATCTGCATGTTTTTGCAGCCAGCGCAGAATCTTTTCTCCGTTTTCCTTTGTCTGTTCCTCCGCTGTGAGCATATGCTCCATGACAAATTCCACATATTCCTCATCGGGCCGCACCCGAAGCTCCTGATGTCTTGTCTCATAGCTCGTTTCCGGGCAGTATCCCATCAGAAACAGCACATTGAACAGCGAATAGAACCATCTCCCGCTCCGGCCCACAGGCGGCTCTTTACGGAACACTTCCCGCATGAGCTGATCCCGCAGATGATTCTGGCTGTAAATGTGGGTGATATTACAGCAATATGCGCGGCTCATCTCCATGGCTTTTTGCAGACTCTCCATACTGTGGACCGCAGGAGTCAGGGAGCAGAACACCAGGTCAAATGCCTTTTCATATCCTTCCTTTTCGATGTCTATGGCGTCAAAATCGCAGGTACGAAGCAGCACGTTTGGCAGCCCTTCTTTTTCGATGTACTCTCTTCCGTAGCAGATCATCTTTTCCGACACATCCAGCCCCACCACGGAGCGCACCCTTCTGGCAAATGCCGCTGCGAACCTTCCGAGGCCGCAGCCGATATCCGCCACATCATGCTCCGCCCTTAGCAGTCCTCTCTGTTCCAGGTAAGCGACCGCGCTGTCCACCCGTTCATCGCCCTTTCGGTTTCTGATGCGCTCTTGATTCCAGATTTCCGCCCGCTGATCCCATTTCGCGTGAGAAAATTCCCGGCGCCCTGACGGCTCCTGGCCCTGAAGCGAGATAAAATAATCCAGATCTGCCGCGTTCGGAAATGATCCTAAATGACTGGATTCCCCAACAATATATTCCTTCCTTTCACCGATCTTTTTTTTCATAAAATCCATTACCTCCTGGAACAAGGCATCCCGATTTTCTTTTGTTATATAAAAACAGCGGCATTTCGGATGTGACCTGACTGTTTCAAGAAATGGAACATCCTTATTTTTCACCGCGGCGATTACCGGTACTTCACCGTCCAGCAAGGACAGTACCGCATTACAGAATACCTTTTCCTCTGATTCCATAAATCCAATTTCATCCATGACCACAACATGATTTTCCGGAATCGGAGCCAGAAGCCTGGGCGCGTACCGGTCGAAGGCTCCTTTTATGACCGCAAAGCCATGAGTGCCGCAGGCTCCCACCTGATTTTCAGAAGTCCGGCTATGCGTACCCGGATCATAAATATAGACCGGGCTGTTGGACTGTTCGTCAGCGAGGCTCGTTTCCTTCTTTGTCAAAAAACCGGAAACAGGCTGGTCTAATTCTTTCAGAACATGTTGGATCAGAGTACTTTTCCCGATCCCGCGTGCCCCGACGATTAAAGCATGTTTGTATCTGCCTGAGTAGTTACACATTTTTTATCATTCCTCCCTGACACTTCCCTTTTCACTGCCGCGGCTTTTTCACCGGAAGGCAGATCGTCCTTCGGGTGCCATAGCGATCCTGTACCGTCACCACATCCATTTCAATACCGTATACCGCCTCAAGATTTTCGCTGGTAAGTACCTGCGCGGGGGGACCAAATCCCTCCACTTTTCCCTCACGCATCAGAAGCACCTTGCTTCCGACTGACGCCGGATGTTCCGGGCTGTGGGTGGACAGGACGACGCAATACCCTTTTTGAGCCAGATCTACGATCACATCCATCAAAAGCTGTTGGTTGGCATAGTCCAGATTGGCGGCGGGCTCGTCCATCACAAATACCTTCGCCGCCTGGCAGATAGCCCGGGCAATCAGGATCAGCTGACGCTGCCCGCCGCTTAAGGAAGTATACTTCTGATTCGCCAGTTCCAACGCGTTTACCTTTTCCAGAGCTGCGAATGCGGCTTCCCGGTCAACACTTTTCGGGGCGTCAAAGACTGAAAAATGGGATGCCCTGCCCATAATGACAACATCCATTACCGTATATGCGAAGATCGGATTGTGATACTGGGGAATGTACGCGATCAGGCCCGCGAGCTCCCGGGCAGAAAGCTGCCGGGTATCCTGCCCTCCGATACAGATCGTACCGTCCGTCAGCGGGATCGTCCCCAACAGAAGCCGAAACAGCGTAGTCTTGCCGCAGCCGTTGGGACCCAGCAGACAAAGGATCTCGCCGCTGTCTGCAGAGCAGCTGACTCCTTTTACGACATCTCCATGCCCGTATCCGCCTCTTACATCCTGTATTTCCAAAAGCACCCTTTCTTCACCCCCTTCGCCTAATGATCAGAGAAACGAAAAACGGCGCCCCCATAATGCTGGTCACCACTCCGAGAGGCAATTCCATGGATAGCACCGAACGCGCGATATCATCCATCAGCACCAGGTATCCCGCGCCAAGCATGGCGCTTGCCGGGATCAGCTTTCCATAGTCCGCCCCTGTCAGCGCCCTTGCCATATGAGGCACCATAAGCCCGACCCAGCCGATCAGGCCGCCCAGACACACCGCAGCTGCGCTCAGCAGGGTAGACGCGGCAATGAACATCATCCTGTACCATTTGATATTGATGCCAAGGCTCTTTGCCTCTTCTTCATCCAGGGTCAGAAGATTGATCCGCCAGCGGAATAACAGAATGACCATCAGCCCGATTATCATAGGCACCGCGCTCCACCGGAAGGAATCCATATTGGTCTTGGTCAGACTTCCCATCAGCCAGAAAGTAATCTGCTGCAGGACATCGTTCGGGTCGGAAACATATTTGATCAGTGTCACGCCTGCATTGCACAGAGCCATCACCATGGAACCCGTAAGTACCAGGCTAAGTGTCTGCGAATGCGCCGACTTCCGGCTGATCAGACAGGAAAATGCGACCGCCAGAATACCGCCCGCAAACGCACTCACCTGGACCATCCAGCCTGGCGCCCCGCTTAATATGGCAAATGCCGCCCCAAGGCTCGCGCCGGAGGATACCCCCAGGATATCCGGCGAGACCAGCGGATTCCGAAACATTCCCTGATATGCGGAGCCAGCCACAGAAAGGGACGCCCCGATAAAAGCCGCGGACAAGATGCGTGGCAGCCGGATATTCCAGAAGATTGTGACTGCCTGAGGCAGAATCGCTCCCTGGTAGCCAAACCTTGACAAAAAGGCTCTTCCCACCTGAGAAGGCGACAAAGGATAATAACCAATCCAGAAAGAGAGGATCATAACCGTAAGTAGTATGACAAACATTCCAAACAGCAAGAATTGATAATGCCGCTGCTGTTTCCTTGCGTTTTCTATTTCAATATGATCTGTATTCATAAAATTTCCGCCTTTGTATATTTTAGACAATAATAGTTGACACTTTTTCCTGATTATGATATCTTTTATACATAATCCGTTATATTTTTAAAAGCGATTCGTTGTTTATTGCATAAGGAGATAATAGCATATGGTGGGAATTTTGTCAATTCGTTCCTAAACTCAATGCTAAAATGGAAAGGAGAGGAAGCATGAAAGCACAAAAAATATTTTTCTCAATGGTTATGGCGCTGTTGCTTATCGCGGGCCTGCTCACTGGCTGCGGACAAAAAGCGGCTGATTCGGGGGATACGTCCCAGACCGAACAGAAGGAAGCTTCGGCAGACCCGGAGGAATCCACAGTGCCTGATGAATCCGATGAAGGCAGTGCTTCTGAAACAAGAGAGATCACGGATATGGCCGGACGGAAAGTGACCGTTCCTGCCGAGATCAACAGCGTATTTTCTACGGATACTACCGCTGCAATCTTTCTGTATACCCTGGTTCCGGACAAGCTGCTGGGATGGAATTATGAACTGAATGATCTTGAAAAGAGCATTATCCTTGAAAAATATCATTCTCTTCCTAATTTCGGCATGGGCGATGCCATCAATTACGAAGCGGTCATTGCCGCAAAGCCTGATATCGCTTTCACCGTCGGCGCCATCAACGATTCGCTCATATCGAATGCCGACAGCCTTTCCGAAAGTCTTGGTATTCCTGTGGTCGCCGTAGACAGTGATCTGATGTCCGCTCCCGAATCGTACCGCTTCATGGGGGAGCTCTTCGGTGTGGAGGAACAGGCGGAAAAGCTGGCGGCCTATGCGGAGGATACCTTCAATGACATTGCGGATATCGAGATTCCGGACGATCAGAAGGTACGGATGTACTATGGAAACGGAGAAGATTCTCTGGAGACGGCTCCTGCCGGTTCTTCACACGGTCAGATCATTGATCTGGTCGGTGCTGTCAATGTGGCGGATCTGGAGCTGGGCGACGGCTCCCGTGTACAGATTTCCGCGGAGCAGCTTCTTGCATGGGATCCGGATGTGATCGTGGTCATCGGAGAAGCAAAGGCCTCGATCAGCGGCAAAAGTGCGGCTGTGGCAATTCTCGAGGATCCGGACTTTGCTTCCCTGAAGGCAGTTCAGGAACAGAAGGTGTACGGCGCTCCGAACGCGCCTTTCAGCTGGATGGACCGTCCGCCGGGACCAAACCGTATTATCGGGATCCGGTGGCTTTCCGGACTCATTTATCCCGAATATCTGAATTTTGATGTGGATGATGAGGTTCGTGAATTTTTCAGCCTCTTCTATCATGTCGATCTGGCGAATGAACAGCTTGAAAATGTTTATAACGGAACGATCTGATAGATAGAATTTTCACAATACATATTTCATGCATAATGTATATCAGGAGGTACTATGATGACAGCTGCGTTAATAATTGCCGCCGGGAAAAAATCCGGCAGGGATGGCTTCCAACCGGAAAAGGAAGTCGGCACGATCAGCGCGGTCCGGCGTATCGCTCTGCTGTTTCAGCAGGCAAATATCAGGCGCATTGTCGTTGTCTGCGGTGACGATGACAGCAAAACAGAAAAGCTGGTTCCTCATATGAATCTTGTTTTTCTGCACAGCTCGAACACCGGAGAAATGCTGGACAGTATCAAGACCGGTCTGTCCTATCTTCAGGATAAATGTACGCAGGTACTGATTTCTCATGTGAATATTCCTCTGTTTTCCGTAAAGACCGTGCGATCCCTCATTTCAGCCGGGGAGGACATCTGCGTCCCGTCCTGCCGCGGCGAAAACGGACATCCCATCCTGCTTCAGGCAAAGCATTTTCCCGCAATCCTGTCCTACGAAGGAGCGGGCGGGCTTGCCGGAGCAATTCAGGCTTCCGGGCTGCATCGTGAGATCATTGAAGTGGAAGATGAAGGCATCTTATCTAACATTCAGAAGGGACACTCCTATGAGGATCTAATCCCCCATCATGATTTATCACAAATATGGCCTTCCTTCCGTTTCCGGCTAAACAGAGAGCGCCCCTTCTACGGCCCCGGCGCCCACCAGCTATTGCGTCTGGTCGATGAAACCAGTTCTCTGTCAAAGGCCTGCCGTCATATGGGGATTTCCTACAGCAAGGGACGCAATATGATCTCTACTCTGGAACAGCAATTTGGATATTCGGTGATTGAAAGCCGCCAGGGCGGCAGAGACGGCGGTTTCTCCTGCGTGACAGAGGAAGCTCAACAACTGATGCGGGATTATGATGCTTTCTGCGCGGAAGCAGAGACAGTTCTGCAGGAGCTGTTCAAAAAGCATTTTGCCCCGCAGGGTTCGGAGAATTCATTATAAGAGTTGCGTGCAGATTTCATCGGCCATGAATATAAATGATGAAAAACAAGAAAGGACAGAAATTTATGAATACAATCTTTATGGGAATATCAAAGGAACTTAAAGAGCATCGTGATGTCATGCTTATCACTATTGTTTCCAAAAGCGGATCCTCTCCCCGGGGAGCCGGCGCGCAGATGCTTGTCGGAGAGCATGGCCGCATCCTGGGGACAATCGGCGGCGGCGCGGTAGAACGGCGCTCGGAAGAGATGGCACAGGCATTGCTCCGGGACAGGCGCTCCGGAGATCATGAATTTCTTCTCCGCCAGAACAGCGGGGAAGATATCGGCATGGTCTGTGGCGGTGATGTCTCCGTTCTGTTCCAATTTATTGATTCTGAAAAACAGGAATGGAAAGACTTTACCGACCGGCTGCTTTCCCTACTCTCCTCCCATCACCCCGGCTGGCTGGTACTGCATATGGACGGTTCTTTTCCTGCACTTCTGGAAACAGACGGCAGAGAGATCATGGGTACCTGCGCGGAACCAATTCAGCCTCCGGCCGAAAACAAATGGGAGAAAACGGAAAGTTATTTCATCATGCCGCTTCCTGTCCTGAGCCATGCCGTCATCTTCGGAGGCGGACATTGTTCCCAGGCGCTGGTACCGGTACTGAGCAGAATCGGTTTTTGCGTCACTGTCATGGATAACCGGCCGGAATTGTGTGATCCGAAGCTTTTCCCTGAGGCGGATGAGATCATCTGCGGAGATTACCTGAAGCTCTCCGACCATATCGAACTCCAGGCATCCGATTATGTGGTAGTTATGACCAACGGCCACAGTCATGATTTTGAGGTGCAGGAGCAGATCCTACGGAAGCCTCTCGCCTACGTGGGGGTCATCGGCTCTCAGCGAAAGACAGATTTCATCAACCGGAAGCTCCGTGAAAGCGGAATCCCGGAGGAAGTCATTTCCCGGATTCATGCCCCCATCGGCACGAAAATCAAAGCTGTGACACCAGAAGAGATCGCCATCAGCATTGCCGGAGAGATGATCTATGAGCGGGCGCTTCTTAGAGAAAGCAGAGGGATGGAAGCGCCTCATGGTTGTCCTATGCATTAGTAGTTACAATATTTCTACAACTCCTTAATCTTCCCACGGCAGGGACGCATTTTCACTGCGGGATGCCCGCATCATGAGTCCGTCCACGGCCTGGGCAGGATTTTTTCCTTCGAACAGAACTTCGTTCACCGCTTCTACGATCGGCATGGATACGTGGTACTGCTCCGCCAGTTTTTTGGCCGCCTTTGCGGAATACACACCTTCTACCACCATCTGAACTTCTTCCATGGCCTGCTCCATGGTCCTGCCCTGCCCGATCAGGAAACCGGCCCTCCTGTTCCGACTGTGGACGCTGGCACAGGTCACGATCAGATCCCCGATACCGGTCAGTCCGGTAAAGCTCTCGATCTTACCGCCCATCTTTACGCCGAGCCTTGCGATCTCTGCGATTCCTCTCGTGATCAGGGCAGCCTTTGTATTGTCTCCGTAGCCTAAGCCGTCCGCGATCCCGGCAGCCAGGGCAATCACATTTTTCAGAGAGCCGCCCAGCTCAATCCCCAGGATATCCGGGCTGGTATAGACCCGGAATACCTTGCTGGTAAAGATTGACTGCAGGTACTCCGCCGTTTTCTTCGTCCTCGCCCCGACCACGCAGGTGGTAGGCAGACCGCGCCCGACTTCCTCCGCATGGCTTGGCCCGGAAAGCACTGCCACGTCCGCTTGGGGAATTTCCTCCTCAATCTGACGGGATAGAGTCATCAACGTACTCTCCTCGATCCCCTTGGCCACATCCACAATGATCTGTGACGGAGCTACAAATGGAGACATTTTTTTCGCCGTTGCCCGGGTAAACGGAGACGGCACCGCAAGAACCAGCACATCCTTTCCTCGGACCGTTTCTTCCAGATTTCCTGTGATCTTAAGTTCTGCCGGCAGCTTCACTCCCGGAAGCTTTTTCATATGCTCCCGCTTCTCATCAAGCATCGTTACTTCCTCCGGATCGATCGACCAGACCGTGACCTCATTTCCGTTATTACGCAGCAGGACGGAAAGCGCAGTCCCCCAGCTTCCTGCTCCAATCACACCGATATTTGCCATATAATCACCAGACCTTTCTATTCTCATTTATGATTCTCTTATATACTACTTTTTCTTGCTCCGGAATGGGTTCTCTGTCCCTGCCAGGAGCCTCTTGATATTTTCTTTATGCCGGATCCATGCCAGCACCATCAAGATCAATACCAGAACATACAATTCTATCCGATATCTCAAGCTCATGCCAAAGCCTCCGAGCTGTCCGTAAAACAGGACTTCCAGAAAAAACATGGAGGAAGCCAAGAGCGAGCCGAGAGACACATACCGGGTCAGCACAACGGCGATCAAAAATGCCGTCAGCGGAATGGGCACCATCACCAGGCCGGTGGACAAAACCAGTCCTGCCAGCACCGCGATCCCTTTCCCTCCCTTGAACTTCAAATAAAATGGGAAATTATGTCCCAGAGTGGCTCCCGTCCCCGCATACATGGCAAGCAGCGGCAGATATTCCGAGTCCTGGTAAAGATACCGCACAATCAGGACTGCGGCCACACATTTGATCACATCGCCCGCGAATGTCATGGCTCCGGCTTTCCAGCCCAAAACCCGGAGCGCGTTGGTGGAGCCAGCGTTTCCGCTTCCTTCTTTCCGGATATCAATATGATTCATTTTTCCGACCAGATACCCGGTCTGCAGAAGACCGCATACATAGCCGATTGCCAGACAGATAATACGTTCCATGATCTTAACGCCCCTTTTCCTTTCTTTCTCTGATATAGAATTTCAGTGCCGTCCCCCGGAATCCAAAGGCTTCCCGGATCTTATTTTCCAGATATCTTGTATAAGAAAAATGCATCAGTTGTTTGTCATTTACAAAGATCACAAATGTAGGAGGCTTCACCGCCACCTGGGTCATATAATACAGCTTTAGGCGCTTTCCCTTGTCCGAAGGCGGCTGCTGCATGGCCACCGCTTCACTGAGAATCTCATTGAGCACGCCGGTTGCAATCCGAAGCGTCTGATTTGCAATGACCATGTCGATCCGGTCATACAGCTTGTTCAGGCGCTGACCGGTCAGCGCGGACACATACATGATCTCCGCGTAAGGCATAAAGGACAGAACCTGGCGAATCTGGTCCTCATATTTTCGCATGGTCTTGTCATCCTTCTCTATGGCATCCCATTTATTGACCACAATGATCACGCCCTTGCCCCGCTCATGCGCGATTCCCGCGATCTTGGCATCCTGCTCGGTGGCTCCCTCCACCGCGTCAATGACCATGAGCACCACATCCGCCCGCTCCACCGCCGCCACGGCCCGGATGATGCTGTAGCGTTCCAGCTCTTCCTTGATCCTGCTCTTTCGGCGCAGACCGGCGGTATCAATAAATACATATTCTCTTCCGTCATATGTCACTGCCGTGTCAATGGCATCCCTGGTGGTGCCTGCGATCTCAGATACAATGGCCCTATTCTCTCCTGCCAGCTTATTGAGGATGGAAGACTTCCCCACGTTGGGCTTCCCTACGATGGCAATCCGAGGACGTTCCTCCTCTTCCTCCGTCCCGGCTCCCTCCGGAAAATGAGCAATCACCTCATCCAGCATATCTCCCAGCCCCAGACGGGATGCTGCGGAGATCGGAATCGGCTCCCCGATCCCCAGGTTATAAAATTCATAGACATCCGGCATAAATTTCTCAAAGCTGTCCACCTTATTCACCACCAGGACGACTGGCTTCGCGCAGCGGCGGAGCATATCCGCCACCTTGGAGTCCGCATCCTGCAGTCCCTGTCTTACGTCGGTGATAAAGATAATGACATCTGCCGTGTCAATGGCGATCTGTGCCTGCTCCCTCATCTGGGACAGGATGATGTCCTTACTGTCCGGCTCGATCCCGCCCGTATCAATCATGGTGAACTCTCTGTCAAGCCAGCTCACATCCGCGTAAATCCGGTCCCTTGTCACCCCTGGCGTGTCCTTCACGATAGAGATCATCTCTCCCGCCAGGGCATTGAATAACGTAGATTTCCCCACATTCGGGCGTCCTACTACTGCTACTACTGGTTTATTCATCTTAATCTATCCTTCCTCTGTTCTGACCGGACAAGTCCGGTTCGTTTATGCCCGCGAAACAATAAGCCAGGCGAACGCCTGCACGCACACCTGCGGCTGCATCAGCAGACGCAAGAGTGCGATAGCACGGATTTTGCGAATGGATGCGCAGGTTGGATGGTCTATAGATCATCTAACCGTAAAGTTGGAATATGTTGCAGTTCACTGGCTGGCCGGCGAACTGTAACATGAATATTCCTGTCAGGAGCTCCTTCCCAAAATTGCATCCAGCAAATCCTGACCGCTTGATTTTACAACATTCAGCGGGACTTGTAAAGCATTCTCCACATCAGAAACGGTAAAATCATCCAAAAATACATCCTCCTCCGCCCGCAGCATATTGCACGGAATCAAAAGCCGCTCTCCCAGCGCTTTCCCGGAAAGCTGCTTTACCAGATCCTGTCCGGTTAGCAGCCCGGACACCGTGATCTTCTCTCCGAAAAATTCATTTTTCACAGGATAGACCGTGACCTCTGTGTATGGAAACTTCTCCCACAGTTGTTCTGCCATACGCTGCAGGAAGGGCGCCGCCAGAAGCCCGGTGGCAAGAGAAAGTTTCCGCTTTGCCTGATCTGTGTTTTCCCTTTCCAGTGCTTCCGAAAATTCATTCAGAAGGAGACGCAGCATCCCGACTCCGTTCTCCAACTGTAGATAGCCGTCATACTGTTCTTCCTCCGGCAGCTCCTCCTCGGCCAGGATATACCACTCGTCACTGGCATGGATAAAATGCAGGCCATATTCCGGATACAGGCGCTCCTGCCAGCCGTGGATCAGCTTCAATACTTCTCTGGCGTCCTCTTTTGTAAAGGGCTCCAGAGGCTCCAGCCCCTCCCGAAACCGGGTCAGTCCCACCGGAACCACGGAAACACTGCGCAGAAAGGGGAGATACCGGGTCAGCTCCCGGATGCTTCTCTCCAGCTCCTCCCCGTCATTGAACCCTTTGCACAGGACGATCTGCCCGTTCATCTCAATCCCCGCTTCATAAAGCAGATCTACTTTTTTCAGCGCCTCCCCGGCAAACCGATTATGGAGCATCCTGCAGCGCAGCTCCGGGTTCGTGGCCTGGAAGGAAATATTGATGGGCTCCAGATGATATTTCACGATTCTTTGCATATCGTGTTCGCTCATATTGGTCAGCGTCACATAGTTTCCCTGCAGGAAAGAAAGCCGGGAATCGTCATCCTTAAAATACAGTGTATCCCGCATCCCAGGCGGCATCTGGTCGATAAAACAGAAAATACACCGATTCCGGCAGGATCGGTACTCATCCATGAGTCCCTGCTCGAATTCCATGCCCAGATCCTCATAAGTCTCTTTTTCGATCTCCAGCTCCCACTGCTCACCGTCCGGCTTTTCGATCAGCAGGACGATCTCCTCCTCTTCTATATAATACCGATAGTCAAATACATCCTCAATCTCCTGCCCGTCCACTGACAGCAGCCTGTCCCCCGGCTCGATCCCCATCTCCCATGCAATGCTCATAGGCAGGACGGAACGGATCACGTGCTCATGTGCCATATTTTTTCTCCTGAATCAAGATTTTGTCTAACATCTTTTCACGGCAGCCCGGCCGTGAATAGTAACCAATTGTAAGTATTCGTTCCCTCATTATATCATAACATCTTGAATTTTACATCACTTTATCACAACGTAAAACCATTGTTTTTCCTGCTTTTTGCGTGGTGATTATGCAGGTTTTCAACTCATTTATCCCATTTGCTTCTATTTTGAGTATCAATCAAGTATCATTTTACTGCAGGTTTTCTACGCCATTTCAAAGGGATTTCTTCCAGTCGCGGTCTGCCTGAGCCTTGCTTCCTCAATGATTTCTTCAAACAGCACACGTCTATTGATCTGTCCTATGAACTTATAATTCACATCGCCCTGCCTTGGCTGATTCTTCCGGAGCACATTTGCCATTGCTTCCTCAATGGTAGAAAGCGGCGCTTCGATGTTGGTTCCATGCTTCTGGTCACCCAGCACTGCCATGAATTCCCGATTTGGCGGAATGACTGCTCCTGTGGCAAGGTACGGTATCTG
>VSNK01000108.1 GCA_009774255.1 Faecalicatena sp.
AAAAATAAAAAACGGAAGTCCATCGGCTACGGGTTTCATAACCTCATCGGTGCCTTTCGCAGAAAGGCGGTTTATAGGAATGAAATCTTACGCAAAATGGAAAATTTTGATTCCGGGTTTATCACATGATCAAGATGATTCCGGAAAAATAGCGCAATGGGCAGATAATTCTTTAGTTCCTATGTTATAATGAATAGAAAAGCGGAAAGGATGATGAATCAATGAGTAGATTATTGAATGATTTTAAAGCATATTTATCAAAAATGCAGCAATATGAGCATGTCACCACACTGTTGTTCTGGGACATGAAGACAAAGGCACCGAAGCAAGGACAGGCCGCTCATATCGAGGCGCTGACACATTTTTCAGCAGAGAATTTTGCCATGTCCACGTCGGAGGCACTGGGGAACATGCTGGATCAATTGGCGGCACCGGAGGAATATAAGGCGCTGGATGATACCTGGAAGTTTATTATAAGCCGTATGAAACGAGACTTTGACCGCAACCGCCGGATTCCGGCCGATGTATATGAGGCATTTGTGCGCGCGCAGGCAGAATCAGGGACGGCCTGGGAGGATGCGAAGAGAGCCGATGATTTTTCTATATTTGCGCCGCATTTAAAGAAAATGATCGACATGCAAAAAGAGATTACCGGCTATAAGAACCCAGGCAAAGAGGTTTATGAGGCTATGCTGGACGAATATGAAGAAGGGATGGATTCCGTGACCATTGATCGGCTGTTCCAGGAGCTGAAAAGGGAATTGATACCGCTGGTACAGAAAATCGCTGAAAAACAGCAGCCAGAGGATCCGAGATTTCATGAGTATTGTGATCCAGACGCCCAGAAAAAGGTACAGTGGATGCTCCTGGATTATATCGGATTCCGCCGGGACTCCGGGGCAGTGGATGAGACGGAACATCCATTTACGATCAGTTTCTCTTCAAAGGACGTGCGTGTGACCAACCACTATTATGAGCATGAACCGCTGTCATCCATATTTTCTGCGATCCATGAAGGCGGACATGCAATCTTCGATCAGAATGTCAATCCGGCCTATGACAAGACCGTGGCAGGAAGCTGCGGCTATATGGGAATCCATGAGAGTCAGTCAAGGTTCTACGAGAACATTCTCGGGCGGAATAAAAATTTCTGGGTGCCGATTTATGATAAATTAGGAGAATTGCTGCCCCAGTTCAAAGAAATCTCTTTGGATGAGTTCTACCGCGAGATCAATCATGTGAAAAACAGCTTTATCCGTACCGAGGCGGATGAACTGACCTATTGCTTTCATATTATTCTCCGTTATGAAATGGAACAGGCTATTTTCCGGGATCATGTTCCGGTGGAAGAGCTTCCGGCCCTCTGGAATCAGAAGATGAAAGAGTACCTGCAGATCACGCCGAAAAATGATCGGGAAGGCATCCTGCAGGATGTACACTGGTCGGACGCCTCCTTTGGCTATTTCCCATCCTATCTGCTGGGAAGCATATATGACGGAATGTATCTGGAAGCACTCGAGCAGGAGCTGGGCTCAGTGGATGAACTTCTGAAAGCGGGAAGGATTTCCGAGATTACAAAGTGGCTTAATGAAAAGATTCATTGGTATGGGAATACACGCAAGCCGAAGGAAGTGATCGAAGCGGTCTGCGGAAAAGAAGTATCGGCGGAGCCGCTGATCCGTTATTTTAAGAAGAAGTATACGGAGATATATGGTTTATGACTGTGAATCATTGCTGAAAAATCAAGTATAAAATATAGGTAACTGAATATTTGCTGAATATTTACTAAAAATAAGGACGGCATTTCACATAATTTATTGACACGTACTCAATATTTTGCTAGAATATGGTAAGAAATGAGAGTAAAAAGGTGTTTACGAGATGAGTATTTCAGCAAAGGAGCTGGCGCAGAAGATTCATGTGTCGCCGGCGACGATTTCAATGGTGTTCAATAACAAGCCGGGTATCAGCGAGACAACAAGGAAGCTTGTTCTGGAAGCGGCGAAAAAGTATGATTATATTCCCCCAAAGTCATCGGCTGTGGAAAAAAGGGTCATTCATCTGGTCATTTACCAGAAGCATGCCATGGTCGTATCAGATACTCCTTTTTTTTCCCAGGTCATCAATGGGATTACCGAGGGGTGCAATGAACAGAACTGTATTGTGAATATCAACTATGTGACAGAATCATCAGATATGCAGTCCCAGATTGAAAATATAAGCTCTGTGTCTGTCTGCGGCATGATCCTGCTGGGAACCGAGATGAACAGGGAAGATTTTGATATTTTCCGGAAGGTGGAGATCCCTGTGGTCGTGCTGGATTGCTATTATGACGAGCTGGATTATGACTGCATCGTGATTAACAACAGTCAGGGGGCCTATTGCGCCACGGACTATCTGGCAAGGATGGGCCACAAGAAAATTGGCTATCTGCACTCCGCGGTTTCCATCAGCAATTTTGAAGAGCGGTCGGCCGGATATCAGAAGGCTCTGAAAGCACATGGGTTCTCGGCTTCAACGGATTATGTACATAAGATCGCGTCGACCTCGGCGCAGGGATATCACGACATGATCCGGATCCTGGAGCAGAAGCCGGAGCTGGCAGACGCATATTTTGCGGATAATGATATTATTGCGGCGGCAGCGATCAAGGCATTCCGGGAATATGGCTACAAAGTTCCGGAAGATATCTCCATAGTGGGATTCGACGATATGCCTCTGTGCGATATCATGAATCCGCCCTTGTCCACCATGCGAGTGGATAAAAAGCAGCTGGGGCGCTCTGCGGTGGAATGTCTGATTACGCGGATGAACGGTGCAAAGCATGGAAAGCTGAAGATTGCCCTGCAGACATCCCTGGTATGCAGGGAGAGTGTTCTGGATAAGAGAAAAAAGTAAAATCTTATTTCTCCTTTTGGAATATACGAGTACAAAGAAAATTTTGGACCATACAAGTATAAAAAAACATAAAGGAAAAGCATAAAGAAAAGCTGCCGATCAGAGGAAATCTTTGATCTGACAGCTTTTTTGTTCTTCTATAGGAAATTTCTCCGAATTTCCTTATTCGGCCGTACCGCACCCATCACTCTGATCCGCGCTTTTCTTCAGCCGGATCCCGATATACTGCGTGCCGGGAAGCGGCAGTTCATACCGGCCCTTATGCCGCCCGGCCGGTGTCACGGTCATATTCCAGGTATCGATGACCTCCGCGTCATACCATGTATCATCGTCAATATAAATCTGCCGAAACGGCGGACGCCAGATACTGAAATAGAAGAAATAATATTCTCCCGCGAATTCATCCTCCTCCGGAACAGCCACCCTGTCGTCCCACTGAAAATGCACATCATCTCGGAGTTCCCCTTCTTTCAGTCCATGCCCCGGCACATCCTTGAGAAATTCGGTCATGAAACCAAAACGCTCTGCGCTGAGACCCTTCAGCTTTCCACCGTGACACCACCAGATGATATTATCCTCACTCAAAAATGTTTCCCCGTGTCCGCAGTAGCCGCCCCGGATCAGGGCTTCCCATGCCCGGCGGGTCAGCTCCTCCGGCGTGAAATTGCCCCAGCAGTGCGGAAAATCGCCTTCATATCCCACTTCGTCCCAGACAACCGGTTTGCCATAAGCCTTCCGCAGCTCGGCCGTGGATTCGGTGGTACGGTAGTGGTCGCATCGCTGGCAGCTGCAGTGTGTGATCCAGGGCTTTGTATAATCGTAGAACACCTCGCAGTTATGGATGGAGCGAAGGTGGCCGTAGGGATCGCTGGCGATTAATTCCGCAGCCAGCAGCTCCCAGTCATCCACGGTCAGATGGCCCAGCAGTTCGTATTCATTTGCCAGAGCCCACCAGACATTGCGGTAGGCGCCGTACCGGGCCGTGATATATTTGATATACCGTAGATTGTCCTCCATGGACATCTGCGAGAAGCCCCAGCGGTCATAAGCGTGGAATATGATCAGGTCAGCTTCCATGCCCAGATTCATCAGGCGCCGGATCGTCTGGTCATGGATCCGGAAAAACGCCGGATTGAAACGAGTGAAATCCCAGTCGTTCCCGTCAGGATTCCCATTGTATTCGCTGAAATTTTCCCGGGTCAGATTGCTGATATCCACAGGCGTCCCCTCATAAGGAAAGGCCACCGGGTTATGGAGACAGAAATCATAATGTTTCGGCATGATGCAGAAACGCATCTTGTTAAAATATCCCTTTTTCAATTCTTCGAAGGTTTCTTCGATAATGGATTCCTTCTGCAGATCAAAGGTATAGCATGTAGTACCGAAGGAATAATGAGGCGTTCCGTCCGCGTAAGCCAACTGGTACTGCTTGTATACCTTTACCGGTCCATGGTTGCTTCCTGTCGGGGCCACCGCGGTAAAAGTGCCGGAATGGATCTCATCCGAGAAGGTGCCGGAAATCTGATAATGGTATTCCCCCTCATAGGACGGCATAAACCGGATCATGTAGACTCCGTCCCCATCGTAAAAACCGTTCACGGTCAGAGTTTCTTTTTCGTGTATAAATGTACCATGCACTTCATAATCGACAAATGGATTCCCATCGCTTTTACCGTTCATCGACAATTCAAATAATCCCCATCTTTCAATTAGCATAAATCTCCTCCTGATTTAAATATCAATAAATATTGTGTCCGTATTTTAAATACTACAAAAGCAGTATCAGGATGTCAAGAAAAAAAGACTAGGCAAATTTAACAAAAAAATTTTTTTGTCGGTCAAAAACCAGAGATAAAAGAAAAGTCGGGAAATCGCTGAAAATAAAGGGGTTTTGGCAAAATAAAGGGGAATTAAAAAATGATATAAATTTAACATGGTTATTTAAAATTACTGAATTATTCTGAATTTCATTGAAACTATTGACACAAATTTAATAAACATGTACAATATAACATAACAAAATTCAGAAGAAATAAAGGACAAATAAAGGACAGATTTTCTGAAGCCTATGAAAAAAATGATGGAACGCCCCGAATGGGACAAAGACAGGAATATGATACGGCGGCAGTGGCGGGAACTGTCCATGGCAGGGAAGGTAAAGTACATATTTTCCTATTATGGAGCAGCCATTGTGATTGTAATCCTCGCAGTGCTGATTGCTGTTTTTCTGCTCAGGGATATCCGCAAACAAAGGGTGGATGATGCTTTTTATGTGATGGTGATCGACCGGAACCTCCCGGGCGATACTGCCGTGGCTATGGAGCAGGAGTTGGCCGGAGCATTGGGACTGGATACCGGGGTACAGCAGTGCAGGATCGAAGCAGGATATTCCAGCGGTGCCAATATGCAGAGTGAAGCGACGATTGCCACCTATATGAGATCAGGAAGAGTAGATCTGGTGATTGCGCCGGAAGAGGTCTTCAACCGATATGCCGCGACAGGATATCTGGCTGCTTTCGGAGACTGCGGGCTGCAGGAGCTGGAAGAACAATATACAATAGAAGATTTATTTTACGCCGAAGCCCTTGATCAGAGCGAAGGCGGGGCAGTGACGGAGCTTCCCTTCCGCCCCCATGAGGTGACGGAGAAGGCCGGATGTTATGGCGTTTATCTTCGGGACGAGGTATTTCAGGATTATGTGGCCGGTGTGATGGTGAACTGCCCGAACAAGGAACGTGTGGGGACAGGTATACGGTATTTTCTGGAATTGTAATGATTTCGAAGCCGCAGACCGCAGATACCAAAAGCGTGTGCTGTGCGCATCACATGATACTGCATGGCAGATTTATCAGACGTTCATTATAAATTCAGAATATCAGGCGTGCTCATGCCTTGATATATAAAAAATCAAAAACGAAAGGAGCAAAAAAATGAAAGGGAAATTAGTGAAAAAGTTTATGTCAGCAGCGATGGTCGGAGTGATGACAGCAAGCCTGCTCGCCGGGTGCGGCGGTTCCGGTGATTCTTCATCAGATGGCAGCAGTTCAGGAGGGGAAGCTTCAGGCTCTGAATCCGAAGCAGATACGGATGACTCTTCTGATGACAGCGGTGTGGATCTCTCGGGAGTAGAAGCGGTAGCAGATGTGGGCTATGAAGGTGAACCGGTCGAATTGTCATTCTGGTATCTCCAGACCCGCCAGGAAGGTACGGACGCGCTGACTAAGGTTTTCAACGAAGCAAACCCGAACATCAATGTGACCGTATCCTACTATGATACGGACGGAATCAAGGATTCCTGCAAGACAGCGGCACAGTCCGGCTCCATGCCGAGCATGTGGTTCAACTGGGGCGGCGCTCTGGGTCAGTATTATGTGGACAACGGTGTGACCTATGATCTGACAGATTACGCTGCGGAGCATGACTGGGAGAATGTGTATACTTCAGGAGCTATGAACCTTGTGACACTTGGCGGACAGCTTTCCGGAATTCCGACCTCCTACAACGTACTCGGTATTTACTATCGTACCGATATTTTCGAGCAGTACAATCTGGAAGTACCAACCACGATCGAAGAATTCGAGAATGTCTGCGCAACCTTAAAGGAAAACGGAGTTACTCCGATGGACGCTGCCGGCCTGAACGGATGGCATGTAATGCGCTGGATCGAGCAGTTTATTGAATATGAAGCAGGCGCAGACACACATGATGAACTGCAGTCCTTAAGCACAAGCTGGGATTGTGACGTGGTAGAGAAGGCTCTGGCAAGATATGAGAACTACTGCAAGGAAGGCTACTTCCCGGATGGATTCATCACGGCAAACCCGGATGATACTTATATGGCTTTCGCTATGGGCACATGCGCTATGGATATCCAGGGACAGTGGTATGATTCCGTTCTGCAGAACAACGATGTAACACTGGACAACGTGAGCTGGTTCCCATTCCCGAATGAGACAGGCAGAATGTCCGCATTCGCTGAGATGAATCAGTTCAACGCTAACTTATCAGACGATGAGCTGGAAGCAGCAATCGCTTACACCAACTTCCTGTTCAGCAACGAAGCGGCGAAAGTATATCCGACTTACTACAACCTTCCGCTGCCAAGAACAGACGCAGATCCAGTAGATCCTGCCGTAAATCCGAACGTACAGAACATGCTGGATACTTCTTCTGAAAACGGTACATTTACAATCACGGACCAGGCATTCCCGACAGAGGTTGCCGACGTTCTCTTCAATAATCAGGATGCAATCGCGAACGGCGAGACAACGCCTGCGGATGCCGCTGCGGCGATCCAGAAGGCGATCGAGGCATATCAGTCGAAATAGGACAGAATTCGCTTTGCTATATGAAAAATAGAACCGGACAGCCCACAACAGAATTTGTGGGCTGTCTCCGGATTAAGGTACGCAGAAAATCTGCCGGAAAGGTTTTTGGTAATGAAGCAGAAGCAGGTTTTTTGTACGAAGAAGGAATCTGAATTGAAGAGGAGGTTGACAGACTATGAAAGAAAATAAGAAGGCGCCTTACCTTTTTATGCTCCCGGCATTGATCATTTATTTATCGGTCATCATTTTCCCGGTATTCTATTCCCTGTGGATCAGTTTCCAGAGCGGTACAGGAATCGGAAGTATGCAATTTGTCGGTCTGAAAAATTATTCGCAGCTCATACATGACGAAGTGTTCTGGATGTCATTTCAGCATACGATCATCTGGATTGTGCTGACAGTCGTGGTTACGACGACGGTATCCCTGCTTCTGGCAGTGATACTGAACCAGAAGTTTGCAGGGAGAACATTTTTTCGCGCGTTCTTCTACTTCCCAAGTGTTATTTCCGCAATCGCGGTCGCGATCATCTGGAGATGGATTTACAATCCGCAGATCGGTTTCATCAACCAGTTCGCGAAGATGCTGGGACTGGACTTTACACAGACCTGGATCTCTACGCCGAATACGGCGCTGATCGCTCTGTTCGTGGCGGCGCTCTGGCAGGCAATCGGACAGCCGATGATTCTGTTCCTGGCAGGGTTGGGCGGTATTCCGTCGGATATCCTGGAAGCTGCATCCATTGACGGCGCCAACGCGGTGCAGAAGTTCTTCCGTATTACGGTTCCGCTCATGAAAGATACATTTATCATGGTGATTTCCACACTGCTGATCGCGGCGATGAAAGTCTATGATATTGTAAAAGGTCTTACGGACGGCGGTCCGAACAACGCCACCCAGGTACTGGCATCCTATATGTACAATCAGGTATTCCAGTATAACAACGTAGGATATGGTACGGCGATCGCGATTATCATGGTTCTGATGATGCTGATCGTAATTATCCCATATATGTCCTTTACTGCGAAGAAAGAATAGGAGGGTGTCATTATGGAAGGAAAAGCAAATAAAATAGGAAAATCAGCACTCCGCTATCTCGTATTGATCATCCTGGCGATTTTCTGGATCATACCGATCGTTACGCTGCTTTTTACGGCTATCAAGTCAAAGGGAGACTTTATCAGCGGTCTGGGGCTGTTCGAGATGCCGGAGCAGATTGCATGGTCCAACTTCGTGAATGCCATGACCCAGGGACGGTTATTCCAGTATATGAAGAATGACCTGATCATCTGCCTTCTGAAGGTGCCGCTTGGAATCTTCATTTCCTCTATGGCAGCCTTCGCGCTGACAAGATTGAAATTAAAGCATGCCACGGCCTGGTTCGTATTCCTGCTCCTTGGTATGATGCTTCCGATGCAGATCGCGTTGGTTCCGATCAGTATCATTTACAACAGACTGGGACTGATCAATACATACTTCGGTTTGTTCTATATTTACATCGGCTTTGGTGTTTCATTTATGATCCTGATCATGCATGGATTTATGAAGGGAATTGATTTTGCCATTGACGAGGCGGCTTATATTGACGGGGCAAATAAGTGGCAGAGCTTTTTCCACATTATTCTGCCGATCTGTAAGCCGGCGATCGCGACATTGTTCATCACGGACTTTTTGTCCACATGGAATGAATACCTGCTGGCTTCCGTTATTATCAATGATAATAAACTGAAGACCGTGCCGGTAGGACTGCTGACCTTCGTAGGGGAGCATGGAACGGATTATGGTTATTTGTGTGCCGGAGTATTGATATCGGTCATCCCGGTTATGACGGTTTACCTGATCTTCCAGAGGTACTTCGTAGAAGGTATGGCAGGTGCCGTGAAGTAGTTTTATACTAGTATAACCCAATTTAAATAACCTTACGTTTCACTGGTCTGCTTTCCCGATAGCACATGTGTAAAAGCCTCAGCGTAGCCCGCTACGCCTGCGTTTTTACACATGCACTCTCGAAAAAGCATCCTCAGTGAAACAGAAAGGTATTTAAATCGGGTTATACTAGACGGCAGATTTTATCGGCCGTGAGTAAAAATAAATTGCTGAGGACAGCAGACGGGGTGCGGCCTGCTGTCCTGTGTATCATAAGCGTATTTTCGGTATTATATAAAGGGGAAGAAAGGAATAGTAATAATGAGCAAAATCCTACATTATACACAGAAGGTAGAAAGATGGGGCATTTTTGAGATTGCTCTGGAAGGAAAATCCGAGGGAAACCCATTTACAGATTATGAGATCAAAGCAGAATTCACGGGAGCGAATGAGAAGAAAACCGTGGATGGCTTTTACGATGGAAACGGAATGTACAAGGTTCGTTTCATGCCGTCTTTTGAGGGAAGCTATACGTTCCGTGTATACGGAAATTACGCGGAAGAAGATGAATATGAGGGAACATTTGAAGCAGAGGCTGCTTCCGGAGGAAATCACGGTCCAGTCAGGGTGTGCAATACCTTCCATTTCGCGTACGAAGACGGTACTCCCTACTATTCCATAGGAACGACCTGTTACGTATGGGCGCTGCAGACGGAAGAACTGCAGGAGCAGACACTTAAGACATTGAAGGACAGTGCTTTTAACAAGATTCGTTTCTGCGTTTTCCCGAAGCACTATGATTATAATTTTAACGAACCCTACAGCTATCCATATGAGGGAACACCCATGGACAGTTCGGTTTTGACAAAAGACAATTTTTTCGGATATATCGGACGTCCGGAGGGGAACAACTGGGATTACAAGCGGTTCAACCCAAAGCATTTTGAGCATCTGGAGAAGCGCATCCGGGATCTGATGGAGCTTGGGATCGAGGCGGATATCATCGTCATGCACCCATATGACCGCTGGGGATTTTCGATGATGTCAAAGGAAGAGGATGATTTATACTGGAACTATGTGATCGCGAGATTTTCCGCGTTCCGGAATGTATGGTGGTCTCTGGCAAATGAATATGATCTGATGCCGCAGAAAACGATTGCTGACTGGGAGCGCTATGCCTCCATCATCTGCAAGAAGGATGTCTACGGACATCTGCGTTCGATTCATAACTGTAAAAAGATATATGATTTTACAAGGCCCTGGGTGACACACTGTTCCGTACAGCGGATTGACCCGTATCTGTCAGGGGAACTGGTGACAGAGTGGCGGGAGCGTTATCAGAAGCCGGTGGTTCTGGATGAGATCGTATACGAGGGAAATATTGAGCATAACTGGGGAAATATTCCGGGAGAGGAGATGAACCGGAGATTCTGGGAGGGCGTTGTGCGCGGCGGCTATCCGGGACACGGGGAGACTTACCTGTCCGAAGATCAGATCCTGTGGTGGTCACACGGAGGGGTATTGAAGGGGACAAGCCCGGAGCGGTTCAAATTCTTGCTGAACATTTTGAAAGAGACACCCGGACCAGGACTGAAGGAGATACAGCTTCAACCGTATGGGGAAGATATATCGGCAACTGTGGACAGCCTGCTTCCGGTTCCCTATTATCTGTTCTATTACGGCTTCCGGTGCCCGTCCTTCAAGGAGTACCATTTCGATGACGAAAAGGAATATGAAGTAGAGATTCTGGATACCTGGGATATGACAATCACAAAATATGGTACATTTAAAGGAAAATTTAAGGTAGAGCTTCCGTCTAAGCAGTATATGGCGGTAAGGATATATGAAAAAGGATTAAAGTTCGCGGTTTAGAGATGCGTTACACTTCGCGGCCTGCCAGGCTATAAAGTGTAATGGACGGAGCTGAAAAAGGAGGCAGGACGTATGAAGATTTCTTTTAATATGGATTCCAGATTATGGCGTTTTTTTGATTATGTAGGGGATCTGGCCACACTGAACCTGCTTTTCATCGTGACCTCCATTCCCATTGTAACGATCGGGGCATCGGTTACGGCCATGGATTCTGTTTTTTTCAAAAGAAAAGAGAAGAGAACGGATGATGTGAAGAAAGAATTTATGAGAGATTTTAAAGCGAATTTCAAGAACAGCACGATCATATGGCTGATATTTCTGGTCTTTGTCGTTACCTGCGGATTGAATTTCGTGTATATTTCCAACACGAACCCGGACAATCGGAATCTCCTTATGACCGTGATGGGCGCGCTCCTGGCAGTGATGTTCATGACAGTTTTGTACAGCTTTGCGCTTCAGGCAAGATTTGACAATGACTTGCTGACTACGGTTGCCAAGGCTTTTGTGATCGGTGTGATGAGCCTGCCTTATACGATCGTGATTTTCCTCATCCTGACAGCTGCGGTGGTTGCGAGCATTCAAAGCTACGCGTCGATCATGGCTGCCGCGGCCATCTGGCTGCTGATCGGGTTCGCACTGGCGGGGAATCTCTGCTGTATGATGTTCTACCGGGCGTTCCGAAGATTTACACGGAAAGAGGACCTGCCGGAGGATACCATAGACGAAGAAATGTATACCATGCGTGAACAATACAAGGAGCAGAAGAAGCTCAAAAACAGGCGTTAAAGGAGAGTAGAGATGGCAAAAACAGAAAAGGAAATCCGTGAGATTGTGGAATCTTTGACACTGGATGAGAAGATCCGCTGTTGTGCGCTGCATGAAGACCGATTTGGGAATCTTCCCCGGTTCGGCATTGCGTACCGGAGCTGTGACAATCCATCCGGCGGCTGGTGTGATTATTTCCGTATCCCGCGGGAGGAGATGGAAGAGAAATTCTGGGGAACCTGTTTCCCGCAGGCCGCCGCACAGGGCGCGTCATGGGATCCGGAGCTGGCTTATGAGATCGGCACGGCGATGGGAAAGGAATGTAAGAACCAGCAGGTAGACATCCTGCTCCGCCCAGGTGTCAACATGAAGAGAAGCCCTCTGGGCGGGCGGAATTTTGAATATTACTCGGAGGATCCGGTGCTTTCCTCGGAGATGGCCGCGAATTATATCAATGGCGTGCAGAGCCAGCGTGTGGCGGCGAATCTGAAGCATTTTGTATGCAACAATCAGGAATACGAGCGTATGACGACCAACGCTGTGGTGGATGAGCGTACCCTGAACGAGCTGTACCTGCGGGTATTCCAGTTGATTCTGGAAAAATCGGATCCATGGACGATCATGAGCTGCTACAACCGTGTCAATGGAAAATGGGTACACCAGAATCCGGAGATCATGAACAAGCTCCGCAAAGAATGGGGCTACAAGGGGCTCGTGATGTCAGATGCGTTTGCCGTTCATTATGAAGAGGACAAGGTAGAGGGCCATAAATGCGGGCTGGATGTGGAACTGGCGGAAGAAAGCAGTCATGTACATCTGCTTCGCGACGCAATCCGCAACGGAGAGATCTCCGAGGAAGAGCTGGATACCATCGCGTATCATGTGGTGGACTGCTTCTATAAGATTCATGACGGCTACGAGGTCCCGGAGGTAGATCTGGCGGCGCACCATGCGCTGGCAAAGAGAGCGGCCATGGAGGGAACGGTTCTTCTGGAAAACGACGGCGTACTGCCCCTCTCCGCGGATCAGACAAAAAATCTGGCGGTAATCGGCGCATTTGCCAAAAGCCCATGCTACATGGGCGGAGGCTCCGGACATATGAACGGACATACGCTGGACATTCCTTATGATGAGATCGCCAGGCTGACAGGGGAGGAGAAGCTCTCCTACGCGGCAGGCTATCAGATCAATGCAGGGTTCCCGCCGGAGGATACTCCAAGGGAGGACTTGCTGGCTGAGGCTGTGGAAACGGCAGAAAAGGCGGATCAGATCATCCTGTTTACCGGCTATCCTTACGGGATCGAAAGCGAAGGCTATGACCGCACGGATCTGTTTCTACCCAAGAGCCAGCGTGACCTTCTGGATGCCGTTTTGAAAGTCAACCAGAATGTGATCTTAGTGGTCAATACGGGAGCACCGGTAGATATTTCCGCTTACTGTAAACGGGTAAGAGCAGTGCTCCAGGGCGGTTACGCCGGAGAGGCCATGGGCGGCGCGATAGCGGAGATTCTGTTCGGCCTCGCGGAGCCGGGAGGTCGTCTTCCGGAGACGTATCCCTGCCGTCTGGAGGATACGCCGTCTTATCTGAATTTCCCCTGCTATCCGGACACGGTTCCTGACGTGGTTTACGGCGAGGGTCTTTATATCGGTTATCGCTGGTATGACGCGAAGAATCTGGATACGGCGTATCCCTTCGGATATGGAATGTCCTATACCAGCTTTGCGTACGGAGATCTTCATCTTGACAAGGAAACCATGGGAGCAGAGGATACACTGACGGTATCCTTCCGCGTAAAAAATACCGGGACCCGGGCAGGCTCCGATGTGGCTCAGATCTACGTGCATGACACGGAGTCCACAATGCACCGCCCGGTGAAGGAACTGCGCGGCTTCAAGAAGGTTCATCTGGCTCCGGGAGAGGAACAGGAGGTTTCCATTACTCTGGACCGCCATGCCTTTGAATATTATACACCGGCACTGCATAAGTGGGTGGTGGAAAGCGGCAGCTTTGAGATCATGGTGGGACGCAGCTCCCGGGAGATTCTTCTGACCGCTTCGGTAAATGTGGAGTCCGGGGAAAAGGTAAAGTACTTCAGCCCCCAGATGCAGGTCGGACATTTCACCGCATCTCCGGCTTTCAAGGAGGCCATTGCGGAGGAAAACGAGCAGGTGCGGAATTTCTTTGATGAAAAGAAGAATCCGCTGCTTCCGCTCTGCAGGGCGATCCCATTCGGACAGTTCGCGGATATGGATCTGGGACAGGGAGAGATGACGGTTCGGCAGATTCAGCGAATTGTGAATAAGATGAATCAGATAAATAAGATGAATCAGTAAGGCGCCGCGCCGGGATACGGCGGCTCACGACAATGCAAATAGTAAGACAATGCAAAGAATAAGAAAACCAGCCTGAGCGATTTTACCTGCAAGGGCTGGTTTTCTTAACTTCAAATCTGTTTTTTATGATAGAGGCCAATCGTCGTTGCTTTTCCGGCACCGTTTTTACCGACAAAACCTAAAATCGCCCCATATGACAATGAAAATGTCACATTTTCCAACGCAAAATCTGACTTCGGAAATGTCTTGGAAACTTGATGCAATTCTAAAATGTTTTCTATCCTATTCGTCCTCCTGATAAAATAAAGTTAGTTACAGGTCACACCTTCACCAGGCGTGATCTGTAACTAAAGTTAACAGTTCCGTCAATTTTTTAAGGGAAATTCATTGGATTATAGACAATTTCGGAGTAGGATGTTATCATAAAATTGAATTTGTTGTTATTTTGAAAGGCGCACTCCGCATTTCAAAAACTTGAGGAACTATAAGATACCAGACATTTCCAAAAGGGAATGAGGGAGGCTTTATGCAGAAATTGTTAATGAAAAAAAGGGGAAAGGGCTTTATCATATGGATGCTGATCCTGATCATGGTCAGTTTCACCGGCTGTGAAAGCAGGCAGACACGGAATATTTATTCGGAAAGCAGTAATTGGGTATACCTTGAGGATGATGTAAATGACAAGCCGGCCGATGTGTTTTTTATATGTCCTACGGTGTACGGCGGAGAGGTCGGTACCTATAATATGTCGCTGAATGACGCGGAAACAAAAGAAAGTTTTTTGGGCGCAGTCAATATGGAAAAGGGGATATACGATGGAGAATGCCGGTTTTTTGCCCCTTATTACAGACAGGCAGCGCTCAATGTATACGAAATGGACCTTGCTGACAGAGAAAAATATCTGGAAATCGGTTATGAAGATATAAAGCAGGCATTTGAATATTATATGGAACACTACAATGATGGACAACCTGTCGTATTAGCTGGTTTTTCACAGGGGGCAGATTTGTGCATACGCTTACTGAAAGACTGCTTCGCGGATGATGATACAAACAAATTACTGGTTGTATGTTATGCGATTGGATGGCGTATTACGGAAGAAGAAATGCAGGAATACAGCCATCTGAGGTTTGCGGAGGGTGAGTCCGATACGGGCGTCATCGTTTCATTTAACAGTGAGGCGGAAAATGTGACAGACTCCTTGATGATACCGGAAGGAACAAAAACACTTGCAATCAATCCGCTGAATTGGGAGACGGACAAAACGCCTGCGGACCGGTCACTCAATAAAGGCGCCTGCTTTACCGATTACAGCGGACAAATTGTAACGGAGATTCCGCAGTTGACAGGAGCGTATATTGATGAAACCAGAGGCGCGCTGAAGGTGATTGATGTAACGGAAGAAGATTATCCGGCGGGATTATCCATTTTAGACGAGGGCGTTTATCATCTGTATGACTATCAGTTTTTCTATCGCAATTTGCAGGACAATGTGGCTGTCAGGGTGGATGAGTATGGGAAATAAAGAAATGCGGTCAGGGAAATACAGGCAATGGATTTGCCGATATGGCTTTTCTGCCTAAATGCAAGGATGGGGAGATGGATAAAAATGTTGATTTCAGAATTGATTGAAAGAGTTGCCGCGATATGTAAGGAAAATGGCGTAAAACGGCTGGATCTGTTCGGCTCTTTTGCGACAGGTACTGCGGCGCCGACCAGTGACATAGATTTTGTTGTTTATGGATGTGAGGATATCCTGCATCTGGAAGATGCCCTTTCGGAGATAGACACACTCCGAAAAATAGATCTGTTTGATTACGACAGTATTCGCAATGAATTTTTGCTGGAGGATATAAGAACATATGGAAAACAAATTTATTAATCGTTATCGTACATTTTGTAAAAGCCTGAAAAATCTCGAGAAAAGCCTGGGAGCGGATCCAAAAGCAGATTTTGTGTTGGAAGGTACCGTATTGAATTTTAACCTCACCTTTGATATTTCCTGGAAGGTGATGAAGGATATCCTGATAAAGAAGCTTGAAATTCTTGGCTTTGCGGTCGGATCACCACGGGAAACCCTGCAGCAGGCATTTACCAACGGAATCATTGCGGATGACCGGTGGATGCAGATGCTCCGAGTAAGAAATCAACTGGCCCACGATTATGACGGGACATTCGCGGCCGAAAAATTTCAGGATATCATAAACGTATATTATTATTTATTTGAAGAACTAAGAAAGAATGTTGAGAAATATTACAACACCTAAGCAGAACATGGAGAGGAGTATGCTCGCCTCTATCTTGAGAAAATATGCAGATGTGGATGGATGCGGAAGATTAAAATTCAGGACACCTAAAAGTTTCCCATTTATTTCAATCTTTGAAAAATCCATAGAGTTCTTCATTTTTTTATGCTTTTCTTTTGGTGATGAAAGTGGTATACAATATTTATGAGTACCGCAAATAGTAACAATTCCAACAAAAACCCTGTTATCTTTTCCCATCTGTGGTGAAACAGAAAGCACTTTATTATCTATATTATGTAAATTACGGATATATTTCATATCCACCTTGTATAAGTTAAAATCTGTCTGCATATTTCTCCTCGTAAAAAATGGCTATGCGTTTCCACATAGCCATTTGTGTAGTAACTCCATTAGAGTTGCTAACGCTTTTAGCAGTCCACTTTGCGGTAGGACTCACCACTA
>VSNK01000109.1 GCA_009774255.1 Faecalicatena sp.
ATCAATATCTGCAACGCACTGAAAATCTCCCCTGATTATCTGCTGCGGGATGCGCTGGAAGATAATGAGGTCAGCAAGATACGGGAGCTGGCAGAGCTGTGGGAAAGCACGTCGCCCAGCCAGCAGGAAATCGCCGTTGCCATGATTCGGGCGGTATTGGAGCGCAGGGAAGGTTAGAAAGACCAGCCGGGTAGTCGGCTGGTCTTTCCACATCCAATCAAATATAAATCAACTCACTGTTTATGATTTCCTCTGCCCGGTTGCGGATATTGTTCATCCGGCCTACCCATTCAAGCTGGTTCCGGGCTTTCAGTTCCTCGGTCACTCCTTCGGCGGCTTTCATCTGCTCAATGATTAAGTTAAGCCGTTCTTCCGCCTGCTCGTTCAGGTCGGCAAGGTATGTCCATAATGTCCCGGTCAAAATAAGGGAACTGTACCGTGCCGGATGCTCCTGTTTGAGATATTCCCGGTGCAGCCTCCCATAGCGTCCGATGGGGCGGTTCTCCTCCGGCAGCTTCAAGTCCGGGATATAGTAATCACCTGCCAGAATATAATCAATGCCGTTCTCTGTGATTCTTTCTTTCAGTTTTTCCATTATCGTTCCCTCCTGTGGCGGAAGGCTCGTCACTGGCCAGCTCAATCACGTCCATAATGCCACAATCCAGTGTTTCACAAATACGGGCAAGTGTGTCCATGCTGATATGTTTCCCTTCTTTGCCCATGTTGGCTATCATATTTGTGGTCAGGCCAGCGGCAAGCCTTAAATCCTCTTTCCTCATGTTGCGCTCTATCAGTGTGTGCCAGAGCGGTTTGTAGCTGATGTGCATTTTTCTCCCTGCCTTTCTGCCCCGGATGGGCGTTTACACCCATTATATCAGGATTCTTGCTAACTCACAAATATTTCTTGACGGTATCGCCGGTTCCGTCTGGATTGTGCTTTTCCTTTCCTCTTTTGATTACCTCTAATTAGCCATGACCTGGATAACAAAGGGAGGTGGATATATGGAGAACCATATGTATCGGAGGAATATCAGACCGGGAAGCCGGGTAAAAATCATTTTAAAGAAGGATCAGAAATCAGGTAAGCTGACAGAGGGGTACGTGGACAGGATACTTACTAACCGGCCGGTTCATACCAGAGGTATCAAGGTCATGTTAAAGGATGGGCAGGTAGGCAGGGTACAGCAGATACTGGAGTCATGAAACAATGACAAAGAGAATCTAAACAGAAAAAAGAATTGCGGTTTCAGGGAAAGAATGGTAAACTAGAACAAACCTGATTTGTTTTATTCCGAAATCTTTAGATTTGGAAAGATGGGGGAATTCCTGGAAACAGGTCTATGCATACAGAGTAAAAGGGCACCTTGCGGGGTGCTTTTTTGTTACCCGTTTTGCGGTCAGGAAATCATATAAAAGGAGGATATTTTTATGGAGCAACATGTAAAGAAACAGAATTCATTTTTTCAGACAAGAATGAATCAGGCAAAGCTTGGGGCGTATTATACAGACCCGGCACACTGCCAATGGATTGCCGGGCTTTTGGATTTCCCAGAAAATGAGGAAGTCTGCGGCCTGGAGCCCGCTATCGGTGACGGAAATGCGATTATTACGGTCATGGGGCGCAGAAACAACGGAAACATACATATTTTCGGGGTAGAGTTAAATGAGGCCACAGCAGATATGGCAATCAATCATCCATTGATTGATGAATGTATCTACGGTAATTTTTTGACAGATGCGGTTATCACAAAAGGCGCATTTTCCTTCTGCTTTGCGAACCCGCCCTATGGGGAAGAAGACGGGGAGAGGCTGGAATGGAGATTTTTCAACAAAATCGTGCCATGCCTGAAAGAACAGGGAATCTTTGTTTTTGTCATTCCTTATTATGTAATGGCCGAGCCTATGTTTTTAAAGGCATGGCACACGAATTTTATCACGGAATGCTGTTACCGTTTTCATGAACAGGAGTATAAAAAGTGGAAGCAGGTGGTCCTGATTGGAAGGAAAGCAGAAAAGCGGCCAATAGATGGGGAGCAGCTGGCAAAGATAAAAATGGATATCGACTCTCCGGAGAAAATCCCGCTTTTGCCGACAGGGTATGACGGGAAGAAAATAAGAGTGCTGCCATCTAAGAAAAAAGATATAGCAGAATTTAAAAACAAAGAATTCAATGCCGAGCGTGCAAAGAGATGTCTGGGAAAGAGTGCGCTTAATGATCTGGTGAAAGAGAAGATAACACAGCAGAAATTTATTGCGGATAACCTGAGCAGGCCCCCGATCATGCCAAATGCAGGACAGATGTATCTGATGGCAATATCCGGCGCCGGGCAGGGGCTTGTGGGTTCGGAAGCGTCCAGTGACCTGCATCTGCAGAGAGGAATGGTTACAAATGTAGAGGAAAGTGAGATGCGGATGGACGAGAATGGCAGAATGGTAGAGGCAGTTCAGCGATTTTCCAAGGTTGGCTTCCAGATTATTGAAAATAATGGAATGATACGCAGATTGTAGGGAGAACAGGCAGGGGCCTGTTTTTTTAACGAGGAGGAAAAGAATTTGCATGTAACAGCAGGGAATATAATTACCCATCTATATTATGCAGTAGCGGCGGACGGCAGACTGCTGATCTTGTCAAACTTTAATGAAGATTTTATGTCTGTGGCGGGTTTATGTGCCAATATCGGCTTAGGGACGGAATCTGTTGCAATCATAGAGAATGGGAAGTATATAGAGACATTTCCGCCGGCAGCGGAGGTGGATAACTATCAAGTAAAGATACAAAACGGACGCGAGTGTCTGTACCAGGGTGTGAGCCTGTCAAGACTTATCAGTAGAGAATATCTTTTTATTGAGAAAAAGAACTGGGAAGAGCAGTTGTATGCCTATCTGATGAACCAGTTTGAATTTCCAATCCTGCGCCGCTGGATCCCGTATGTGACAGAGGAAGCCATGGAAAAAAAGCTTTTACACATATCGGAGATGAAGGTGATCGGGGAAACAGGGCTGTTTGACGGGTATGAAATCTGGCATTCAGAAATGACAAATGAAGCGCTTCTTTCCATTCTGCAGGCGGGGCTGTCAGATAAAAAAATCCATATTTCAGAACAGGAGCAGCGGCCACTGGATTTCTCAGATATGGACGATTATTTTAACAAATACGGGCATACGCTGGTTGATAACCTGGAAAGACTGCTGAAGCCATTGACATCGATGAAGGATAAAGTGGAAGAGCTTACGTTTATCGGCAAGAGTTTATACCCACAGCAGGCGGCTGTCGTGAACGGCGCGGTTGAATGTCTGAAAAAAAAGAAATATGCATTTCTCATTGAAAGCATGGGAGCAGGCAAGACCCTTCAGGGGCTGGGGGTTGCCGAGGCTTTTTTTAACCAGGAGTATCTTAGGAAGCATTCTGAAAAGACCGTAAAGGAGGTTTATACGGACGGCAGGCTGATAAAGTTCAGGGTTATCATCATGTGTCCGGCGCATCTGGTACATAAATGGGAGGAATTTATCTATGAAGAAAGTCCTTATGCGAAGGTAGAGATTATTGAAAAGCTGTCACAGCTGACTGCGCTCAGGAAAAAGGGAAAAACTCCGGCAGGGAAAGAGTATTATATAGTCGGGAAAGACACTGGGAAATTATCCTATGCCTATATGCCGACTCCAACCCAAATAAAGGTTAAGAAGCCTAAAGTGCCTGTATGCAGCCATTGTGAGAAGGAGTTTCCGGCTGACCTGCGGTCATCTTGTGGGTGCGGGTGCCGTAAATGGGAACTGATGGAACAAAGAGAGGCCGTAAAGGGGATGATATGTCCGAAATGCGGTGAAATACTTCTGGCTGCAGACGGATCGGGCAGTATTGATGAGACAACAGGTGAATACAGAGTCCTGATGCCGGAGAATTTTGCCCAGCAGAACAGTGCGAATCGTTTCTGCCGGTGCTGCGGGGAGATTCTGTGGATGCCGGCCTGTGAACCGGTTGACAACAGGATTATGTATTGGAAGCCGAAGGAAAAGCCGAAGAAATGGAAGAAAATATCACACTATGCGAACCGTGCCATGAAAGGCAGAAAATCTGTATGGGTTATGAAGGGCAGAGAAATGCTGTACAAGGAGCTCAATCAGCTTACAGACGAAGAGATAGAGGAGATGGACATCTATGGGCCAAGGCGCTTTGGACTGACACGTTATATCAAAAAGTATCTGGCCGGGTATTTTGATCTGGCAATTTTTGATGAGGTACAGTCTTACAAGGCAGGCGGGAGCGCACAGGGATATGCGATGCACGACCTGATAAAGGCAAGCAGGAAACAGCTGGCACTGACAGGAACAATAGCAGGAGGATATGCATCGGATCTTTTTTATACGCTGTTCAGGCTGGATCCTGGAAGGATGCGGGCAAAAGGCTATCGGTACAGCAGTGCGGGAGAAAGGAGATTTGTTGAAAAATACGGAACGGTGGAAACGGTCTATGAAATCAAGGAAGGGGGGAATTACCATTCAATGTCGCGCGGGCGGGTGATAACACCGCAGCGATGTCTGCCGGGCATATCCGTGCTGATCTTTACAGAATTTTTGCTGGACACGTCCTTGTTCCTGGATCTCTCAGACCTGAGCAGATATCTTCCGAAGCTATATGAAGATGTGGTCATCGTGCCTTTGGAGAGCCGGATATATGAGGAGTATTGCCGGGTAAGGGCATGCATGAAGGAGGAAATGAAAGAGAGGAGCGGAAAACTAATTATGGGGAGTTTTCTGCAGTTTTCTCTTTCTTATACGGATATGCCGTATAACCGCGGACCGATACTTTCCCCGGCAACAGGGGAGATGATTGTAGAACCGGAAGACTTAAGCTGCCTGATAGAAGAGGGAAAGCTTCTTAATAAAGAGCAGAAGCTGAAAGAGATTGTAAGCAGGGAGCTTGGCGAAGGAAGAAATTGCTTTATCTACTGTGAGTATACCGGAGAACGGGAAAGATCCATATCCTATCGGCTAAAGGATGTTTTAGAACAAACCTGCGGCCTGTGCGGGTATGAGGTGGTTGTGATAGAAAGCGCATATCCCGCCGCGGTAAAAAGGGAAGAGTGGATGCACCAGAAGGCTGCGGAAGGCGCCAGGGTGTTTATCACAAATGCGAAATGTGTTTCAACCGGACTCGACTTTGCATTTGTTTATCAAGGGAAAAAATATAACTATCCGACAATTATATTTTACCAGCTTGGGTATGACATGATTACAATCTGGCAGAGCAGCCGCAGGCATTACCGGCTGAACCAGACAGAAGAATGCAGGACATACTATCTGGTTTCAGAGAGGACCATTCAGGTGGATGCCGTTGAGCTGGTGGCGACGAAGGAGGTTGCGACCAGTTCCATACAGGGGCATTTCTCGGCGGAAGGGCTGTACACAATGGCACGCGGGATAGACCCGCGCGTAATCCTTGCGCAGTCTGTAGCGGATAAAAGCGAAAAGAAAGAGCAGGGATTAAGGAAGATGATGGATGTCCTGAATGAACGGAACAACCAGGGCCGGGAAACGGCCAGCTATAAAAAGATGATGGTTTTTTCTGAACTGACGGGTTTAAGCGAGGTCCCCGTCCTGGATGACCCGTTCGGCGAATATGAAGCAGCTACGGGACGGGACATACTGGATCTGGTTTTTGCTTTCGACAATCATAATGCAGGGGAGCCGGAGGATATCACCCTTAAGCAGGAAGAAACAGTGGATTCAGAAGAGCCGGAGGATACAGAGCTGAAAGAACTTTTAGAGTTATTATTTTTTTAGGAGGATAAGATATTATGTTTAAAATGAAAGTACACAGCGGGGCATTTGTAGAAACCATGAGAAAGGTATCAATCGGAATACCCGTATCAGGCCAAAAAGGTGAAAGTGACGGGGTAAAGATTGTTTTTTACAAATCGATTAAGGGAATGCCGGATATGAGCAAGGGAATCTTCCTTGCCTTTGACGGGAAGGTTCAGGCAGTGAGCTCTATGGATATCAGTAATGTAACTGCTGATGTAGAAGAAGCGGAGGTACATATCAGCGGGAAGAAAGCGCTTGCTGCTGCAAATGCGTATGCGGCGCTGGATATGGCCCTTGAAATCGAGATTGACAAGGATGTGAAGATTTCCGCGGCAGGAAATAAAGTAACCCTACCGCTTGGCCAGAAAATCGTGGCGTTAAAGCCGGATGGCCGGCTCCTGCAGGAAATTGAGATGCATACGGAGGATTTTATCAATTTCGTGAACTTTGCCTCCAGTTGCTATGGGGAAGAAAAAGGCAGCCGCGGTCTGCATTGCGTTGGAATCCGTATAGATCCGGAAAAGAAGGTCATGATAGGGGCAAGCAGCAACGGTACCCGCTGCGCTTATGCAGAATCCCAGAATGTCACGTTCCGCCCGGTTAAAAATAAAGAGGAAGGGACGGCCGACAATAAAGTCATTACTGTGGTGATAGAGGGCAAGACTTTGAGAAACGCGGTAAAGAATCTGGAGAAGAAGAAGGTGACCATAGGGATTGACGCGAAAATGCTGCGGATAAAATGCGGCAGCGATGTGGTTATGATCATGACACAGGAGATTCCGTTTCCGATGGATGCGATACTGCAGGTGATGGACAGGACTAAGCGGGTGGGAGCGTGGAAAGCCCGGCTGACCAATGTTCTTCAGGCGCTTGCAATCTATGAAATTACAATGGAGACACCCTGGCTGGAGATTAAAAAGCAGGGGGAGACGCAGGTAATCCTGCAGGGAAAGGACGAGCAGTCAAATGCCGCAGTAATCTGTGCACAGGATGGGGACATACAGACAGTGGCAGTAAATGAAAAAGAATTCAAGAACAGCCTGTCCGTTTTTTCAAAAGAAAAGGATATTATCATAGAAACGATGTCGGATAAGATGCCGATTGTGATGCGTCAGCATGAAGATGATAAGAATAAGATTTTTCTGATGCCGGTTTCAGAATAAGGGAAACGGCGTATATTATCCGTTTGTTAATTTTTTACCAAAATGGGAGAATTTGTACTATATTGGGAGAAAAAGGATTCATTTGTAGATTCCTTATATTTCCGGCTATGTGCGTAGCTTGCAGTTATCTGCTTTTTCGTTTATGATTTGGATAAGGATAAACACATGTGATTTATGCAAATTTCATATAATGGAGGAGGCTTGCACTTGAAGATTTTTTGTGTAGCCGAACGACTTGCTGTCCCTGCGAAGAGGCTGGGCGTTATGGCTCTGGCTGCGTCTGCGTCGGAGTGGGACTTTATGACAAGCAGTCCCGGTGAATCCGGGGTCTTTAATTCTTTGATCGCAAAGATGAAGGATATTGGGGCTTCCGGATATGAACTGATGTTGACACTGGGCATTATAGGGCTTGTTTTCTCAATCATCTTTACGGCGGTATCGCTTCTGCTTACAAGCAATGCCCAGAAGAAAGAGGAGAAAAAGAGCCATGCGTTAGTCATATGTTTAGCCGGAATTGTTATTTTTTCAGTTTTTAGCATCATCGGGTTTTTTAAGTCGATTGGCACAGGTTTATAACATGACAGGACCTCCGGGTCCTGTTTTTTTTCATTTGGAGGTGGAAGAGATGTCCAGGTTAGGTGTATTCCCAATACCGGGGGAATTTAAGAGTGAGGACAGATGGTTCCGGTATTTTAACAGGAAACAGGCACTGGTGCTGGTAGTCAGCGGAATCATTGACTATAGGGTGCTTATGGGGGCAAGTGCGAAGGGGATGCTGGTTCCTGCACTTATAGTCATGATATTTTTAACCCTGCTGGTGATGGGGATCGTCATGATCCGCCTGCCGGTGGATGCGATGTTCTTAGCCGGCGGAGGGATCACGATTGATGAATTGATCTTCCGGATTTTCTACCGGATGATACACGGGGAGATTTATGTAAAAAATTATGACGGCAGAGACGGGGAAGAACTATGAGAGGCATGATGAAAAGAAAGCAAAGAGAGCTTTTACTTCTGTTCCTTTTGGTTTTGCTTGCGGGGGCAGGCGGGTGTGCAAAGGAAGACGGGGAAGATCCTTTTGATTTCTCGGAAATTGAGCCCAAAGACCTGAACCCGTGGACCTATGTGGAGGATACTGCGCTTTCTGAAAGCGGCCCCCTTACAGACCTTGCAGCTTCGTCCTCAGAGCTTGGAATTACCGTAGGAATCATGGGGATTGTGTTTTCTGTATTTTATATGGTGATCCGGATTTGTTTTACGCGTAGCGCGGCAGCGAAGGAAGAGGTAAAACGTGAGGCGCTGATGAAAGGGATGATTGCGATCATGCTGTTCAGTATCCCGTTCTGGCTTGCGCTGTTCAAACAGTTTGCAGATTTATTAGTGTAGCAGAAGAGGGAGAGACATGCAGATAATAAATGATTTGGTAAGAAACATACAGATGATTGCGGCTGCGGTTATTATAATCCTTTTATTATTTGGCGGTATTGGAGTATATCTGTTCCGCACGAGAAAAACGGCGGCCGCGGAGAAGGAGGTGGATTACTCTGAGTTTAGGAGAAAGGATGTTATGGAGTACGTGAAGCTGGATGATGTTGCAGAGGATATGCTGGTTTCAGATAATGGCAGGCGGTTCATTGCGGCAATTAAATGCCAGGGTTTTTCGTTCGCCGATGCCGAGGTAGAGGAGAAACTCCAGACGATCCGGGGCTATGTGACATTTTTTAATGTGCTTGATAATAACCCGATTCAGTACCGGCAGTCGGCCCGGGATGTGAACCTTGACGGACTGATTAAAGACTATCAGGAACAGGCGGCAAGGCTGCAGGAGCGCCGTTTTTCCCTGAACCTGGACTATACCGATACAAAAGAAGAATCAGAAGCGCCGGATCTCCTGGCAGAGGATTATAACATCTATTATGAGAAATTAAAACAGATGCAGAGGGAACTGATCTCATTAGGCTACCAGATTGACCAGTTAAATGCACAGATCCAGTATATGACAGCCATCTCAGGAGAAAATGCGGAGGCAAAGCGGGAGGAGATATACGTCTTTGACTGGCAGTACAACGCGGTTGACTTTTCCTCCCAGACGCTGGAAGAGCAGGAGGTCTATCAGCGTGCGGAAGCGCAGCTTAGGGAAAAGGCAAGCGCATATATCACTGCGCTGCGAAACTGCGGAGTCCATGCCAAACGGATGACCGGCGTGGAGCTCTTAGAGGAGATCCGGAGGTACACACATCCGGTCTCGGCAGCAAAAGGGACTGTAGAGGATATTGTACAGTCAGCGTATGACAGTATCTGTGTTTCCAGTGATTCATTAAAGGAGCTAGAAGAAGCAGCGAACAGGAAGATTGTGGAGAAAATCGTACAGGAGGTCCGCACAGATACAGGAAGGAGGCAGAGCCATGCGAGAATTACTAATCCATAACCGGACAATGGTTTTTATGGTCATAGCAGGACTTCTTATAACCGCTTTCATATTGGCAGTAATCCTGTGCCTTGCGCTTCATAAGAAAAAGGACAGGCTGGCAGGGGATATCCGGGAGCAGAAGATTAAGAAACGGGCGAAGGTTGCTGAGGCGAGAAAAGTGGTGTCGCCGGATGGTATCAATCCGAACCCTATGTCCTACACCGTCATACATGACGCGGGACATGATATCTATGTCCGGAGCTTTACAATAGATACGCTTCCAAAGAGGACAGTGTTCGCGTCTACTTTTCCGGCACTGTTCAATTTTGACCGGATGACAAGCTCTGTTTTCATTGAGCCGATTGGGGAAGGACGGGCTTCACACCTTCTTGACGGGCGTATCGTGGAGATAGAGACGAACATGATTACGGCAGAAAAAAATGCGGACAGGAATCAGCTCAGGAAACTGAACGCGAAACTTAAGGATGCCGAAGTCTGGGCGCAGAGGATTGAGACAGGCGATAACAGCCTTTACCATGTATATTTTCTTTTTACCATTATGGCAGAAAATCTCGAAAAGCTGAACCGCAGGACGGACGCTTTCCGGAATCTGGCAAAAGAAAAGCAGATTACCATATCCTGCTGCTATTCCCTGCAGGCAGAGAGCTACCTGACAGGTATGCCGCTGATGTACCGCTATCAGGCGGCGGCAGGACCCATCCGTTCCAGCGGATTAAAGCGCCATACACTGGACAAGCTCAGCGTGGCAAGTATCTTCAACCACACGCAGGACAGTTTTTTCCATCCCCAGGGGATCATTATCGGGCGTAATATGAGTACAGGCATGCCGGTGGCTTTTGATGTCTATGAGAAGAAGCATAACGGCTATAATATGGTGTTTGCAGGGATGACCGGAACTGGGAAATCGGCCTGCATGAAGATACTGGCATCCAGATACATCACAAAGAACGGATACCGTTTTGTATGTATTGACTCCCAGGCGAAGGGGAACCGGGGTGAGTACGCAATGCTGGCGGATATCATGTGCGGCACAAACTACGAGATAAAGAATAATGCGGGGAACGTTATCAATCTGTTTGATATTGACAAGGAGGAAGAATGGTCGGAAATCAGCGGCACATATGAAGTGCTTCGGCTCCAGGACAAGATAGCAAATGCAAAATCCGATCTGATGACATTGATTCAGGGCGGGAAAGAGCCGGCGGAGTTCTCGCTTGTCACCCACATTGAGAGGATCGTTACGGATATTATTGCAGAATTGTATGAGGAAAAGGGAATTTATGACAATGTGGTGGAATCCTTGTATGAAGCCGGCAAGGGGTTTAAGAACGGTGTCCTGACAAGCGGAAAGATAAGAAAAAGAATGCCGGTGCTTACGGATTTCTATAAAAAAGCACTCTTGAATGACAAGGTAAATACGATTTCAGAACATAAGAAGGCATACCGGATCATCCTGGACAGTTTAAAGGATCGTGTCCGCGAACTGTATTACTGCCCGGAGTGCATGGCCTTTTATAGCAGGGAAGAATGGAAAAAGAACAGGGTGTGCTCCTGCAAGGGGAAAATATTAAAGATTCACGGCTCAAAGGCTTATTATGACGGGCAGAGCACAATCAAGATCAGGGAGAATGAATGTTTTACAAACATTGATATTTCCCAGCTCCCGGAGTCTGAGCGGCCTATCGCGCGGCAGATTGCATTAAGCTATTTAAATGAGCAGTTTATCAAGACGAATGCGACCAATCCGAAGAAGACCCAGTGCCTGGGTGTAATCGTTGACGAGGTACACCAGAACTTCAACATGAAATCAGCGGTTGCCAGCCTGGATTATGTGGCGCGTACTTCAAGAAAAAGGCTGGTTTCCCTGTGGACGGCGACACAGGCGCTGAAGGACTATGACTGCTGCAGGGAGACGGAGGCGCTTTTAAAGCAGGCGGCGGCAAAGTTTGTATTCAAGCAGTCGTATTCGGACCGGAAATGGGTGCAGGAGTCCCTGAACCTGACAAACGGGCAGACAGACCGGGTGTTGGAGCTGGGCGGAGACCCGGATGATGATTCCGGCAGCCGGAAAGGGGAGGTCTGCATTGTGGATAACGGAAAGGTCTGTTTTTGCAAGATAGACTACCTTCAGGCGGCTGAGGCGGTGTTCGTAGAGACAGATCCCCGGATTATACAGCAGATGTATGCATAACAGAGGGGCGAATATGAAATATAAAAAGAAAAACAGGAGAGCGGCATGTGTGGTATGCGTTCTCCTTATGATCCTGATGGCCGGCAGCATGGGAGTATATGCCACGGAGCTTCCGGATGATTTTACAGCGGGGCAGGACAGCCTGGATAATGATGTTGACCAGGCGAACGAAGACCGTTTTTCGGGAAGATCCCCATGGCTTGACAATGCGGATGAAACGATATATTCAGACACCGTGGATGCGGCAGACGAGGTGCAGGATATCGAGCCGGGGGAGCCGGGGATGGTGGAAAAGTATCTCTCGGAGCTGATCCGGAATGCGGCAAGCAGCCTGATCTCGCTGATGGAGAAGAATCTTGGGGCAGGGCTGGATCACATTATTTACGGCCGTGTGGGGAGCGGGAAACCGAATTCTGTGAATATATTTGCCTTTGAGCTGAGGTCAGGGAATCCTTATGGCGTGACCGCTTCGATATGCTACACATTGATCCGGAGCATGTCGTTTGTATTCCTGGGCATTGGTTTTGTATACCTGCTGGCTAAGAGCGCCTGGACGGGGCAGACGGCGCAGAGCCGGGAAAAGGTAAAGGCAGGCTTTTATTCCACGGCAATGAAATTTGCTGTGCTGACGCTTATGCCGTATGTTTTTGATGTTGTCCTGTATGCCAGGGATGTAGCGCTTTACGGCATTAAGAGCGCCACAGGGGAGATGATAACCGGAGGTGCGACGCTTTCCCTGGCGAAGGCGTTTTTGATCAATGCGGAAAGGACAGGTAGGTTTATTGATTCCCTGATGTATCTGGGAACGGTGCTGCTTACCCTTTACTTTGCGGTTTTATATGTGGCGCTGGCGATTGACCTGCTGATCTGCTTTGTGGCATTTCCCATTATGTGCCTGATGCATTCCCCTAAAAGAGACCTTCTGGGGAACTGGATGATGAATGTATTGTCAGATATCCTTACTCCTGTGCTGGATGCAGTGCTCTTACTGGTGCCGCTCCTGGCCAGTATGATGCTTGCCGATGTGATTAAAGGAATTGCAATCATTCAGATGATCATGTGTATGCTCATTATTCCCTCACGGAACCGCATTAAGGTCCTGCTTGGCGTCCAGAGCAATGAGCGCGGAGGGTTATTCGGGATTATGGCGCTTGCAACGCTTGGCCGCGCGCTTACAAATAAGGCAAAGAGCGCATTCGGCCGTGTTTCCGATATCCATTCCGACCTGCAGAAAAGCAAAATGCATAAGGAACTGGCTGAAAGCGATGAAGAGGAGAGGGAGTCGCTGCTTGGAGGATACAGCCAGAATGGGGAGTCTTTGAAAGGGTATTCCCAGGACAGATATGAAGATAAACGCCCGGACCAGGGCGGGCTTTTGGAGGAAGTGGATTCTTCTGACCTGGAACGTGCAGGGGGACGTTTTGATGGGGCAATTATGGATGATGGGACTGCTATTTCTGATTATGAGTCAGGGTCTTTGGAGGAGGACGGATTCGATGAAACGGAAGCCCTCAAGGCACAGGGAGATAAGGAACGTCCAGGAATCGAACCTTCGGAAACTCCTGCGGGTGGGGAGGGAAACGATACCGTAGGAGCACAGGCCGAAGGAAACTTTGCTTTGAATGAAGAAGAACCGCAAGGCGGGGAAGGTTCCCTGTCAGGGGCTTCTCTTACCGGTGACAAGGAAGTCGAAGGCAGCACGTCCGCGGAACCAGACCAAATGCTTACGAAGAATGAGACTCTTAGGAAGCTTGACCGGGCCATGGAACAGAAACAGGATACCATTGACGGGCTGCGGGCACAGAAGGCGCATTTCCAGAGTGAGGAAAAGAGATTCGCAAGGGAAAAGCTGGAGTATGAACAAGGCTCTGAGGAGAAACAGGCACTGGAAAAGAGACGGGCGGACGCAGCGCTTCGGGCAGCACAGACCGAGCAGAAAATTGCAGGACAGATGCAGGATATGAATATGCTCCGGAATCAGGCGAAAGCAATCCGGGGCGGACAGGGCGGCGCGGTGCCAAGTGCCTTTGACGATGCAAGGTCTGAGATCATCTGTAAGCGTGCCAATATCAATAACTTTGAACAGCCGGAGTTTAGAAATGCACTTTCCAATGAACAGCTTAAGAAGTTGTACAGGCAGAGGGCGGTTTCAGGAATTGTAAAAGGGACGGCTTCTGTGGCCGGCGGCATGGCGGGCGCGGCCTTTTTAGGAGGCGGTAGCATATTCATGCAGCCATCGACGGCGGCGATGGCTGCAGCGGCCGGCGCGCTGGGAGGCGCAGCAGCCGGAAACGGAGCGGCCGGCGCGGCAATGACAGGTGCAAAGGCGGCCAGGAACGCTGCGGGAACTGCCATAATGGCAGGTACGAATACAGCCGGAAGTGCAGCGGATATTGCCGCATACTCTGCCGGTGCTGTGGCCAGGAACGGGAGGGCGGTGTATAACGGTATTTATCGGGAACCTGTGGTAAGAGCTGCAGCCAGTGCTGATTTTAAAGCGGCTTACGGCGGGGCAGATGTTTTGCCGGTTTTCCCGGCAACTTCAGGTACGCCCGGACCGGACAGCCATGATGCCGGATCGGAGACGGTACTGCCTGAAAAACCTGAAGTGAGGATTCCAGACGCAGCGAACAAGGCAGCTGCTATTGCGGCGCAAGGCGAAGCGGCCTTCCGGAAGATCCAGGCGGAAATAGAGCGGGACAGTACGGAGGCGCTGAAGAAGATTATCACATCTTCCGGAGAACTGCGTAACAGCGCGGCGCTGATTGCCCTGAAAAATGCCAATATTGAGACGGAAAAGTACAGGGCAACGGTCAGGGAGACACAGGGTATTAAGCTTACACAGCGGCAGGAGCGTACAAAACGCATTGAACTGCAGACAGAATATATGACGGAAGAGGTCATGAAGAAACTCAGCTTACAGCCAGATTATGAGAAAGGAACAGAAAGATATTATTCTGCAAAAGAATCCATTCGGGAGAAGATACGCACGATCATTGAGAAGCAGAATAAGGATATTTTCTAAAAAAAGAATATGGGAAAAAGAAAAAATATCATAGCCCTTTTTCTGGTGCTGGCGGTGATCTTGCAGCTGCCAGGATGTGAATTTCCGGGAGATGATAATATGTACGGAACGGCCAATGTATCCCCGCTTGTGGAGCGGTGGAGGCCGTATGTCCAGGAATATGCGCAAAAATACGGGGTGGGAGAATATGTTGAGATCCTGCTTGCCATGATCGCACAGGAATCAGGCGGGGATTCTGACAGGTATCCTGATATTATGCAGTGCTCCGAAAGCGCGGGCATGGCGCCGAACAGTATCACAGACCCGCTGGTGAGCCTGGAGCAGGGGATACGGTATTTTGCGGCCCTGGCGGAATCTGGGAAAAAGGCAGGGGTAGATATGGATACAGTCATCCAGTCTTATAATTTCGGGGGCGGCTACATAACCTATGTCCGCGATCATTACGGAGGGAAGCATTCGGAAGAAGCGGCCCGCAGCTTTTCGGGCATGATGGCAGCCAGATCCGGGTGGAGCAGCTATGGGGACGTGAAATATGTAGAACATGTCCGTTCTCATATGCATGCGTCTTCTGCCGGCGGCGCCATGGAAAACTACGAAGCAATGTATGCGGTAATGAAGGAATATGAAAATGTGCCCTATGTATTTGGAGGGACTTCAAAATCGGGGATAGACTGTTCCGCCATGTCACAGAAGCTTTATCAGTCTGCAGGCATATCCCTGCCAAGGACGGCGCAGGATCAGTATGATGCCGTTTCCCATATCAGTGAATCCCAGGCACGCCCCGGAGATCTGGTCTTTTTTACTGCTACCTATGATGCGGGGACATTTATTACACATGTAGGGGTGTATACCGGAAACGGGCAGTTTTTCCATGCGGGCGGAAACCGCTGTCAGTTTTCTGCGTTGTCAGGATATTACAGGGAGAAGCTCGTGTGTTTCGGAAGAAAATAGATAAAAGGAAGAGAATATGAGAAGAAAAAAGATAGTTTTAATGTTTATCATCGTGCTAAGCCTGTTGATATTTATGGCAGCTGCACTCTTTATCAGTATGCCGGGTGGGCAGGTGCAGGAAGAGAATACAGAGGTACAGGCAGAAGAGAGGAAAGAAGAGGAGCCCGATGTCGAAGAAACCGTCCGTAAATTTGCAGAAGTATTATATACATACGATACGTCGGAGCGCATGTTTTATGAAGGCGCCGAGGAATATATGACACAGGAGGCATATGAAGCCATTGTTCCGATGTCGGATGGAGAGGATGGTGAGTTCCCGGCAAACCGGATGGTTTCAGAATTAAAGGAGCTGACCTGCTATTTCCGTACCACAGGGCAGGGAAGGGCAGAATCGATTGCGGTGGTGTGGTACAGGCTGTCCGGCTCCGGAAATTTCGGGATCCGGCAGATCGTGGAGTTATCGCTGGTGCAGGAGGATGGCTGGAAGATTGACAGATGTACGGTACTTGACACTATGGAACAGTAAAGGAGGGCCGGTATGCAGGAACAGATGGAAAAGCTGTATATATTATGCGGGCTGTCCAGTGAGGCCAGTGATGACATCTGCGGTGCGCTTCAGGAAACGGCCCGCGCAAAAGGGTTTGAGACCGTGTGCGTCAGCAGGTACCGCAAAGAGGGAATCCGGCAGTATATAAGTGAACATCCGGAATTCCGCCTCCTGGTGCTGCAGGAAGCAATGCAGAGCAGCTATCCGTATACAGCAGAGGAACTGGCAGAGCTGATGGATGATTATAACCTGAATATCGTCATTTCCCTGCGCAAATCCCACCGGGCGAATACATACATGAAAGTGCTCTATACGGCGGGCATATTGAATGCGCTGTACGAGGAGGACGCAACGGCCGAGAATATCATGGAGAGGATCCTTTATCCGAGAACCCGCCGGGAGTGCAGGGAGTATTACCAGATATCCACGGCGGCAGACGCCATGCGTTCCCTGGAGATCGTGGATGAAGACCGTATGAAGGGATACCTTTTCTATGTGGAGGAGACGAAAGACGAAGAAGAGATTATAAAAAAATATCATTACGTTGCAAATTCTCTAAATATCATAGAAAATATATACTT
>VSNK01000011.1 GCA_009774255.1 Faecalicatena sp.
AATCCTCGATAGCTCAATGGTAGAGCACTCGGCTGTTAACCGAGGGGTTGTTGGTTCGAGCCCAACTCGGGGAGGTTTAAAAAAGCCCGTAAACATCAGTGTTTGCGGGCTTTTTTAGTAAAATTACAATGGAAAAGGATAGAGTAGGTTGAGATTTATTAGGAAAATCAGTAGCAACGACAGTTGTTTTACATCTTGTTTTGGAGAGAGTTTTTTGCTATAATTTATATATATTTTGGCATAGAAGGCTTGATAATGGAATTTCCTGTGCTATTGTTTAAGCAGGCTCCATACTTTGTACTCGATTTTATATGGCGGCACAGAGTTTCTATGCTCGCAGTAATTTGTGGGAATAGAGGTTTTTGATTTTACAAACTACAGTCGGAAAATTCCATTTGGATTTCAAAGTGGCAGGGACGTTGCAGTAGAGGAGGGGGGGATAAGTATTACGAAAGGCATTGCCTGAAGGAATAAAAAATAACAATTGAGTGTTATGGGAAAGGAGGGTGAATGAGTTACAGGAGCAGAGAGAGGATGGAGTCTACTGCTCAAGCTGCGTTGAGGAAGCACAAAAGAGAGTGGGTTCGCTGCCTTGAATGTGTTATACTGCGCGCCAGGTCAACCTGCCGCACCGTATAACGTGATGCGCACAGCCGTATGAGGAATGATGCCGCTTCGCGGCTACGGCTGGCACGATACTCACGGCAGATTTCATCGGCTGTGAGTATCATTTGTCTTTCGGCGGTTCAGGTAGAAAGAGAACGATCAGATGATTATTGAAAAAAGATAAAAAGGATGAAAAAGAATTTCGAGGGAACAAAAAGGAGAAATGTCAAATGTTAAAAAAAATGAAGATTCGGAGCAGATTGTTGATATCCTATATGATCATGGCGGTTCTGTTGCTGATTGTCGGTATTGTTTCGATTGTCATGCTTCGACAGGAGAGCAACAGATTGCAGACATTCTATGATCAGCAGTTTCAAACGGTAGAAGATGCATTGGATATGCGGCGTACAGTTTTTTCTGTCCGGGGCAATATCTTATCTTGTATTGCAGAATATAGCGACGATACCGTCGACTCTGCAAAAAGCGATTTTCAGAACCTCTACACCCTGCTGGATGAACTTAAAGGGACTTATCAGGGAGATATGTCTCAGCTCACCCAGATAGAGCAGAATTTGAAAAATGCAGAGCCAAGCCTGTCCCAGGTGACAGATTTAGCAAAAAGGCAGCAGGACGATGAAGCGCTGGCTCTATATAAGAGCAATTACAAGCCGTACATGGACGAGACGCGGGATATTTTGGTCAGTGTAGGCGAGACTGCTCAGACGAACGCTTTGAATAAAGTAAAAGATGGCGCCAGAATGGCCGGAATTTCCAATATCATTGTGATTGTGATCATTTGTCTTGCGGTGGCGGTCAGTGTGATATTGGCATTGGTAATGAGTAATAGTATTCGTAAACCGGTGGAAGAAATTCGCCAGGTGGCCGCAAATATGGCCAAGGGTCAGATGGATATGGATATTACCTATCATTCCGCTGATGAGCTTGGTGAAATGGCGGATCATATGCGGAAATTAACTGGAATCGTGAGAGATATTGTCAGAGACGTCGATTATTGCATGAATGAACTGGCGCAGGGCAACTTTACGGTGGTCAGTAAACATCAGGAAGCATACGTCGGTGATTATGCAGGTATTCTGAAGGCTATGCGCGTCATGAAAGCATCTATGACCGACACGCTGAGTCAGATCGAGATTTCTGCAGATCAGGTTAATGCGGGCGGAGAGCAGGTATCCAGCGGTTCGCAGGCGTTGGCGCAGGGTGCTACGGAGCAGGCTTCCTCCGTGCAGGAACTGGCCGCTACTATCGAGGATGTGAGCGGGCAGGTGGAGTCCACCGCTTCCCATGCAAGAACTGCCAAATCTGAGAATGATCATACCCACCGGCAGATTGGCATTTGTTCTGGAGACATGGACGCTCTGATGGATGCCATGAGTAAGATTGAGTCCCATTCTAATGAGATCAGCAAGGTCATCAACACCATTGAAGATATTGCGTTCCAGACTAACATTTTGGCCTTGAATGCCGCTGTTGAGGCTGCGCGCGCCGGTGTTGCAGGCAAGGGATTTGCTGTGGTTGCGGACGAGGTTCGTAGCTTGGCCAGCAAGTCTGCCAAGGCGGCCAAGAGTACTGCCGCACTGATTGAAGACACCGTTTCAGCGGTTAAGGAGGGGCTTGACCTGTCCCAAGAGACGAGTCAGGCGTTGAAGACCGTGGTGGAAAGTTCCCAGAAGGTGTTGGACGCTGTGAACCTGATCTCCAGCGCTACCGAAGATGAGGCTAATTCTCTCTCTCAAATTTCCTCGGCTGTGGATCAGATTTCCAGTGTAGTGCAGACGAACTCAGCTACCGCTGAAGAGTCTGCTGCCGCAAGTGAGGAGCTCTCAGGACAGGCTAATGTGCTCAAGGGGCTGCTCAGTCGGTTCCGTCTGGATAACAGCGGCTTTGGAGGCGCACCCACTTATAAAGATTCTGGCGTGAAACACAACAGCAACAGTAACAGTACATCTGGTGCAGGCAAGGATACTTTCGGAAAGCACGCAGGCGACGCAAAGTATTAACGAAAAATGTTGATCTGCTCTGGCTTTTTCAGAAGATGAAAAGACTGCTCCTCCCAAGGCGGGAAAAGACAGTTGTTTATGATGAAAATTGTTCAGAGGAACCTCCGGAAAGAGCTTTGAAGTTCAGACATGTAAATCCGACGAAAAGGAAAAAACTGCGGCGTACAAGGTAGATGTCGCGGTGCGATTGCCGCAGGCGCGAGTTTCACAAGCGAAACTCTTTGTTCTTCTATAGGAAACTTCTCCGAATTTTCCTATAGAAGAACAACCCTCCGGGGGATGCGCACTACGCGCATAAGGAAAATGGCTGCTGCCGCAGCCGCGCTTCGGCGCGAATGTGCGTCGAGACGCACACTTTTCTTGTTTCCAAATTAAAATAAAAAATGATTGCCGTTTATTTCCATATCGGGTATACTAAAAATACTATCATTTCGCGCAATGATAGTATTTTTGTCATCAATAAGGGGTGCGGCTGTTCATACCGGAAAAAGGGGACAGACGCGAGAACGAGTAAGGAACCGTAATCATTTGATTAGTTTACGGCTCCGGAGAGAGGAGAAGTGTATGAAGCGGATAGTTTCATGTCTGCTAGTGTTCATTCTCATTTTTTCTCTATACGTTGATACTTATGCAGAGCCTGTTGCTGCGGGGACGGAGAACGCAGGACTTGGAGGAGATGCAAAAGACGAAGAGGGAGTGGATGTCCAGGATATCCGCCGGGAAGAGGAGAATGACGGTGCGGACAAGTCGGAAGGCGAAAATGGCCGGGGAGCAGATCCGGAAAAGGATCAGGGAACAGATCAAGAGGAGGATCATGAGTCAGATCGAAAGGAGGGGCAGGAGCCAGATCAAAAGGAGAATCAGGTGCTAGATCACGATAAGGAATCTGACGAAGGGGATGAATTAGATTCTTATCGGGAATCGGCGGATAAGAAAAGGATAAGTGAAGAGAATTTGAAAGGAGAGAATTCGGAAGGAGAGAATCTGAAAGAAGAAAATCCGGAAGAAGAAAATCCGGAAGAAGAGAAAAAAAGCAGCGTGGGGAACTTAGGCCAGGTGGATGGGGAGATTATTTCCACTCTTGACCTGCCGGGGATGGAAGATTTTACGGTGTCTCTTACCGGTCAGGAACCGAAGCATGCGGTCCTGGATGCGGATCTGCCCGGGCTGGACGGAGGAAATGGCGGGGTGCCGCATGCGGATGTGACGTTTGGGCAGCTTGAAACGGGGACATATGTCCTGACCGTTGCGGCACCTGGATTTGCGGTCTATTCACAGGAAATTATGGTGGATGGATGGGGCTATGACGTTACTCTGACGACGGGGATGGTTGGTGGTTTTGATTTGACGCAGCCTCATCCGGGCTTTCTTCTGTGGGGAGATGTGGACAGAAATGGTATGATCGATGACGTGGATCGGGACATGCTGGTCGCTGCGATAGACGCAGGGGAAAGAGAACCTGAAAAAAAGGCTGTGGATCAGAGTGGGAATCCGAATCTGGATCTGAATGGGAACGGTGTGATTGATCTTGCGGATCTGGAGTGTTTTGCAAAGGCGTACGGATTTTCAGGTGATTCCAGTTCTTCAATCGTAAGAAAGGTGCCGGCAGATGCCGTGTCGATCCGGCCGGTGGAGGGTACGAAGGTAACGGGCGACCTGCATGCGATGCTGAAAAATGAAGAAAGTGTGACCCTGCAGACGTTGTCCGGCGCTCCCATCTCTGGGGAGGCTCCGGTGTCAGTGGAATTCGATTTTTCCGGTGACGAGGGGATCCCGGTAGAGGGCATCGTGATCGGCACGGGGAACGATTCTGTCAGCAACGCTGAGATTGAGGTCGGATATATAGAAAATGGGATAGCAGGCACTGTGAAGATTCCTGTCATGCAGGGGATTCACTTTTTGCTGAATGACAGTGACGTGCAGGTGAGTCAGGATGCGAATGGTGTGATCACGATTGATTTTGGAAGGCAGATTGCGGTGAAAAAGGTTACGCTGAAGATCACGGGGATGATGAACAACAATAACCTTGTGGAGATTTCCAAAGTGGAATTTCTCAATGATATGGAGAGCCGTATTCCGGAACCACAGATGGACATTCCTCAGAATCTGTCGGCCAGGGCTGGGAATAAGCAATTTACCCTGACATGGGATCCCTGTGTCAATGTGACCGGATATGAGGTTCAGATCACATCAGACGCGGCAGGGGAAGGAAAGTCGGAGAACGTTCTTGTAAAGGGAAATACGGTGCAGATCACATCGTTCCTGAAAGAGAAGCTGGTCAACGGCACGATATATACGGCGAAGGTACAGTCTGTGAACGGCGCATGGAAAAGCGGCTACTGTAATCCTGTGGAGGTCATTCCGAAAGCGGATAAAAAGCCGGATGCTCCGGATAATCTGAAACTGACGGGAGCGTACAAGGCAATTGACGCGTCCTGGAAAAATATGGAGGATACGGACAGCTATAATCTCTATTACAGAGAGAAGGGGGCGGACGCCTTTTCGAAAATAGAGGCGGTTTCCTCAAACAAATATACGATTACCGGCCTGAAGGATAAGACAGGCTATGAGGTTTATGTGACAGGCGTCAATGAACTTGGTGAAGGCAAGCCTTCCCTCACCGGAACGGCGGAAACGACTTCTCAGGAACCGGCGCACATGCCGAAGTATAAGCTGATCAATCGGGCAGCGGACGGCGAAGTCAGCAAAAGTATTATCAATGCGTCATTTACACGGGGGGCGATGCAGGACAGTGGACTGGATGCCGAGGGCTCCAAGACCGCATGGGGAACGGTAGATAATAACCAGCTGTCTCATTTTCTCCTGAATAGCTGGGACTCCGGCGGATATAATCCACTGGGAGTAAATGGACTGACCTATGAATTCGATCAGGCCTATAAACTCCGGGACATTGCTCTGCAGGAAGTCACTGTGCAGAGTCCGGGCTATGGATATGCGCAGGTACGGTATTGGGACGAAAACGGCAATGCCGTGCTGATTCCGAACCGGATCTCTGTTCTGCAAAAAAAGGATTCGGAGAATCGGATTTATTATCTGATCCGCCTTCCGGAGGCGGTGACGGCAAAGAAGATTCAGTTCGGCCTTGCGCGCAGTGTGGCTTCCGGTACGGTCACATGTTCCGAAGTATATTTCTATCATTATGATACTCTGGAAGACGAGATCATGGCTCTTTATACGGATGATCTGCATACGGAGCTGAGAAGTGATGTGACACAGAAGACGATTGACGATCTCAGGGAGCGTATCAATACGCCGGATGAGGTGAGCGGGGAATATAACCCGGATCGGGAGAAGCTGGAACGAGAATTGAAGACAGCTGAGGATATCCTGAACGCGGAGAAGCTTGGCAGGACGGTAAAAGTACATAACAGTATCACGACTCAGGACGTGAACCGTGGATTCGGCGGGCTGAACGCATGGCAGCCGCTTGGAGTTACGGCAGCGGCAGGAGAGGAGATTACGGTCTATGTGGGACATAACCAGAAAAGGACAGGGGATAGTACCAATCTGCAGTTGATTGCGACACAGTATCATTCGGAGGCCGCGTCCATGTCCGCCCAGGCCGTGAATCTAAAGGTCGGCAGAAATGATATTACCATTCCGAAGCTTTCAACTATCCAGGCGGAGGCCGGAGGCGCGCTGTATGTACAGTATACCGGAAACAATGGGGCGGATCAGTATGCGGTGCGGGTGAGCGGCGGCGCGGAAGTGCCGATCCTTGATCTTCACGGGATAACGGAAAGAAGCGAGCAGGTACGGCTGGCACAGGCTTATGTGACGGAACTGCAGGAATATGTGTCCCGGATGGAAGCGCAGCATGAGAAGCTTCATAAAGGATCAAAGCTGTCTTCCGTACAATACGATTATAACAGCAGTGAGTGTATACTGGGCGCATCGGATATTATGCTGGACACGATGATGCTGTCTCTTCCGGCATCGCAGATACTTGCGGGATCGGGAAGCAGTGCGGAGCGGCTCGTGACATCGGCGGAAGCCATGGAAAAGATGCTGCATCTGTTCTATCAGCATAAAGGACTGACAGAGAACGCGGCGGATGAGAACGGCAGTGCCATAGATGTAAAGAATACTTATCCGTCAAGACATCTGAACATCCGTTATCAGCGGATGTTTGCGGGGGCATTTATGTATGCGTCCGGCAATCATATCGGAATTGAATGGGGCTCTGCTCCCGGCATGGTATCAGGGGCGCCGGTAGTGGCAGATGAAAATGGAAAGTATGTAAGCGGAAATTATTTCGGATGGGGAATCGCGCATGAGATCGGGCACTGCATCAATCAGGGCAGTTATGCTATTGCGGAGATCACGAATAACTATTTTTCCGTGCTTGCTCAGGCGAAGGATACGAATGACAGCGTGCGGTTTAAGTACGGTGAAGTCTACAAGAAAGTGACCTCCGGCACAAAAGGGCGTTCTTCGAACGTATTTACCCAGTTGGGAATGTACTGGCAGCTCCATCTGGCTTACGACAACGGATATAACTTCAAGACCTACGACAATTACAACGAGCAGCTTCGAAGCCTGTTCTTCGCAAGGGTGGATACTTATGCGAGAGATCCTTCCGGAGCACCGGCTCCCGGCGGAATCAAGCTGGAACTTCCGGGAGACCAGGATCAGAACCTGATGCGTCTGGCCTGCGCGGCGGCGGAGAAAAATCTTCTGGAATTCTTTGAGCGCTGGGGAATGAGGCCGAATGAAGGAACCGTTGCCTATGCCGGACAGTTTGCTCCGGAGACGAGAGCCATCTATTATGTAAATGATGATTCCCGGGTATACAGGCTTGAGCATACGGGCAGCAGCATGGATGCGGCTGGGACGACAGAGGCAGTGGGGAATATCAGTGCGCAGATCAGCGCAAATGCGGCGAATCAGGTAGATTTCCAACTGGAGGCCACGATCCCTGCGGATGATATCCTGGGATATGAGATCGTGCGCCGTACCACATCCGGCGGCGAGGTACAGGAGGAAGTGGTGGGATTTACCACAGGAAACCGGTTCAGCGATACTGTGACTACGACGAATAACCGGGTGGTAACTTATAAGGTCACGGTGATCGATAAGTATTTGAATCGTTCCGCACCGAAGCTGACAGGGGAATTGAAGATTGAGCATGACGGAAGTATCGATAAGGGAAGCTGGACAATCAGTGCCAATGACCTGGAAGCAACAAGCGAAGAGGCCGGAGACGAAACAAATAAGGATGTTGAGGACAGCTGCGGGCCGGCTGTGAAAAGCCCCGTAAAAAATGCGGCGGACGGCAGGACGGATACGATCTATACCGGCAAGGCAGGGGCGAACGCGGAAGTGATTCTGGAATTTAACAGGACACTGACGGTCACCGGGTTCAAATATACGCCGGCCGAAGGGAAGACTCCGATCAGGGATTACAGCATTTTAGTTCGTGACGGAGACGGACGGTGGAAAGAAGCAGCAGGCGGGACATTTGGTTCACAGGATGTGTACAGCGTCTATTTTGGAAATGGGGAAAATGACAATATTACCGCATATCAGACCACGGCAGTGAAGCTTGCCATTTCAAATCAGGCAGGAACGGAGATCGGGATTGCGGAGCTGGACGTGCTGGGCGTGACTGGAGACAATGTGGACTTCCGGCGAAATGGTGAGGACGGTAAGGCCGTGATCGGCCGGCTGAAGGAGGCATTTACTTATGACTCTAAAGGAGGCTCGATTCCGGCAGGGTCGCTGGTATTTACCGGAGCGTATAAAGGCAATCCTGCGTATAATGTGGTGATTCTCTACGATCAGGATGGGAATATTGTCGGCGGGACCGACGCAGAAGGCGCGCTGAACGCGAGCCAGATCATTCTGGCGGATGTGCCGAAACAGGGAATGATTGAGGATGTTTCGGATGGTTCCTGGGTATACTGGATAGAGCCGGAACATATGATAGATCTGACAAAGCTGGAGCGTGTAAGGGCAGAACTGTACCGGGTGGATAATGCTGTGGAAAACAGCGGGCAGAGACTCGTGAGTGACTCCCTGTCTGAGGCAGTGGAAGCGAAGAGCCTGGCAGAGCTGCCGGAGATTCAGCTTACATCATCACAAAGCGGCGAAAAAAAATAGCAGAAAGGCGGGAACGATTTAAAACCGTGAGAGTGCGGAGCGGTTTCCGCCAGCGATAAAAGGAGTAGAACATGAAGAAATATATAGCAGGAATCATTATGGCAGTGTTCGCATTTATCGCAATGCTGCCGCTGCAGGCTTCTGCGGCTCAAAAGGGACGTGTCTGCCTGGAAGTAAAAGAAAACAACATGGCGGAGGTATCCGTGATTGTTCCGGAGGCGGCCGGGGAACGTGTCTCTTCGCTGCAATTGGGGCTGCAGATTACGGATCAGGATGGAAACAGTGTGGGGCAGGAAGTGCTGGACCAGATAGATACGCCGTCGTTTGTATGGAGCCAGGAGGTACTGGAACGCGCGAAGATCACGGAGCAGCGTTACCAAAGCGAAACGGGAGTTTTGCGCCTCTATATCTCGGGGACGGAGCCTCTTTTTTCGGCAGAGGGGGAAGAACCTGACATGCTGGCATTGGGAACAGTGACAGCATCCGTAAAAGATGAGGAAGCTGTGGGCATGACGCTTTATATGAGTATGGCGCCGGATTCTTTCAAAATCGTGCGCGGCGCGGAGGCCGTACCGATACCGGTGCCGACAATGGATGCGGTGCCGCTCATTGCAGGAAAAACACCGGAACAGCCTCCGAACCCGGGGGATGGCGGCCAGGAGCCGGGAGATGACCGGAACCCGGGGGATGATGGGCAGGAGCCGGGAGATAACCAGAACCCGGGGGATGACGGTCAGAACCCTGGAAACGGGAATCCTCCGAATCCGGGTTCTTCCGGGAATGGAACCGGAGATTCCGGCGGAGTCTCCACTCAGCCGGGAGCGGATAAATCTCAGCTTCAGGAGATATTGAAGATTGCAGAGGGCTACCGGGAAACGGATTATACCTGGGAAAGCTACAGTTTGCTGAGACAGGTGATAAGAGAAGGCCAGGCCGTGCTGGATGATCCCAATGCCTCCCAGGAAGACGTGGACCGGGCGGTACAGGCCATTCAAAATGCTATCGGCGGTCTTGTACCGGCCGCGGCGGCCGGTGCGAATACACAGAATGACAGGAATACATTGTATGGGAGTCAGAATCAGGCTGTCGGAACAGGGGATGCGATTTCCTGGAAGTTAAGTATATGTGTCATGGTGTTTGGCGCGGCGATCTTTGCCGGAGCGGGAATGTGGAAAAGAAATCGGAAAAGGATATGATAAAAGTATGGAGTTTTTAATCAATCTGGACGGAAATATTTTATTATGGATTCAGGAATATATCCGGCAGGACTGGATGGACGGATTTTGGAAATGCATAACGTCTCTGGGTGATTCGGGATGGTTCTGGATCGTTCTGTCGTTTCTTCTTATGCTTCCGAGGCAGACACGCTGGATTGGGATCACATCGTTGGCGGCACTGGTGATCGGCGCGCTGATCACAAATGTAACTTTGAAAAATCTGGTCGCCCGGACACGTCCCTACGAAATGATCGACGATCTGATCCTGCTGATTGAAAAGCAGGGGGATTATTCGTTTCCGTCCGGGCATACATGCGCATCCTTCGCGGCTGCCGGAGTGTACTGGCGGATGATGCCGAAAAAAATCGCGGTTCCGCTGCTGGTACTTGCGTCATTGATCGCCTTTTCCAGGCTTTACGTGGGAGTGCACTATCCTTCTGACGTATTGGGAGGATTACTGATCGGCTTATTTGCCGCATGGGCGGCATGGCATATGCAGCAATACGCGAGAACACACAGAGAAAAACGAAGAAGTGAGGAATTGTAAAGAAGAAGTAGGGACCTGTAAAGAAGAAGGACAGCGGGTGTATCTGTGAGGGAACGGAACAGATACGGAAACAGATGTCGAAATAGAAAAAAGCACCGTATCAGAGAGGGGGCTTCTCAATACGGTGCTTTTTTAGGGATAAAACCACATTTCGTATGCGGCTCATTGGGTGTTCTGTTTCCGTTCCAAGGCCGCTTCCACGAATCCTTTGAACAGCGGATGCGGGCGGTTGGGCCTGGATTTCAGTTCCGGATGTGCCTGGGTCGCGATGAACCAGGGGTGTTCCGGGATCTCGATCATCTCTACGATGTTTCCGTCCGGTGAGAGGCCGGACAGCATCATGCCGTGCTCTTCGAGCACTTCACGATAATCATTGTTTACCTCGTACCGATGGCGGTGGCGTTCGTGAATGTCTTTCGTGCCATACAGGCGGAACGCTTTGGAGTCCTCCCTCAATATACAGGGATAGGAGCCAAGCCGCAGTGTGCCGCCGATATCTTCGATCCCGATCTGTTCCGGCATGATATGAATGACCGGATGTGTGGTATCGGGTTTTAGTTCCATGCTGTGCGCGTCATTATATCCGATCACATTTCGTGCAAACTCTACGATGGAAAGCTGCATTCCCAGACAGAGGCCCAGGAAAGGCAGTCCATGGGTCCTTGCATAGTGGATGGCCGTGAGCTTGCCGTCGATGCCGCGTGTACCGAAACCGCCGGGGACCAGAATGCCGCTGACATCACGGAACATTTCCACCGCATTCTCAGCGGTGATGGTCTCAGAATCTATCCACTTGATATTTACGGTAGTGTGGCTGTAAATGCCTCCATGCTTTAACGCCTCGACGACACTGATATATGCGTCGTGGAGCTGGATGTACTTGCCGACTAGAGCTACGGTGACCTCCTGGGTGGGATTTTTCAGCTTTTCGACCATGTCGATCCAATCCTTGAGATCCGGCTTTGGACATTCCAGATGCAGGCACTCGCAGGCGACCTCCGCAAGGTGCTCCTGCTCCATGGCAAGAGGAGCTTCGTATAAATAGCTTACATCCAGATTCTGCAGGACATGGTCGGCAGGCAAGTTGCAGAACAGGGAAATCTTGTCCCTCATACCGATATCCAGCGGATATTCGGAACGACAGACGATGATGTCGGGCTGGATGCCCATTCCCTGCAGCTCCTTGACGCTTGCCTGTGTAGGCTTGGTCTTCATCTCCTGGGAGGCTTTCAGATAAGGGATCAGTGTCACATGGATCAGGATGACATTGTCATGTCCCTTTTCATGCTGGAACTGACGGATCGACTCCAGGAAGGGCTGGCTTTCGATATCCCCGACCGTCCCGCCTACTTCGATAATGGCGATCTCCGTGCCGGAAGCAGACGGATTTCGGTAGAACCGGCTCTTAATCTCATTGGTAATATGGGGAATGACCTGGACGGTTCCGCCGCCGAAATCTCCCCTCCGTTCCTTCTGCAGGACGGACCAGTAGATCTTTCCGGTGGTAACATTGGAATTCCGGGTCAGACTTTCGTCGATAAAACGCTCATAATGTCCGAGATCCAGATCCGTCTCCGCTCCGTCATCCGTTACAAAGACTTCTCCATGCTGCACAGGGTTCATGGTTCCCGGATCCATATTGATGTATGGGTCGAATTTCTGCATGGTAACCGTATATCCGCGTGCTTTTAAAAGCCGGCCCAGAGAAGCGGCCGTGATGCCCTTTCCAAGCCCGGATACAACACCTCCGGTTACAAAAACATATTTTACTGCCATAACTTCCTCCCTCCTCATGTGTGAAACAAAAAATACTTAAAAAGTATACACCATTTCGGCGGAAAAATATAGACCAATTATTAACAAAATCCGTGATATCTGCGTCCAATCTCATAGACCGCTTCGCAGGTGAGCTGGACACCCAGTTTTTTGAAGATCTTAATGTCCACATCGGACAGCATGACGGAGGTATGTGCCTGGCAGCCCTCCAGCGCGGAGAGTTGTTCCAGAGCCAGCCGGGCATCCTGGCTCGCGGCCGCGCTGGCGGAGAGGGCGATCAGTACCTCATCCGTGTGAAGGCGCGGATTCTTGCTTTTCAAATAATTCACTTTCAGCTTTTGGATGGGCTCGATGGATTCCGGAGAAATAATATCCAGTTCATGAGGCTGCCCGGCCAATGCCTTTAACGCATTCAAAAGCAGCGCAGCGGAGGCTCCCAGAAGGCTGCTTGTCTTGCCGGTGATCATGCGGCCGTCCGGAAGCTCCAGCGCCGCTGCGGGGGCGCCGGTCTGTTCGGCGCGTACCAGCGCTGCCGCAACGACCTTCCGATCCGCGGTCGTGATTCCGGCCTGGTTCATCAGAAGCTCCAGCTTCTGTGTCTCCGTTTCAGAACAGTTTCCTTTTAATAAGGAATTTAAGGACGCGTAATAGCGCCGCAAGATCTCCTGGCAGGAGGCTTCCCGGCAGGCTTCGTCATCGCAGATGCAGTTCCCGGCCATATTGACGCCCATGTCAGTGGGGGACTGATAGGGGCTTTTTCCATAAATTTTTTCAAAAATCGTATTGAGCACCGGGAAAATCTCCACATCCCGGTTGTAGTTGACGGTCGTCTCGCCGTAGGCTTCCAGATGGAACGGGTCGATCATATTGATGTCGTTCAGATCCGCCGTGGCAGCCTCGTAGGCAAGATTGACCGGATGCTTGAGCGGGATATTCCAGATGGGAAATGTTTCAAACTTTGCGTATCCTGCATGAATTCCTCGTTTATGTTCATGATATAGCTGTGAGAGGCAGGTTGCCATTTTGCCGCTTCCCGGGCCGGGAGCCGTAACGATGACGAGTGGCCGGGAGGTCTGTATATATTCATTTTTTCCGAATCCATCTTCGCTGACAATCAGCGGGATGTTGGAAGGATAGCCCGGGATATGGTAATGAAGATAGACTCGGATTCCCATGTTCTCAAGCCTCCTGCGGAAAAGGAGGGCACTGTCCTGGCCCGAGTACTGGGTGATGGCTACACTGCCCACATAGAGGCCGTGCTCATGGAAGGAGCCGATGAGCCGCAGCACGTCGGAGTCGTAGGTGATCCCTAAGTCTCCACGTATCTTGTTCTTTTCGATGTCCTTCGCGCTGATGACGATAATAAGTTCCGCCTGGCTGCTGAGCTGCTTGAGCATACGCAGCTTGGAATCCGGGGAGAATCCTGGGAGGACGCGGGAAGCATGGTAATCGTCAAATAGCTTTCCGCCGAATTCCAGATACAGTTTGTGGTCGAACTGCTCGATACGCTGCCGGATATGCTCGGACTGTGTGCGTAAGTATTTTTCGTTATCGAATCCTGTTTTCATAAATATTTTCCTCGGTTTTGTCTATATTCCGGCAGATGTTATTTTCAAAAGAGATTCAAGAGAAATAGCTGCCGATTTTAATAGTATACAATAAAAACCTGGGTTTTTACAATATTTTCACAATCTTTTAGTTGATTTATGACGAACCTGTACTTATAATATAGAAGTGGTGTATCTGTGAAGGTGATGAGCAGATACGAAGTGGCAGTGGATTTTAGGAGGAGCAGGATGGACAATAAGAATAATAAGAATAATCCCAGAAACAACAGGCAGGGATGGGGCGTGATCCTTTTCACGACATTGCTGACCATTTTTATTGTGATGGGACTTTATTCGCTGATGCAGGACAAGGATCCGGAAGAAATCAGTTATGATAAATTTTTAAGACTTGTCGATGAGGGCAAGGTAGAAAAGGTCACGATTGAATCATCACGTATTTATATCACACTAAAAGAAGGTGTGGAGAAGGAAGAAGAGAAAAAAGAGGGAGAGGATTCGGAGAACACGGCGGAAGACCAGCTTCAGGATATGCGGGACAATCTGCTCAATCAGATGGAAGAGGCTGCCGGGCAGAAGGATGATCAGGAGCGGCCGCCGGATTATTTTACCGGAGTGGTGGATGACGATACACTGTCCCAGCGGCTGTATAAGGCGGATCTGGAATTTAAGCAGGCCATTCCCGATACGGCTTCGGTCATGATGATGGAGATTTTTATTACCGTGATACTGCCTCTGCTTCTGCTGGGAGTTTTATTCAGCTTTTTGATGCGCAACATGACAAAGGGCAGCGGCATCATGGGGATCGGCAAGAGCAATGCCAAGGTCTACGTGGAGAAGGAGACCGGCGTTACCTTCCAGGATGTGGCAGGACAGGATGAGGCGAAGGAGTCTCTGCAGGAGGTCGTGGATTTCCTGCATAACCCGGGAAAATATACGGGGATCGGAGCGAAGCTTCCGAAGGGAGCGCTTCTGGTAGGACCTCCGGGAACCGGTAAGACATTGCTGGCCAAGGCTGTGGCCGGGGAGGCCAAGGTACCGTTTTTCTCGCTTTCCGGTTCCGCATTTGTGGAAATGTATGTCGGCGTGGGTGCGTCCCGTGTCCGCGACCTGTTCAAGCAGGCGCAGCAGATGGCTCCCTGTATTGTATTCATAGATGAGGTTGACGCCATCGGTAAGAGCCGTGATACCGCCATGGGAGGCGGGAATGACGAGCGGGAGCAGACCCTGAATCAGCTCCTTGCGGAGATGGACGGATTTGATACGAATAAGGGACTTCTGCTGCTGGCAGCTACGAACCGGCCGGAGATTCTGGATCCGGCACTGCTGAGGCCGGGACGGTTTGACCGGAGGATCATTGTGGATAAGCCGGATCTGAAGGGACGTGTGGATACGCTGAAGGTGCACTCCAAGGATGTGAAGATGGATGAGACAGTGGATCTGGAGGCGATCGCGCTGGCTACGTCAGGAGCCGTGGGATCGGATCTGGCCAATATGATCAACGAGGCAGCGATCAACGCAGTGAAGAACGGCAGGCAGGTGGTCAGCCAGAAGGATCTCTTTGACGCGGTGGAAGTGGTACTGGTCGGAAAAGAGAAAAAGGACCGTATCATGAGCGAGGAAGAGCGGCGGATCGTGTCCTATCATGAGGTGGGCCATGCACTGGTTAGCGCCCTGCAGAAGGATTCGGAGCCGGTACAGAAGATCACGATTGTACCTAGGACCATGGGCGCTCTGGGCTATGTGATGCAGACACCGGAGGAAGAGAAGTTCCTGAATACCAAGAAGGAACTGGAAGCCATGCTGGTAGGAATGCTGGCGGGCCGCGCGGCGGAGGAGATCGTGTTCGAGACGATCACTACGGGTGCTTCCAATGATATCGAAAAGGCGACGAAGATCGCCCGGGAGATGATCACGCAGTATGGTATGTCTGAGAAGTTCGGACTGATCGGTCTGGAATCCGTACAGCACCGCTATCTGGACGGCCGGGCAGTACTGAACTGCGGAGATGCCACTGCAGCGGAGATCGACGCGGAAGTCATGCTGATGCTGAAGAATGCATACGAAGAAGCGAAGCGCCTGCTGCGGGAGAATCGGGAAGCGCTGGATAAGATCGCGGAATTCCTGATTGAGAAGGAAACCATTACCGGAAAAGAATTCATGAAGATCTTCCGGGAGGTTAAGGGGATTCCGGAGCCGTCGGAATCAGAGGACGGAAAAGAAAAGAAGGAAAACCGGATCGTGATGCGTCCGGTGGAAGGGATAGAACAAAAAGAAGGGACAGAACAAAAGCAGGAGACGGATGAGTAGTGGGTGATGAGAAACGGGCAGGGATACGGACAGCAATCTCTGCCTGTTTTCCGTTTGAGCGGTCAGGATCCGTATGAGGTCTGTTGCTTCGGACAGTTCCTTACCAATATATGATAGAAAGCGGCGGGGGAATGGAAGAGTATAATTTTGATATCGAGGAAGAATTGAAGAAGCTTCCGGCCAGACCGGGAGTGTATCTGATGCACGATGAGAAGGACCAGATCATTTATGTGGGAAAGGCGATCAGTCTAAAGAACAGGGTGAGGCAGTATTTTCAGACCAGCCGCAACAAGGGGATTAAGATCGAGCAGATGGTAACCCATATCCGGAGGTTCGAATATATTGTGACAGATTCGGAGCTGGAAGCGCTGGTACTGGAATGTAACCTGATCAAAGAGCACAGGCCGAAGTATAATACCATGCTGATGGACGACAAAGCCTACCCGTTCATAAAAGTGACGGTCAATGAGCCGTTTCCCAGGGTGGTGCTGGCCAGGAATCTTGTGAAAGACAAGGCAAAGTATTTCGGACCTTATACCAGTGGCCAGGCGGTGCGGGATACGATCGAGCTGCTCCACAAGCTGTATCATCTCCGGAGCTGCAACCGGAACCTGCCGAAGGATATCGGGAAGGAGCGCGCCTGTCTGAATTACCATATTAGGCAGTGCGAGGCTCCCTGCCAGGGAAATATTTCCCAAGAAGAATATGGAAAGGCAGTGACGGAGGTCGTCCGATTCCTGAACGGGCATTATGAGGGGATCCTGTCGGAGCTGGAAACGAAGATGAATGAAGCCTCGGAGGCGCTGGAGTTTGAAAAGGCCATTGAATACCGGGAGCTTTTGAACAGTGTAAAAAAGGTAGCACAGAAGCAGAAGATCACCGATACAGGCGGGGAGGACCGGGATATTCTCGCGGCGGCCACGGAAGAAGAGGATGCAGTGGTGCAGGTATTTTTTATTCGGGGCGGCAGGCTCATCGGCAGGGATCATTTTTATCTGCGGATTACGAAAGGAGAACCTGTCGGAAGTATTCTGGACAGCTTCATCAAGCAATACTATGGAGGAACTCCGTTCATACCGGGGGAACTGGTGCTGCCGGAGGAACCGGAGGACCGGGAGCTGATCGAGGAGTGGCTTTCCGGAAAACGGGGCGGAAAGGTTACCCTTCGCGTTCCGAAAAAGGGGACCAAGGAAAAGCTGGTGGAGCTGGCAGTGAGTAATGCGAAGCTGGTATTGACTAAGGATAAGGAGCGGCTCAAGCGGGAGGAAGGCAGGACCATCGGCGCAGTCAAGGAGATCGCGCGGCTGCTGGGGCTTGAGGAGATCAGCAGGATGGAAGCCTATGATATCTCCAATACCAATGGATTTGAGTCCGTGGGCTCTATGGTCGTCTATGAACGGGGAAAGCCGAAGCGGAATGACTACCGGAAGTTTAAGATCAAAGGCATCAAGGGCGCGGATGATTATGGAAGTATGCGGGAGGTGCTTACCCGGCGGTTCACCCATGGCCTGCGGGAGCGGGAGGAGAGCAGGGAACTGGGCGGATTCACTTCGTTTCCGGACCTGATTCTGATGGACGGCGGAAAGGGACAGGTCAACGTAGCCCTGCAGGTACTGGAAGGGCTACGTCTGGAGATTCCCGTGTGCGGGATGGTGAAGGACGATCACCACAGAACCCGCGGGCTTTATTATCAGAATGAAGAGATTCCCATTGACCGGTCCTCCCAGGCATTTCTTCTGATCACGCGGATTCAGGATGAAGCACACCGGTTCGCTATTGAGTACCACAAACAACTCAGGGGAAAAGGCCAGGTTCATTCCATCCTGGATGACATCGAGGGGATCGGACCGACCCGGCGCAAGGCGTTAATGCGGGAATTTGCCGGACTGGATGAAATCAGGGCGGCATCGGTGGAACAGCTTACGCAGATTCCGGAAATGAATGAAAAAGCGGCGGAATCCGTGTACAAATTCTTTCATTAATGGTATACTATAACAGGCAGCGAACGGAGCGGAAGGATAAAGGCTCTGTTATGAAAAGTAGAGAACTGTCATAAAATCAGCCTTTTTTATGACAGTTGGCAAGAAAGGAAAAAATAGAGATGGGACAAGGCGTTAAGATTAGCGAACTGGCGGAGAAAATGGGCTTGAAGAACCTGACCCCTGCCGTCAATCTTGCGGATAAGCGGATCAATGTTCCTGAGGTGAACAGACCGGCGTTGCAGCTTACAGGTTTTTTTGATCATTTTGCTTATGACAGGGTACAGATCGTAGGATATGTTGAGTACACGTATCTTCAGACACTGGAGGAAGACCGGAAGCAGCAGATTTATGATGAGCTTCTGTCGCGGCAGGTGCCGTGTATCGTATTCAGCCGGAACCTGGAACCGGAAGAGGAGTTGCTGGAGCTTGCACGGAGCAGGGACATCCCGGTCATGCAGACTTCAAAGCAGACCAGTGCTTTTATGGGGGAACTGATCCGCTGGATGAATGTGAAGCTGGCTCCCTGCATTACCATCCATGGTGTGCTGGTGGATGTATATGGTGTCGGCGTGCTGATCATGGGGGAGAGCGGTATCGGCAAGAGTGAAGCCGCGTTGGAGCTTATTAAGAGGGGACACCGTCTTGTGACAGATGATGTGGTCGAGATTCGGAAGGTCAGCGATGATACGCTGGTAGGTTCGGCACCGGATATTACAAGGCACTTTATTGAATTGCGAGGGATCGGAATCGTAGATGTAAAATCCATGTTCGGCGTACAGTGCGTCCGTGAGACACAGAATATCGACCTCGTGATCACCCTGGAAGAGTGGAGCCGGGATAAGGAGTATGACCGCCTGGGACTGGAAGAGAATTATACGGAATTTCTTGGGAACAAAGTGGTATGTCACAGCATTCCAATCCGCCCGGGACGGAATCTGCCGATCATTATGGAGTCTGCGGCGGTGAACCACAGACAGAAGAAGATGGGCTATAATGCCGCCCAGGAATTGTATAAGCGGGTACAGGAAAATCTTGTGAAAAAAGGATAGCGCGACGGCAGTAAGGCTGAAGATTCGGTATATGTTATTAAAATGATAGGAGAAATAAGTCATGAAGTATTGTTATGGTGTAGACGTAGGCGGAACGACAGTAAAGATGGGGTTATTCGAGGAGACAGGAGGCATTCTCGAGAAATGGGAGATCGTGACCAGGACGGAGGAAGAAGGAAAAGCCATCTTGCCCGACATTGCCGCTTCTGTCTTGGAAAAGACAAAAAAGCATGGGCTGGATAAATCAGATATCATCGGGATCGGCGTGGGAGTCCCCGCACCGGTGACCGCGGACGGCATCGTCAATGGAACCGCCAACCTGGGATGGACCTACAAGGAAGTAAAGCGGGAACTGGAAGAACTGACCGGAATCAAATCCGAGATCGGAAATGACGCGAATGTGGCGGCCCTGGGCGAGATGTGGAAGGGCGGAGGTGCCGGAGAGAAGAATATGGTAATGATCACGCTGGGCACCGGCGTGGGCGGCGGCGTCATCATCAACGGAAAGGTGATTACGGGAGAACATGGAGCAGGCGGGGAAGTGGGCCATATCTGTGTTAATTATGATGAGCCGGATACCTGCGGCTGCGGGAACCATGGATGTCTGGAGCAGTATGCGTCGGCAACGGGGGTTGTCCGGCTGGCGAAAAAGCGTCTGGCGCAGGAGACGAAAGAGACGGTTCTGAATAAGGATTCCGTATCTGCAAAGGACGTGTTTGACGCGGTGAAAGCCGGGGACGCGGTGGCAATCGAGGTGGCGGAGGAGTTTGGCAGATATCTGGCCAGCGGCCTGGTGAATCTTGCGGTGATCGCAGACCCGGCGGTATTCGTGATCGGTGGAGGCGTGTCCAGGGCAGGGGAGGTTCTGATACCTTTCATCCAAAAACCCTATAAGGAAAAGGCGTTCTTTGCCAATAAAGAAATTGAGTTCAGGCTTGCCACACTGGGCAATGATGCCGGAATCTGCGGGGCGGCAAAAATGGTACTGGATGCGTGATAAAATCTGTCGAAGGAGGATATAATTCATGAACTACGGAAAAGAAAATCTGGAGAAAAGAAAGAAAGATATCTCTTCGAAAAAGAACATGCAGAAAAAGAGGGTCGGAGTCCGTTTTTTTAAAGCCCTGATCATATGTGTCCTTCTTATTGTGGTGGTTAGTGTAGGAGGCGTCGGCTACTTTGTAAAGAAGATCATAGAGGATACGCCGGAAGTGACGCCGGCTTCGATAAAACCAAGTGGGTTCACGACTTTCGTCTATACAAAGGACGGGACGCTGACGGAGGAGTTTTTACAGTCCGGTTCGAACCGTATCTATAAGTCCATCAGTGAGATTCCGGATTATATGGGCAAGGCGTTTGTCGCGATTGAGGACGAGCGTTTTTTTCAGCATAATGGAATCGATATTCAGGGAATCATAAGAGCCGGGGTAAAGGGAATTACGTCAGGAAGCTTTGACGAAGGAGCAAGTACCCTGACCCAGCAGCTTATTAAGAATAACGTATTTAAAGATTTCATGAACGAAGAGACTTTCTATGACAGACTGCAGCGAAAACTTCAGGAACAGTTCCTTGCCGTAGAGATTGAAAAGCAGATGTCTAAGGATGAGATTCTGGAAGCATATATGAATACCATCAACCTGGGACAGAGCTGCCTTGGTGTGCAGAGCGCGGCCAACCGGTATTTCGGTAAGGACGTGTCGGAACTGTCACTTTCAGAGTGTGCCGTCATTGCGGGAATCACGCAGAGTCCGACCGGCTATGATCCGGTTCTCCATCCGGAAGCAAACGCGGCCCGGCGGGAAGATGTGCTGGATCATATGCTGGAACAGAATTATATCACCCAGGCAGAGCACGATGAGGCGATCGCGGACCCGGTATATGAACGGATATTGCCGAACGCGCCGGTTGATAATACAACCCCTTATTCCTATTTTAACGATGAGATCTACGCTCAGGTCCTGCAGGATCTGAAGGAGCGGAAGGGCTATACGGATACGCAGGCCATGACTGCGGTCTTAAGCGGCGGTCTTACGATTACTTCTACGCAGGATCTGAGGATTCAGGCAATCTGTGATGAAGAGGTGGCTAATGACGCGGCCTATCCATACGGAACAGAATACGGCCTGGATTTTGCGCTGACGATTCACCGTGCGGATGGAAGCGCGGAAAACTTCAGCAAAGAGATGCTGGGAAGTTATATAAGCGAAGCATGGGGAAGAGAATTCCCTCTGCTCTTTTCCTCACCTGAGGAGGCGGATCAGGCAATTAATGAATATAAATCCACCCTGGGAATCGCGGAGGGAGATTCGGTGGACGAGTGGCGGGATATCACGCCGCAGCCCCAGACTTCCGTCGTGGTCATGGATCAGCATACCGGAGAGGTGCTGGCTATGGTAGGAGGGCGCGGACAGAAAACGGCCAGCCTGTCCCTGAACCGTGCCACCGATTCGCCCAGACAGCCGGGATCCTGTTTTAAGATCCTGTCTACCTATGCACCTGCGATTGATGCGGCAGGGTATACGCTGGCAACCTCGATTCCGGATCAGGGACCCTTCGTATATCCTAACGATCCGGAGGGAAGGAAGGTCAACAACTGGGACGGCATATATCTCGGGAGTGCGACCGTACGTTATGCGATCCTGCATTCCATGAACGTATGCGCGGTGGAGACGCTGCAGGCAATTACACCTCAGCTCGGCTATGATTATCTGATCAACTTTGGCCTGACAACGATCGTGAACTATGATGATCCGGATCCGATGTATGCCAATTATACGGATGTTCAGCTACCAACAGCCCTGGGCGGAATCGCGAAGGGCGTGACGAACCTGGAGATGACGGCGGCTTATGCGTCAATTGCCAATAACGGCGTTTATATCAAACCGGTTCTGTACAGTCAGGTTCTGGATCACGACGGGAATGTGCTGCTGGACAATGAGGTGAAGGATACCCATCAGGTATTGAAGGATTCTACGGCGGCACTGCTGACAAGTGCCATGCAGGATGTGATCAACAGAGGAACAGGTACGCCTGCCCGCATGAACAATATGCCGGCAGCAGGAAAGACCGGTACGACAGAGAACAGCCGTGACCTCTGGCTGTCCGCATATACGCCGTACTATACGGCTTCCGTGTGGGGAGGATATGATGCTGGAAAGGCCATGCAGGATATCTATAATCAGTCGTGGCATGAAATACTTTGGAAGAGTATTATGGAGCGTATTCATGAAGGTGTACCCCGTCAGGAGTTTACGATGCCGCCTTCCGTACAGCAGAAGACGATCTGCGCGCAGACCGGTTACCTCGCAACAAGCAGCTGCCAGCCTATTACGGAATATTTTGCAGAAGGCAGCATTCCTTCCGTGAGCTGTTCCGGGCATTATGTATATCGTCCTCCTGTGATCGACGATAAAAAGGAAGACGACAAGAATGATGAGAATGGAAACGGCACCACCGGAAACGGTACAACCGGAGGCGATACGAGCGGAAGTGGCACGACCGGAGGCGATACGACCGGAGGAGGTACAACCGGAGGAGGTACGACCGGAGGAGGTACGACCGGAGGAGGTACAACCGGGGGCGACATGAGCGGGGGTACGACCGGCGGCGGAACCGGAGGCGGAGGTACGACCGGAGGAAGTGATACGGGCACAATACCTGATAATTCAGGTTCCACAGTTATACAGTAAGGAACAGTCATGATAGTTATCACTCGCGGGATCTTGCACGTGTACGTAAGATACCGTGAATGGAAAAATATGTGTCGGCATAGCCAGAATTGTTCTGGCTATGCCGCATTTTAGGAGGAATACATCGATGAGCTTTATCATGGAAAAGAAATTGCTGACACCGAAGGAAATCAAGGAACTTTATCCGGTGTCCAAAGATGCGGCAAAGTGCAAGGAAGAGAAGGACAAGGAGCTCCAGGATGCGATCAGCGGGAAATCAGACCGGTTTATCGTCATCATCGGACCGTGTTCCGCGGACAATGAGGAGGCGGTATGCGATTATATCAGCCGCCTGGTGCCGATCCAGGAAGCAATCAAGGATAAGGTAATCATAGTCCCAAGAGTATATACCAATAAGCCGCGCACTACCGGCGAAGGATATAAAGGAATGTTCCATCAGCCAGATCCGGAGAAGGCACCGAACCTTCTGGCGGGGCTGGTGGCGATCCGCCATCTTCACATGCGGGTGCTTGCGCAGTTCAGGCTTCCGATCGCGGATGAGATGCTGTATTCTGAGAATTATCGTTATCTGTCGGATATATTATCCTATGTGGCGGTCGGCGCACGGTCCGTAGAAGATCAGCAGCACCGTCTTGTATCCAGCGGAATCGAAGTTCCGGTAGGAATGAAGAATCCCACCAGCGGAGATTTTTCCGTCATGCTCAATTCCGTCGTGGCAGCGCAGCACGGCCATAATTTTCTATACCGCGGGTGGGACGCGACTACAAGCGGCAACCCTTACGCGCATGTGATTCTGCGGGGCGGCGTCAATCAGTACGGGCGCACGATTCCCAATTATCATTATGAAGATCTGATGCGGCTATGGGAAATGTATCAGGAAAGGCAGCTTCAGAATCCGGCCTGCATTATTGACGCAAACCATTCCAATTCGGGAAAGCAGTATAAGGAACAGATCCGTATTGTGAAGGAAGTGCTGCACAGCCGGACCCACTCAGAGGATATCCGCAGGCTTGTCAAAGGGGTAATGATTGAAAGCTATCTGGAAGAAGGACGGCAGGAGATTGGCTGCGAACATCATGTATATGGAAAATCGATTACGGATCCTTGCCTTGGATGGGAGGATTCAAAACGTCTTCTGTATGAGATTGCGGAGCGGTGTTAAGGAGTTGTATGAATAAAAACCGGAGTGGCCAGTAACAAATAAGGATGTAAGTGGTATGCAGTGCATAAAGTGTACGACAAAGGAGGCGGGAGGCGATGGATTACAGGACAGTATACGAAGGCGGAAAGGGAGAAATCATAGAAAAAAAGTCGCGCTTTATCGCGGAGGTATTTTCGGCGGAAACAGAGGAGGAAGCGGCGGAGATTCTAGGTAACATCAAAAAGCAGTACTGGGACGCGCGCCATCATTGCTGGGCATATATCATCGGCGAGGAGCAGGTGCAGGAACGGTTCAGTGATGACGGTGAGCCTGGCGGAACCGCAGGTAAGCCGATTCTGGAAGTAATCCGCGGGCATCATCTGCAAAATGTTCTTGTTGTGGTGACCCGCTATTTCGGCGGAACCCTTCTGGGAACGGGAGGTCTTGTGCGTGCCTATACACAGTCGGCTCAGGCCGGCATCGCCGCAAGCAAGCTGATCACAAAGATAGGCGGCTACCAACTGAAAATTGAGACAGATTATTCCGGACTGGGAAAGCTCCAATACCTTCTGGCACAGCGCGGCCTTCCTGTGATCGGCGCAGATTATGGGGAGTCGGTGACCCTCGCGACACTGGTTCCGGCGGAGGAGGAATCGGCGTTTATCGCATCTGTCACGGAAGCAACCAATGCCCAGGCAGTGATCCGGAGGGATAAGGCCTGCCGGTTCGCCTATACGGACGGAGAGCCGGTCATATTTTAGGTGGATTGTGATTAAAAAGACAGCCCCGGACTCACCAGGGCTGCTTTTTATTGCTTATAACATTAATGAAATTCCGGCTCGATCAATCCGAAGGCTCCGTCCTTTCTCTTATATACAACATTCACTTCATCGGTCTCTGCGTTGCTGAATACGAAGAAATTATGTCCAAGCAGTTCCATCTGGATGCAGGCGTCCTCTGGGAACATGGGCTTGATTCCAAACTTTTTCGTACGTACGATACGGATCTCCTCTTCTTCTCCCACATCCTCTTCCGACTCGAAGAATTCCTTTTTAAAGTTACTTACCGAGGATGAGGCGGTGGGATGTCCCTGGCTCCGTGCTACCAGCTTGTTCTTATACTTGCGGAGCTGACGTTCAATGACTTCTTCCACAAGGTCGATGGATACGTACATATCATTGCTTGTCTGCTCAGAGCGGATGATGTTGCCCTTCACGGGGATGGTTACCTCGATCTTCTGCCGCTCCTTCTCAACGCTGAGCGTTACGATGATTTCTGTGTCAGGAGTGAAATACCTTTCCAGTTTTGATAGTTTTTGCTCGATGGTGTTCCTCAGTCCGGATGTCACTTCAATGTTCTTTCCACTGATAATAAATTTCATGCTGCTCAACTCCTTTACTTAATATTATACTTCCTGCTTGTATATTATGCACATATTATAGCATGAAAAAAGGTTGTTGTATAGGAGAAATCACTTAATTCTTAATTATTTATTGCTGACAAAAGTCAAATTGTTACTATGAGCGGCCGGTTAGGCCGCGAACCGTAACGTCAAATTACTTCTGATTGCTGCGTTTGCGCATTCTGGAATCGAGGATTTTTTTTCGTATTCGGAGGGACTTTGGCGTGACCTCCAGCAACTCATCCGTGTCAATGAAATCCAGTGCCTGTTCCAGGCTGAGCACACGGGGAGGGGTAAGCCGGAGGGCCTCGTCGGCGCTGGAGGAACGGGTATTGGTCAGGTGTTTGGTCTTGCAGACATTTAATTCGATATCTTCCGCCTTGCCGTTCTGGCCGACCACCATGCCGGAATAGACCTTTTCGCCCGGCCCGATGAACAGGGTGCCGCGCTCCTGGGCGCTGAACAGTCCGTAGGTGACCGATTCCCCTGTCTCGAACGCGATCAGGGAACCCTGCTTCCGATACTGGATATCTCCTTTGTAGGGAGCGTATCCGTCAAAGCTGGTGTTGAGGATACCGTTCCCCTTCGTGTCAGTAAGAAATTCTCCGCGGTAGCCGATGAGTCCGCGGGCCGGAATGGAGAATTCGAGTCGGGTATATCCGCTTCCGATGCTTCCCATGCTTTGCAGCTCGCCCTTGCGCTGGCTGAGCTTTTCGATGACAGTTCCCGTGAACTCGTCGGGGACATCAACGAAAGCGGTCTCCATGGGCTCCAGCTTTTTTCCGGCCTCATCGGTCTTATACAGCACTTCGGCCTTGCTTACCGCAAATTCGTAGCCTTCCCGGCGCATATTTTCGATCAGCACGGAAAGATGAAGCTCTCCGCGGCCGGATACCTTGTAGTTGTCCGTATCTTCCGTTTCTTCTACACGGAGGCTGACGTCTGTATTGAGCTCCCTAAAGAGACGGTCACGGATATGGCGGGAAGTGACATATTTTCCCTCCTGCCCTGCAAAAGGGCTGTCATTGACGATGAACTGCATGGATATCGTCGGTTCGGAAATCTTCTGGAACGGAATCGGAACCGGATGTTCCGGGGAGCAAAGGGTATCTCCGATGGAAATGTCTGAGATGCCTGAGATCGCAACGATAGAGCCGATACCTGCTTCCTTGACGTCGACCTTATTTAACCCGTCAAATTCGTAGAGCTTGCTGATCTTCACCCTTTTCTGCTTGTCCGGATCGTGATGGTTGACTAGGAGCATTTCCTGATTCACGGAAATGGTGCCGTTATCTACCTTGCCGACACCGATCCGGCCGACGTATTCATTGTAATCAATGGTGCTGATCAGAACCTGGGTAGGTGCCTCGGGATCGCCTTCGGGAGCCGGGATATAATTGAGGATCGTCTCAAAGAGAGGCTCCATATTTTTCTCTTCATCGGTGAGATCCAGTACGGCTACGCCTGCCTTGGCGGAGGCGTAGACGAAGGGGCACTCCAACTGTTCATCGGAGGCATCCAGGTCCATGAACAGTTCCAGCACTTCATCGATCACTTCCTCCGGCCTGGCTTCGGGACGGTCAATCTTGTTGATGCATACGATAACCGGGAGGCTCAGCTCCAGCGCCTTGCGCAGCACAAATTTTGTCTGTGGCATAGCGCCTTCGAAAGCATCTACGACCAGGATCACGCCGTTGACCATCTTCAGCACGCGCTCTACTTCCCCGCCAAAATCAGCATGTCCCGGGGTGTCAATAATATTGATCTTGGTGCCTTTGTAAAAGACAGCCGTGTTCTTGGAAAGGATGGTGATGCCGCGTTCCCGTTCAATATCGTTGGAATCCATGACACGTTCTGCGACTTCCTGATTCTCGCGGAATACACCGCTTTGCTTCAAAAGCTCATCCACCAGGGTGGTCTTCCCATGGTCTACATGAGCAATGATCGCAATATTTCTTACGTCTTCTCGCTTTGTTTTCATAATAATCCCCTGCCTTTCGTGAGTTCATGTTACTGTTCACTCCGTATGTTATGCGCCCTGCGGTTAACAGCGTTCTCATTCTACCACAAATCACTATGGAAAAAAAGAGGAAAATTGTCGAACGATTCAGAGGGCATTTCGGTTCTATAAACCGGCGGCTCCACATAAAATTAGTAGTGACTCAAAAATACCGAGAAGAGGAAGGGAGACCTATAAATTATGTCAGATAAGATTATTGAAAACAACCAGGTAACGATCATGGGTGAGGTGGCATCTGGATTTACATACAGCCATGAAGTCTTTGGAGAAGGATTTTACATGGTAGACGTGCTGGTGCGGCGCCTGAGCAATTCCGAAGACCGGATCCCGCTGATGATCTCAGAGAGACTGATTGATGTGACACAGAATTATACCGGAGAATTCATCATGGTATCCGGGCAGTTCCGCTCCTATAACAGGCATGAGGAGCAGAAGAACCGCCTGGTGCTGTCCGTATTCGTCCGGGAGGCGGAGTTCATTGAGGAGGAACTGGACGGGGCAAAGACGAACCATATCCTTCTGGAGGGCTATATCTGCAAAAAGCCCATATACCGGAAAACGCCGCTGGGAAGGGAAATCGCGGATCTTTTGCTTGCCGTGAACAGGCCCTATGGGAAGTCGGATTATATCCCCTGTATCTGCTGGGGCAGGAACGCGCGCTATGCGTCCGGCTTTGAAGTGGGAGAGCATGTGCGGATCCTGGGAAGAATTCAGAGCAGGGATTATGTGAAAAAATTATCGGACACAGAAACGGAGACACGGACTGCGTATGAGGTATCCGTAAGCAAGCTGGAGTGTCCGGAGGAAGAGTAAATCGGTTACGCTTCCAGCCCATTGAAAGGTCGCCTGACGGCGGTCCCAAGCGCCTGTGACGCTTGTTTAGGACGGACCGGAACGGAGTGTAGACGGGCTGGATGCCTGAAACCGCAGCTTTATAGGCCGGATGCCTTGCAGCAACGTGCAAGGCGTAACCCCAAACTTAACAAACATGTTGCTTACACTTTATTTTTTCTTGTATTTCGTGGACGGTTGTGCTATTATATTATCGTCATATGTCGGAAATGGAGGTGGGTACATGGCAAGACCGGTGCGGTGCAGAAGAATTTGTTTTGAACCCAAATATGACAGCTTTGCTCCCTGCGGGGCGAAGAGTCCGGAGCAGATTTTTCTGACAGTGGATGAATTCGAGGCGGTCCGGCTGATTGACCATGAAAAGAGAACCCACGAGCAGTGTGCAAGACAGATGGGGATATCCCGCACTACGGTCACGGAAATGTACGAACGGGCCAGATCAAAAATCGCGGATTGTCTGGTCAACGGGAAGACACTTTGTATTTCCGGCGGCAATTATGCACTCTGTGACGGTTCGGCATGGAGATGCTGCGGAAAAAAATGCGGCAGAGCCGGACAGGAATCCGGTTTGCCGGATACTGCCGGATTGAAAAAGGAGGAAAACAAAAAAATGAAGATTGCAGTTACTTATGAAAACGGAAATGTATTCCAACATTTTGGACATACGGAGCAGTTTAAGCTTTATGAGATCGAGGATGGGAAGATCGTCGAAGCACAGGTTGTCGATACAAATGGAAACGGACACGGCGCGCTGGCAGGGATGCTTTCCGCATGGAAGGTGGACACGCTGATCTGCGGCGGGATCGGCGCAGGTGCCCAAAATGCACTTGCGGAAGCGGGAATCCGGCTCTACGGCGGTGTATCCGGCAGCGCGGACGAGGCGGTGGAAGCCCTTCTTGCCGGGAAACTGGAGTTTGACCCGGATGTTCACTGCGACCATCACGGACATCATGGGGAAGGCCACAATTGTGGAGAGAACCCCCATGGCTGCGGAGGAAAATAGATGGAAATAGAGAAGCAGTTTAATTTAATCGCGGAAGAATATGACGGCAACCGCAGGAAATTTATTCCCTGCTTCCATGATTTCTACGAGAGTACGACAAGATTCATCGCTTCAAACATTGAAAAGCCAAAGCGGATGATTGACTTAGGGGCAGGAACCGGATTATTAACTTATTTTTGGTATCAGCAATGCCCTGATTCCGAATATATTCTTGTGGATATTGCAGATGAGATGCTCAATGTTGCCCGAAAAAGATTTGACGGTATTGAAAGCATATCGTATCAGATCATGAATTACAATGAGAAATTGCCGGATGTTATGTTTGATATGGTCATCTCTGCTCTGTCCATTCACCATTTAAAAGATGAGGATAAGGTAAAATTATTTTCAAGAATATATGACAGACTGCCGGCCGGAGGCTTATTGGTCAATTATGATCAGTTTTGTGCGGAAAATCCCAGGATGAATCATTGGTTCAATTCTTCCTGGGAAAGGCATATAGCAGGCAGTGGATTGACGGATAAAGACATAGAGTTATGGAAAGAACGCAGAAAATTAGACCGGGAATGTTCGGTTGAACAAGAAATGGATATGCTGAAAAAATGTAACTTTGAAATTGTAAAATGTATCTATTGTTATCAAAATTTTTCCGTAATTGTCGCGGCCAAGTAATGGAATGGGAGACGTTGGATGGTCAATGTCTCCCTTGAGTGCTGTTGAGCAGATGTATGGAAGTGCCTGTGTGTGAATCATTCAAAGTCTGATCGCATTTCCTGTAAATGGATGAGACTGTTCGTATTGGGAAGCCTCTCTGCTGATCTCTTCCGGTGTTTTAGCATCAAAATATTCTCTCTGCCATTTTGTATAATCAAATTTTTCCCGAATGATAATTGAAATGAAGCGCTCGGCTTCGACTATCCCCATCTGTTCGGTTAAGCATTTCATGCCCCTGTTCATAATCTCAGCAGTACTTGCGGTCATTTTATTCACTCTCCATTTCTGTAACAAATTCAATTGGTGTAACCATTTTGATTTCATCCGTTTTGTATTTAAGCAAACGCATATCTGTAGATATGAAATACTCGCATCCTGCATATATTGCTGACGCAACATGGCATGCATCCTTGAATTTAACCCCGGTTCGCATAATTTCAGTAGCTTTTACTTCAATATCTTCCTTACGCTCTTCTCCAACATATGCAAATGTATTTTTATGAATAAAGTCAAGAATTGTATTACGCCGCATCTCAAATGGGTTATTGCTGCATTCATATCTTAACATATATGATGTGATCAATTCCAGCCGCTTTTCTTTTATCAGATTTTGAATATATAGTTTGGATTGTGTTTCCATGGCTACCTTCAATTGTGACTGCTCATCATATGGTCTGTTATAACAGCACATATCCAGATAAATCTTCAAAATTTTCCCTCCATACATTCTGTCCACACAGCAATGATTTCTCTATGTAATAGGATAACACAAATTCATATTATTTGCCACTACAAAAAATCCAAAAAGAAATATGCCAAAAAATCATGGTTACTGTTCACGGCCTAACCGGCCGCGGACTGTAACATATGTCGGGTAATTTGCTATATTTGAAAAAATGATTGTATTATATCTTAAATCATGCTACGCTATTTTTGCATCTTGTAATCAAACGAGCGAAATATTGAAACTGATTATGCCGGATAAATGTCTAATGCAGAAAGGATGATTTTTAAATGGACAAGACATGGCTGGAAACCTGCGTGACGGCAGGTGAATTTTTGTATGGTGAGTTCCCGCGGGAGGTGCTTCTGAAACTCTACAACACGAAGTATTCGACGAAGGGTGTCAGGCTGGGGATAGAGGATATAGAAAGCTGCGATTTCAACGCCCTTATGATGGACTATGACGGAGAAATGTTTACACCCATGATTGTCACAGAGGGGGAAACGCTGGAACTGCTCAGGGAAGTGGATAAGAAAGGGAATCCGTATGCGAGCCTTCATTTTGACCCGGCTGAGCTGAAAACAATGAGAAAAGAGCAGTCGATCGTGGCTGATCAGGGATATTGGATTCCGACAGAGGAACAGATCAGACAGCTGGTGAATGAGGGATACATCAGGACACCCGGCATGGCCGGGCTGGAAGACGAGATTAAGCGTCGCGGCGGTGATCCTGAGTATTTGAAACTACTGTGGCCGCAGGTTTCCTCGGACAAGATGGACGCGACGGAGGCAGCAAACGCCGTTGTGAACGGAATGTTGGCGGTGTCAGATGATCGAGAAGGAATCGAGATTGCGGCTGATAAGGCGGTATCGGTATCAACTTCAGATGACTTCAAGACCATGATGCCTGCCGTGTATGGATTTTTAAACAATATAAACCTGAGAGCGCGTAAGGGATGGCCGCCGGAAGAATTGATTAAGAAAATGCCGAAGAAACAGGGAGCGCCTACAATCGTTCCAGGCTCCGTATCATTTGCCAGGATGCTGAAAGGCATGGAGCCGGAACTTACTGAAATGGGCGTAAACGTGGATTACGGCAGCCTGGACTCCTTCGCCACGATCGGACAGTATGGTGAGCGTCGGATGATTAAGGTTGGAAGGAACGATCCATGCCCTTGTGGAAGTGGTAAGAAATACAAGAGATGCCATGGAAGATGATATCCCTGTGATACGTATTACGTATTTCATTCTTTTGGAAATGAAGAAGGACAACGCCGTGAGTATAAGAATATAGAAGGGAGCATGATTATGGATTTGTTACAATCACCGGATTACAGTACACCAAATAAGAAGAAACGATTTGTGGAATCGGAATGCGAGAAGATGGCACTGGCTGCCGGATTGATCGGTGAGGATAAGGAGCCGTATCTGGGCGGGATTTACGGCACCAGAAGGCAGAAAGCAATACTCAGCTGCCTTGACAGGGCGGAGGAAGAGTTCAAGACCTTCGGCTTACAATCCGTTGTGGAAGCCTTCACGAAGAATGAGTTGATCCCATTCAACAATTACAATCATCTGGATGATGACTGCGATCTTCGGATCGGCGCGGCGCTTTGGATCCTGGACAAGCTGAGGGCTGCGGGAAAGATGCCCGAGGCGTATAAGATATTGCCGGATATCGGAGACGATTGGGATGCCTGGTATTTGCCTGTGGATTTCTTTCATCCCTGTTACTCCAATGATCTGCTCCAATCGGTGGTTCATGTCATTACAAGGCGATACTCAGAACAGCCAGGGCGGGATGTTGTTATCCTGGAGGAGAATGCCAAAGGAAAGAAACCCGGAAAGACTTATACCGAACTGCTGAAGCTGCTGCCGGAGGATGCGGTGGAAGCTGCGTGCAAAAACTTTAAGACAAAATTATGGGAGCTTGTCACGCGGAATATGAAAGGCCAGGCATACTATGACAAGGTGCTGAGGCAATCCATTCAAGAGTTTCAGAATATGCAGGGCTTCTCGTTTGCAGGGGCACCTGCGGCGCCGTTTGCTGCGCCATTGGCCAAACCATCCTCCGGAAGCGGAAGCCGCAAGGCGGCGGGCTTGCCAGGTCTCGGCGGCTTAGGCGGTATCGGAGGCGGTGAATTAGAGGCTGCGATGAAGATGCAGGGACTGACGGAACAGGAACACGAATACACGATCAACTTCGACAGATACCTGCAGATGGATCGAAAGGCCATAAGGCGGGAGTCGCGCAGCAGAGAAGTTGCGGAGGCACTTGCAGACTTTACGGTTTCTGATCCTTATGAGTTCTGCTTCGCGCTTTTCTATCTGATTGATACGGGGGATGATGCGCCTTGGCTTATGCGTTCGGGCTCATCATTGATGCTTTTCGTCCTCCGTATGCTGCCATGGCATGCGGAGCGTGAGGGTTGGGATGACGATGACTGGGATTCCTGGTACAGCGGCCTGCAGTACAACTATAACGGCTGGCTGGACAGAAAGCCGATCCCTGATCCGGTTGATTACTACCATGAGAAACACAATGGGAGAAACCTTGCGCAAATCGTCTACGATCTTTGCAGGGGAATCGTTCCTGCGGGGCTTCACCCGTTTGAGAATGAGAGGGAACAGTTTGTATCCGAGGGCATGGATGCGGATACGGCGCAGAAGATTACGGATATGGCAGAGATTCTGTTTCTCACAGAATTTCAGGCTAAGCAGCAGATATTTACAGGTTGGGATTTCCAGGATCATGATGAGGAAGCGGAGGAAGAAGAGCTTATCCCGGTTGAAAAGTCGAAGACTGCCAAAGCAAATACGACGGCCAGGCTTGGCGGATACTGGGGAAAGGTGACGGGGCAGACAGGCGGAGAGAATTCTGTCACAGAAGATGATCGGAGGAAAAAGAAACCCGCGGCTGAAGAACGGGCATCGGCGGAAGGGACAGTGACGGAAGAAAAGCTGCAGGCAGAGCTTGAGGCCGCAAAGAAACAACTGAAAAGTCTGCGGAATGCCCTGGCAGTGACCCGGCAGGAGGCAAACAATGAGCGGGCGAAATACGAGCATGAACTGAAGGCGCTGAGATTAGAGCACAGGGAGCTTGCAGATCTCAGGGAGATTGTATTTCATGCGGATGAGTCTGCCGATGAACGGGCGAGGCGGGAGAAGGTTGGCACACAGATTGCTTATCCGTATGAGACTGCCAGGCGCACGGTTGTATTCGGCGGGCATGAGGGCTGGCTAAAAGCCATCAGACCGATGCTTCCGGGAGTCAGGTTTGTGGATGTCAGCAACTACGCTTTTCATCCGGAGCTGGTCAGGAATGCGGATGTGGTATGGATTCAGAGCAACTGTATCAGTCACACGCAGTATGGGAACATCTTGAAACTCACCAGGCAGTACGGCATCCAGCTTCGGTACTTTGGATACGCGGGTGCCGAGAAGTGTGCGGAGCAGCTGGTGGTTGAGGATCAGAAAGGATGAGGTGCTCAGAACAGGATCGCGCATATACGGCACGGCAGATTTCATCGGCCGTGAGTATAAATTTGGAAGGATCAGGATATGGATGTAAAGAGGTGCGGCAGCGTTGCCGGCATGTATTATGAATTGGTACCGGGGCAGAATCGTTATGGGTTTGGGCACAGTGATTCAGAAGAGTTTTATGAAATTCCGGATTGGGAAAGCGCAGGAGGATATCAGGGGGCAACGATCCATTTCCTGGATTTCGATACCGGGGTGGTCTCTGTTCCATTTGATAAAAAAAGAAATGTATGCTATGGAAATCCTGTGTATTTTGATGCTTTTATCTATTTTTTGCAGGGGGATTTTAACCGGAAGGAAGTTCTTTTGTTCAAATATCTTCCGGAAAAAAGCTGTGAGTGTGTCTGCAGGCTTAGCATGAAAGATATCAGCCTTTATAATTTGTGCCTGGTGGCTGGCGACCAAATATATGTCGTCAGCCAGGAGAGACAGCTTGCCGGATATTATCCGGTGCGGTTTGAGTGCCCGTTGGAAACGAATGAAAGTATTGTCTGTATCGAAAAAGGAAGGCTGTATCTCAATGCATGGGTGGAAGAAGGGATTGAAAATGAGCGTATCACGGATCAATACAAGTATTACGAAAAACTGATCGTAAAAGATTTTCAGGGAAATGTTATTTCAGAAGAGATTGGAACTCTGACACTTTTTCCAAATGGAGACTGGTGGCTGACATAAGAGAGCAGCTTATCATTACAAATACAAGGAATACTGCGTATCCGGCTGATTATTCAGCCTTTTCTTTTTTCACCGGAAACTTGATCCCCAGTATTTCGGCTAGCGCCTTTAATGCTTCTGTCTCGGTGAACAGTAACCATACAATGACATGATGTCAACTGGGTATTTACAGACCATAGCCGTAATGTTAAAATGGCAATAAATATACTGTCTTGCCCGGTTGATCGTAAAATACTGCCCCGCGTCAACCATAGATTTGATTTTTTCTAATTTGTCCGATATATCTACCATATAATGCAATTCCTGTATACAGGCTGCATTCACGTTAAATAATTTCCCCATATCCGCCTTGAGGCAGACCATAAAACGGGAATGGATACAGGCGTACTGGCGTCCGTAATCTATGATTATACATCAGGATATCCATATCTGGTTTCGCGTATTTGTAAATTGATGGATGAACGTCTTGTGCAGGAAGGCTTATTTTCAGACGAAAAAGATGTGTGGACAAAGGAAGGGATTTTAAAAGCGGTCAATATCCTGATAACGGAGAGGGATACATTGTTTGTTTCATTGATGGAGAAGCTGGATGCATATCCGCAACTTAGAGATGTCCTGCGTTTCATATTATTTCAGGGGAAGGATTTTTTCTACAATCCGGATGATGAGGTAATCAATATAGCCTGTATGTTTGGATTTGTAAAAGTTACGGAACAAAACAGGGTAGAGGTGGCGAACCGAATTTTTGAGACCCTGGCCAGTGAACTGTAACAAAAATGTTTGTTAAAGGGATATCATTTATTGAGGAATCTTCTCAAATATGATATCCTTTATTCATATGACACAAGGAGGAACAACATAATGATAAATGTTTTAATGAATGGATGTAACGGAAGGATGGGCCAGGTGATTACCGGTCTGGTGAAGGAAGACGCACAGCTCACTATTGCGGCCGGAGTGGATACCCGTCAGGAAATCCAGAATCCTTATCCGGTATTTGATTCTTTGGATCAGTGTGATGTGGACGTGGATGTGGTGATCGATTTTTCTACGGCGTCGGCGCTGGAGAGTGTGCTGGACTACTGTGTGGAAAAGCAGGTTCCGGTGATCCTTTGTTCTACCGGGTATTCGGAGGAGCAGCTGCAGAAGATCGCGGATGCCTCCGAAAAAGTGGCCATTCTGAAATCTGCGAATATGTCTATGGGAATTAATCTGCTGCTGAAACTTTTGAAGGATGCCGCAAAGGTGCTTGCACCGGCAGGATATGATATGGAGCTTGTGGAGCGTCATCACAACCAGAAGCTGGATGCGCCCAGCGGCACGGCGCTGGCACTTGCAGATTCCATCAATGACGCGCTGGGCGGGGAATACCATTATATGTATGACCGGAGCCAGGTGCGCCGGAAGCGGGAAAAGAAAGAGATCGGGATCTCCGCCATCCGGGGAGGCACGATCGTAGGCGAGCACGACGTGATATTCGCTGGTGTAGACGAGGTGATCGAGTTTAAGCATACGGCCTTTTCCAGAAGTGTATTTGGCAAAGGCGCCGTGGAGGCGGCGAAGTTTTTGGCAGGCAAGCCGGCCGGAATGTATGATATGGGGGATGTGATTCAGTTTTAGTAACTGTTCAAAATGGCAGCAGGCGTATCTGTGAAGGTACTGAGCAGATACATCAATTATAAGATATGAGGTACTTTTTATGAAGAATCTGGAAACAAGATATTTGGAACGTCTGTCGGATCTGTATCCGACGATCGCGACGGCGTCAACGGAGATTATTAATTTACAGGCGATCCTAAACCTGCCCAAGGGGACAGAGCATTTTCTCACCGATGTACACGGCGAATACGAGGCATTTGCCCATGTCCTGAAGAATGGCTCGGGGTCTGTCCGCCGCAAGATTGACGAGGTGTTCGGCAACACGCTGAGCACAAAGGAAAAGAGGTCGCTGGCGACGCTGATCTATTATCCGAGAGAGAAGATGGCCAATGTAAAAAAGACTGAGGATAATATGGAGGACTGGTATAAGGTCAACCTGTACCGGCTGATCGAAGTCAGCAAGCGCGCGGCAAGCAAGTATACCCGTTCCAAGGTGCGCAAGGCCCTGCCGAAGGATTTTTCTTATGTCATAGAGGAGCTGATCACGGAAAAGGCGGAGGTCAATGACAAGGAATCTTATTACAATGAAATTATCATGACCATGATCCGGATCGGAAGGGCGGAAGGGTTTATCACGGCTATTTCCACGCTGATCCAGCGTCTGGTCGTGGATCATCTTCACATCGTGGGGGATATCTATGACCGGGGGCCGGGGCCGCATATTATCATGGACAAGCTGATGAATTATCATTCTCTGGATATCCAGTGGGGGAATCATGATGTGCTCTGGATGGGCGCAGCGGCAGGGCAGCGGGGCTGTATTGCCAATGCGATTCGAATCTGTGCGCGGTATGGGAATCTGGACATCCTGGAGGACGGGTACGGGATTAACCTTCTTCCTCTGGCTACATTTGCTATGCGTGTATATGAAAATGATCCCTGCAGCTGCTTTGCGCTGAAAGGACAGGACAATACGATCAGCAAGGCGGAAAAGGAGATGAACCTGCGGATCCACAAGGCGATTTCCATAATCCAGTTCAAGGTGGAGGGACAGATCATCCGGCGTCAGAAGGGATTCCATCTGGAAGAGAGGGCGCTGCTTCATCGGATTGATTATGAGAAGGGCACGATCTCGCTTGACGGAAAGGAATACCACATGCTGGACATGAATTTCCCGACCATTGATCCGAAGAATCCGTATGCGCTGTCCGAGGAAGAAGAGGAAGTGATGGAGCGCCTGGAACGGGCATTTCTTGGATGTGAGAAGCTGCAGGAGCATATGCGGCTGCTTCTGACAAAAGGAAATTTGTACAAGGTACACAATGACAATCTGCTCTATCATGGATGTGTGCCTTTGAATGAGGATGGAAGCTTAAAGGAAGTGACGCTGTTCGGGAAGACGTTCAAGGGACGCTCCCTGTATGACGCACTGGACCGCTATGTGCGAAAAGGTTTCTTCGCGCTGGACGAGCAGGCGCGGGAGAATGGAAAGGATATCATGTGGTATATCTGGCTGAGCCCAGATTCGCCGCTGTTCGGTAAGGATAAGATGGCTACGTTCGAGAGGTATTTTCTGGCGGAAAAGGAGACGCATCTGGAAAATAAGAACCCTTATTATAAGCTGCTGGAAAATGAAGATGTGATCGATAATGTCATGCGCGAATTCGGCCTGTCGCCGGAAGAGTCTTATATCGTGAACGGACATGTTCCGGTGAAGCGCAAGAACGGGGAAAGCCCGGTCAAATGTAATGGAAAGGTGATGGTTATTGACGGCGGATTTTCCAAGGCGTACCAGAAGGAGACAGGAATCGCCGGCTATACGCTGATCTATAATTCCTACGGGCTGCGCCTGGTGGCTCATGAACCCTTTGAATCCACGGAGGCCGCGATCGAGAAAGAAAGCGATATCCATTCGGAAAGCATGATCATTAAGCGTGTCATGGAGCGGCGGCTTGTGGGAGATACGGATGCAGGCAAGGAGCTGAAGGAGCAGATTTCGGATCTGGAAGTGCTTCTGGCGGCATATCGGAGCGGTGAGATCAAAGAAAAGCGGTGAACATAGCGACGCGGCCGCCTCAGGAACGAGTGTTGCAATCGAGATTCTTTATTCTCCCTGGAAAAAATTTCCATACATAATATTTGGCAATTTGTAGATATTACATGTATGAAAAATATTTTTTGAAAGGGAGAGAAAACTATGAAAAAATATAGGAAGCTTCTATTATTAATGGTTTGCTCAGGCGTGATCGGAAGTATGACTGCCTGCGGGAACAGAAATGACACCAACGGCGCGGATCAGACAGGAACGGAAAACAACAGTATGAATGATGCCACCGGCGGAAACAATAACGGAACCACGGGAAATAATGGCAGCACGAATAATAATAACAACGGCAGCAGCACCAACAAGAATAACGGAACCAATGGAAACACGGGAACCGGAAGCAATAACGGAACCGGAAACAGCAATGGAACCGGAACGAATAACGGAACCGGCAGAAATGACGGGGACGGTGTGATTGACGATGCGATTGATGATGTGCGGGACGGCATTGATGATATGACAGACGATAACAATGTGAATGATACGAACAATCGGTAAAAACAGATATAAAGAATGACAAGGGAGCCGGAAAATGCAGTACGGCTCCTTTTCATACAATTCTTTACTATTGGCAGAAAAGAAGCGGCAGGCAGTCAATTTGCCGCGTGAAATATCAACAGTTCATTACAAAGGATGGAGTAGCAGAATGAAGTTCAGACCATGCATTGATATACATAATGGAAAAGTAAAACAAATCGTAGGAGGAAGCCTTACGGATCAGGGGGATCAGGCAGAGACAAATTTTTCCTCAGAGCTGGATGCGGCTTATTACGCAAAGCTGTACCGGAAGGACGGACTGGAAGGTGGGCATGTGATCTTATTAAACGCGAAGGATTCCCCCTACTATGAGCCTAATAGAAAGCAAGCATTTTCGGCGCTGCGGGAGTATCCCGGAGGTCTGCAGCTCGGGGGCGGCATCACGGCGGAAAACGCGGGTGTCTTCCTGGATGCGGGTGCCAGTCATGTGATTGTGACCTCTTATGTGTTTCAAAACGGGACATTTCAGAGGGATCATCTGGAAAAACTGAAACGGGCAGTAGGACGGGAACATATTGTGCTGGACTTAAGCTGCCGGAAGCGCGGCGGGGAATATTATATTGTGACGAACCGCTGGCAGACATTTACGAAGGTAAAGTTGAATCAGGAGATACTGGAAATGCTGGCAGGAGAATGTGATGAATTTCTGATCCATGGGGTGGATGCGGAGGGCAGGTCTGCCGGAGTTGAGGAGGAACTTGTGAGTCTGCTCGCGTCGTGGAACGGAACGAAGATGACCTATGCCGGGGGACCGGCAGCATGGCCGAGCTGGACAAGTTCCGCAGCATCAGCCGGGGAACCCTGGCATTTACACGCGGGAGCGCGCTGGATCTGTTTGGGGGGGACATTCCTTATCACGGGCTCAAGTCATACTCTTGACAGGATGTCATCGGCAATGTAAAGTAAAAATACAGGAGATATAATGTGAAACTACTGATTATTGAGGACGACCAGGATCTGCAGGAGGGACTTGCGTTTTCCCTGAATGCGGAAGGATATCACACGGATCAGGCGGAAACGAAGCGTGACGGGCTGGAGCTGATCCGGAAAAATGTATATGATCTGATTCTTCTGGACTGCAACCTGCCGGATGGGAATGGATTTGACCTGTGCAGGGAGGTGCGCAGTTGGAGCGACGTCCCGCTGCTGATGCTGACGGCCCGGGATTCAGAGATCGACGAGGTGCGGGCTCTGGAGCTGGGCGTGGATGACTATATGTCGAAACCATTTTCCATAGCGGTATTGAAGGCGCGGATCAAAAAGCTGACGGGCCGTGGCAAGAAAGGGCAGAGGCTTGTCTCCGGCGGGATCATGGTGGATACGGATCACTGGAAGGTATATAAGGACGGGGAAGAGGTTTTATTCAGCAAGCTGGAATACAAACTGCTGCTGTATTTTCTGGAAAATAAGAACAGGGTGCTGTCGAAGGAACAGATCCTGGAGCGCATCTGGGACGCGGACGGGAAGTTCGTGGATGAGAATACGGTGTCCGTGCATGTGCGGAGGATTCGGATGAAGATCGAGGAGGATCCCTCGCGGCCGCAGAGGCTTAAGACGGTGCATGGGATTGGGTATATCTGGAGAGAAGAATAGCTTGAAGTAACTGCTCAGGACAGGATGGCAGGCGTATCTGCGAGGGTTACTGAGCAGATATAGCCGAGTCATATTGGGGACAGTCAGCCGGGAAGGGGATGGAATGTATGGCCGGGTTATGGATAGCAGGCGGGGTGCTCGGGGCCGCGGGAATCATGGTGGCGGTGATCCTGTATCTGCAGAACCGGAGGACGTACCGTGTGATCGACCAGATGTTGGATGAGGTGCTGAACCGGGAAGAGATCACGCAGTCGGATATCCGGGAGGGGAGGCTGTCGGCGCTTGCGGCGAAGGCGAGGCGTGTGCAGGAGATGCTGGAACTGGAGGTCTCCCATGCGGAGAAGGAAAAGGAGCAGGTGAAGAGTCTGATCTCCAATATGTCCCATCAATTGAAGACACCTCTCGCGAATCTGATGATGTATGAGGAAATCCTGGATACAGGGGATGCAGGCGCCAAAGAGCAGAAGCGTTTTTTGAAAAAAATGCGGGTGCAGTCGGAAAAAATCGACTGGATCCTGCAGTCTTTATTCAAGATGATGAAGCTGGAGCAGAATGTGATTTCCTTTGAGGCAGAGGCGTGCTCTGTCAGGGAGACGCTTCTGGATGCTTTGAACACAGTGTATGAAAAGGCGGAGAAAAAAGGAATCGCGGTACGGATGGAACCCTTCGAGGATCAGAGACTTTGGCATAACCGCAGATGGACTGCGGAGGTATTTGCAAATCTCCTGGAAAATGCGGTGAAATATACAAAGCCTGGGGGAGAAATCGTTATTAGCTGCAGGGAGTTCGAGATGTATGCACAGATCCGGATCCGGGATAACGGGATCGGGATCCGCAGGGAAGAGATGACGGAGATCTTTCAGCGGTTCTATCGGGGAAAAGATGCGGAGAACGTGGAAGGCTCCGGGATCGGGCTTTACCTTTCAAAGATGATACTGGAAAAGGAGAAGGGGTATCTGAATGTGGAGTCCGAGTATGGGAAAGGGAGCTGTTTTTCGGTGTTTTTGCTCAGGGAACCGTGAATAAAGACTTACTCAGGCTTTCACAAGGCTTGTTAAATTTGTGACCAAAATTTTTTTGAGCTTGTGAAAGAAGATGATATATTTTCATTCAGTTTCATACAAGGGAGGAGATTTTATGTCAGCAGAAAAGGAACTGAACGTGAATCTGTTGGATATTTTGGATCTGCTGGAGCGTTTGGAAAGAGCAGATCAAGACGGTGGGTATGAAAAACTGAAATCTAAAATCGCATTCGAAAAGAAATGCATTGAGAGAAAGCTATATCAAAAGCCACTATTAAATATCGATTAACCATAATCAGAGTGTAAAGTCTTTACTGTATACTTATACTAAGGGCTTTATGCTCTTTATTTTTCTACAACTCCTTACGGAATTGTAAGAACTAACTTCGGAACTGTATAGAAATTTGTAAGAAATGCCTGCTAATATATAGTTATTCCCTCAAAGCAATAAGTTAGGCAGATATGTTTGCTGCAATATCTGGAAGCTGCCGCATGAGACTTTGAGTGAATAAGATATGAAACGGAGCAGAAGCCAGAGATAGAAGGCAGGAGGAGTGGTAAAAAAATGGATGTGCTGTGTGTGCAGGAGATTGAAAAGGTATATGGAGAGGGGGAGAATGCGGTCCGTGCGCTGAATAAGGTGAGTTTTTCCGTGGAGCAGGGGGAATTTCTGGCGATTGTTGGAACATCGGGTTCGGGCAAGAGCTCGCTGTTGAATCTGCTGGGAGGGCTGGACCACCCGACCGGGGGGAGAATCCGGATCCGGGGGCGGGATATCGCGGAATTGGACCGGAAGAGCCTGACGATCTTCCGCAGGAGGAATATCGGGTTCGTGTTTCAGAATTACAGCCTGATGCCGGTGCTGAATGTATATGATAATGTAGTGCTGCCGGTGACATTTGACAGGGGAAAGCATGTGGATCACAAGTATATTGAAGAACTGCTGAGAGAATTGGGGCTGTGGGAAAAGCGGAAGAAATATCCCAATGAGCTTTCGGGAGGACAGCAGCAGAGGGCGGCACTGGCAAGGGCGCTGGCGAACAAGCCTGCGGTCATTCTCGCCGACGAGCCTACGGGGAATCTGGACTCCAGGACGACGGTGGAGGTCATGGGGCTGCTGAAGAACAGCAGCCGGAAATATAACCAGACGATTCTGATGGTCACTCATAATGAAGCGATCGCGCAGACCTGCGACCGGATCATCCGCATCGAAGACGGGCAGATTGTGAGCGGAAGCCGGAGTTCGGGAGAGGAAAGCGGACAGATGGCGGGCAGTGGTTATAACTCGGAAGAGGAAGCCGGACAGATGGCGGGCAGTGGTTATAATCCGGAAGAGGAAGCCGGACAGATTACAGGTGATGGTTATGGTGCGGAACTGGAAGGCGGTGAGCGGAAATGAGGGAAATCTTGAGATTATCATTTTCTTATCTGAGATATTATAAGAAGCAGACTTTTTCCTTATTTTTGGGAATTCTGCTTTCGGCGGCGCTGCTGGCGGGGATCGGATCGCTTCTCCACAGCGGTACGGTCAGGAACCAGGAGAAGGCGAGGGAGGATTACGGAGACTGGCACTATTATTTTCTGACAGATGAAGCGGAAGCGGATGCGATACTGAAGGAAAGACAGGGTTCCGGCTACGAGGTGGAGCGTGCGGGAATATCCATTGTGCGAAAGGTGATCGAAGAGCCGAAGAAGGTGGAGATCGTCTATGCTTCAGATGAGTATATGGCCATGATGGGACGCAGGCTGCTGGAGGGGGATTACCCAAAAGAAGCAGGGGAGGCGGCCATGGATGAGTATACGCTGCAGAATCTTGGGGTTAAGGCCAGGATCGGCAGCGAGGTGGAGCTGGACGGTGAGACATTTCGTCTGTGCGGAATCCTGGACGGGGGAGTGGAAGGGCAGGAGTCCTACATGCATGTGTATGTGAGCAGGCAGGTGGACTATGGGAAGAACGGAACCTTTCTGTATCTGAAATTCAGGGAAAACAGGCCGGTCGTACGGCAGATCAGTGCGCTTGAGAGGCGGTTCGGGATTGATATCGAACGTATCCGTCGGAATAATGACCTTGTATTCTATGTGGGCGGCGATTCACCGGGATACGTTCTGAACGTGGTGAGGGATGCGCTTTCCAATAAAGAGCTGGGACTTCCTTATCTCTACGCATATTACAATGACGGAGGAAGACTGACCAACGGGCTGATCCTGGCGGCGTTGGGGGTGTTTGCGGCGTTTATTATCTATAGCCTGTTCCAGATCTCCGTATTGCGCCGTATGTCGCAGTACAGCGTCATGCAGACACTGGGGATGAGCGAGAGACGCACCTTTGCTGTTCTGATGATGGAAGTGTGTATGATCTTTGCGGCAGGATATCCTTTGGGATGCCTGCTGGGAAATGGAGCCGGGATACTGGTCTACGAGAAGATCGGCAGGATCTTTGTAGGTGTTCCGGGAGGCGGTGTGCATAACATACATCTGCATGGTGAGGCAGAGGCGGTAGATATCCGTGTGATCGGGGAGATCGGGAAGTTCCGTCCGGATCTGAAGGTTGTGCTGGGCGGAGCTGTTTTTCTGCTGCTGTTCCTGGCTTTGATCAGCGCAGTTCTGGTACGGCGGATGCAAAAGCTGTCCTGGATTCAGATGATGGGGAAGGATTACGGGCAGAAAAGGAGCCGGAAAATCTACAGCCTGCGTCATGCCAGCCTGACGGATGTTTTGACGAAAAAATTTATGTACGGAAGAAAAGGCGCGTTTGCGGGGATGATATTGTCATTGTCCGTGGGAGGGATCATTTTCCTGGGAGCCACATTTACGGCGCAGAATACGAGAATCAACAATGAGCTTACGTTCGCTGCCGATGACGGTCTGAGATCAGATATCCAGGTATTTGTGGATTCAGATATGCTTTCGGATATGATCCCGCAAAGCATGGTGGAGGAAATCCGGAAGCTCCCGGGAATCCGCTCAGCCGCGGCGATGCGCTATATGCTGGGGGAGATCCCGCTGTATGACAATACGTTGGTCTGGACGTCTTATTTTGCGGAGACCGACCCGGAGGACGACCAGGAACCGGATCCGGTGATGATGGAAAAATACAATGGCCTGGCAACCATCGAGGGGGATGGAGACTACCGGCTGAAAGTAAATATCTACGGCTATGATGATGAAATGCTGGAACAGCTTGGGGAGTATCTGCTGGAGGGAGCCGTGAATCCGGAGCAGATGCGCAGAGACAACCAGATCATTTTCAAGACCATTATGGGCGGACAGGGAACCTATGACGGAATCGACATTCAGGCCGGGGATGTGATTCAGGTGAAGGCGCCGAAGGATACGGGAGTGCCTGCCGAAGCACTGCGGTTCCAGGGAGAGGAAGCGTGGTACCGGGAGCAGGAATTTACCGTGTGCGCGCTTGCCGCGAGGCCGCTTGCGCGGACGGAGCAGTATATCGGAGACAATGGAACGGACTGCGTGGATCTGATCATGACCCGGGAGCAGATGGAACAATATTTCGGGGTGAAGGGATGCCACAATATCGGAATTGAATTAGAGAAAAACGCGGACGCAGCCACCGTGTCGGAGGCAATCCGCAAATGTCTTGCAGGAGTTCCGAAGGCGATGGTGAAGGATTATACCGCGGTGATCGCGGCACAGAACCTGTATCTGGATCAGAAGCTGTTTTTCTTCTACCTGGTGGCGGCTATCCTGCTGGTGATCAGCCTGCTACATCTGGTGAACAGCCTGCGGTATCTGGTGGCGGCAAGGAGTCATGAATTCGGGATCATGCGGGCGATGGGGATCACCGATTCCGGGTTTCGCAGGATGCTGCTCAAGGAGGGGCTGCGTTATGGGATTTACGCGGATCTGCTGATGCTGGTGATTTATTTCTTTGTGCAGAAAATGCTGTATTACTTTATGATACGGGTGTATCGGTATCTGCAGCCGGAGGCGTGGATCAATGTCTGGCCGTTGGTGCTGATGCTGGCGCTGAATGCGGTGATCTGCGTCCTGGCCGTGGAGTGGGCAGGACAGGAGGTGCTGAGGGAGAACCTGATCACGGAGATCAATCAGTAGAGCGGCAGTTTTCTTGATCTATGTACAAAAAAGAGCCAGATACTTGTAAAATCTGGCTCTTTTTGTAAAATACCTGAAAAATCAAAATCAGGGATTGACAGGATGGAAGAAAAGAATGCAGGTGCCTTACATCATTCCCAGATATTTCATAATCATCATGGAAAAATTCATGTTCATATATTCTTCCCCTTCCGTGAGCCCGCAGCCGATCAATTCTTTGATCTTCCCAAGCCGGTAAAGCAGGGTATTCTTATGGATATGCAGATCCTTCGCCACCAGGGAAGTCTGTCCGGGATGGTGAAGATATTCCCTTAATGTGTCGATCAGCTCCGTCCCTTTTTTCTGGTCATAGAGATAAAGCCGCATCAGACCGGGATGAATCAGAAAACGGATATTGATCCCGCTGCTCTCCGCGGTCTCCAGCATCTTATACGCATAATAATCACTGTAGTAATAGACAGGCGAGGGATCCTTTAACTTCAATCCCAGCCTTACCGCGTCCACAGCCTGCTGATAAAAATAGGGCATGTCCTCCAACTGCCGGAAAAAATTGCTGATCCCGGCCTTCAGTTGGTTGGCGGACAGATAATCCGACAGCCGGGACATCTCATATTCACTGAGATTCTGAAACAGCGCCCTGCTGATAAAAAAGACGATCGTATCTTCGTAGATCACGTAAATACTTCCCGAAAAAATCTGAATCAGGCAGTCCAGGATCACATTGAGCTGGAGGTCGGAGGTGCTGTGCCCTGCGGGGGGAATGGCAACGATATAAAAGGTTTCCTTCAGATTGTAGCCCAGCAGCCGCAGCCGCTGCCGGATCTTCGACGCGTCCTGTCCCGGATTCGTCAGGAGGTCAGAGAGGAAATAGGAATACATCACACCCTTGTTTCTCGCATAGGCAGAGTCCTTCTGCAGCTCCATGGAAACGAGGTTGGAAAAACGATGAAAAAAATCCGCGTCATAATCCCGGAAAGGATGTTCTGATTCCAGCATCATAATATGGCCCACTTCAATCTCCTGAATGCGGACGGCATCTACCAGCATCCCCTTTTGTGCCAGATCATTGAAACAATAATAGGCCGTATTAGACCTGCGGATCTTTTCGTCCAGCCGGTTGGCGCGGATGGCGGCCACACCCTGCTCGCTGATATAACCGGACCGGCTTTCCTCATTAAAAAATGCATTGTCCGGGACCAGCCCGGCCGACATGGCCAGATATTTATGCTGAAGATCTACCACATAGATGGGGTTGCCGAAAAGACGGGCCGCCGTGTCCGTGAGGTACTGCAGTCCGTTGCCGGAGAACAGGGCATTCACCAGAAGATGCATTCCGGCAGTGACCTCCTGGAGTTCCGACAGGCTCTCCAGAGCGGTATTGAACAGCGCGGCCTGGGAGACGGAGTCACCAAAATAGACCACGGCAAAGGAACTGCGGGCATACCGGGAAAAGTCCGCGGACTCTCCACAGCAAAAAATGGTAAAGGAATCCGTAAGCTTTGGGTCAGGCAGCAGGGAGGCGGAGCTCAGATAAAGTGTGGCAGGATCAAAAGCGGTCTGATCAGGTTCCCAGATCCGGGCGGACAACAGATCCTGAGAGGGATTCTCTCTCCCGTAGGCCTGTGGCTCATACCCTTTTTTTCTTAATTTCGATAATAATACAGAATACTCCATATGCCCTCCTTTTTCATTGTGCGATCGTACAAAAAGATCCCTTAATAAAACCGAAACATTGAGTCAAAATACGAGGAATCCGGTACACTTATTATATATAATAAGTGCATAAAGG
>VSNK01000110.1:0-11050 GCA_009774255.1 Faecalicatena sp.
AACTCTTGGTGTGCCAGATTTTATTTACAATATTATTACAACCGTTCTTACAGGCGGTGTGTCTATGGTGATTTTCTTTGTTGTAAATAAAATTATTTTTCCAGAAGGAGAGACAAAGAAAGAAGAAAAATAAATCGGGTGGATATGTCCTGTACTTCAGGACATATCTGCTTTGGATAGGAAAATAAGTTTAGGAGAGGTGAAAAATTATGGATTCAAAAAAGAAAGAGCTGAATAAACAGGTAAGGAAATTAATGCAAGAGTTTGTTGGTCAGACAGTCAATTTTTATAATCATTTGCATGAGCAGTCAGTCTGTAGCTCTTCTAAAAAGGAAACCATGGAACATTTAGAAATGCAGCCGATTCCACAATATGGACGCCCAGTACGGGAAGTGTATTCAGAAATGCTCCGGGATGTTTACGGCAATACGATTTTAGAGCAGCATCCCCGCAGTTTTTCCTGTATTCCATCTACAGCCTCTCTCCTTTCATGGATGGGAGATATCATGACGAATGCGTATAATCCTCATGCGAGCTGTCAGATCAATGCCCCGGCTGCAGATCTCATTGAAAAGAAGCTGATACGATGGATGTGCGGCTTGGTCGGATATCCCCAGAGAAGCGGCGGTTTATTTGTCTCCGGTGGTTCAATAGCGAATTTAACTGCATTGACAGCAGCACGGGATGCGAAGCTGACTTATGCTGATCGCAGCAGAGCAGTCATCTATGTTTCAGACCAGACCCATGCCTCGGTGGCGAAAGGATTGCATATCATCGGATTCCGAAAAGATCAGATCCATATGGTTTCAACAGATTCTTCTTTTTGCATGGATATTTCATCTTTACGTGCCGCCATTCGGAACGATGTAGAAAGCGGAAAAAAGCCGTTTGCCATGATTGCCTCTGCCGGAACGACAAATACGGGAAGTGTAGATCCAATGCAGGAAATTGCCGGACTCTGTCAGGAATATGGGATGTGGATGCATGTGGACGGAGCATTCGGAGCATCAGCGTTACTGTCCGATCAATATAGAAAGATATTGTCCGGAATTGAATATTCCGACAGCTTAAGTTGGGATGCGCATAAATGGCTGCTTCAAACCTATGGCTGCGGTGTGGTTTTGATACGGAACCAGTCAGATCTTGTACATAGCTTTGCAGCCCACCCGGAATACCTGCGGGATTCGGAAACCTCGGAAGGGAGTATAGAATTCTGGGATCTGGGACCGGAGCTTACCCGCCCGGCAAGAAGCCTGAAGCTGTGGATCACGCTTCAGGCATTGGGAAAAAAGGAAATGGGACAGATTATAGAACATGGCTGTGTATTGGCGGGACTTGCGGAACGCATGATCCGTGAAAGCCCGGGTTGGGAAATTGTATCCCCGGCGCAGTTTGGCATTGTAAATTTCCGTTATATTTCGGATGGAAAAATGTCTGAGGATCAGTTGGACAGCATAAATCAGGAGATATCCAGAGAGATAACAGAAAGTGGATTTGCACAGATTCTTACGACGGAGCTCCATGAAAAAAAGGTATTGCGTATGTGTACGATCAATCCTGAAACGACAGAAAAGGATATATATGAAACGATAAATAGATTGAAACAATCGAGGATTATCAGGAAAACGGGGGAGGATGTAAGTTTTGAATAAGGTAAAAAAGGTTCAGGACTCGAAGACGGAACAGGTATATGTGGTAAGTTCCCGGCATACCAATCCTCAAGGCAGGCTTTTTGGCGGATGTCTGATACAGTGGATTGATGAGATGGCAGGAATTGTCAGCAGGAGACATTCGGAAAGAATGGTAACAACAGCTGCTGTCGATCACCTGGTTTTTAAGGCAGGAGCCTGCCAAAATGATATGGTTGTCTTGGTAGGAAGGATTACCTTTACAGGGCATACATCTATGGAGGTCAGAGTGGATACCTATGTAGAGAATTATCAGGGAGAACGGAAGTTGATCAACAGAGCATATCTTGTGATGGTAGCAGTGGATGAGGATGGCAATCCGGCAGAAATTCCGGGGCTTGAGCCTGTATCCGAGTCTGAGCGGGAGGAATGGTTTGAAGGAGAGAAAAGGTATCATCAGAGAAGGCAATTGGTCATGCCAGGGCAGCGGAAATGAGGGATAACCATAAATATTTAATTCAGGTAGCCATTTATAAACCCGAGTATGAAAAAATAAACTGTGGTAAAAAGCTAATATCATAGCCATTGTCTAATTTACAAATAGGTGTACTTCACAATATATGAGATGTCCAAAAGTTTAGGGGGCTTTGGGCATCTTTTGTAGTTCTGAAAATATTTGCATTAAAAGAAAATAGTGGCGCATTCCGGTACAGGCAGCGCTACTATTTTTTATGCCTAAATTCGACTGGAATGCACGTTCTCCGCCGCACTCCGATTTGATTTCAAAAAATTTCAAATCGGAGGTAAAAAATGTTTTACAACAAAGCGAGGGAAGAACGGAAATGGAAACAGTGGAAGGAAAGAGAGGAAAAACTGATGAGGGAACTTGGAATGTGCGAGGATTCCATACAGAAGATTAGAGAGTGTGACTGGGAAGATTTCAAGGCAGAGAGACTCTATCAGAACCGTCGGAGGGATTATCCAGAGTATTTCAAATGGAATGGCATAGAGAATGAAGAACCAATCGTTACAGATGTTAAAGGGTTATTAGATACTGTGAGTGATAAGAGACTTTACTATATTTTGAAGGAAACAGATAAGAAAACCCTTCAGATTATCATTTTCAAAATGATGGGTTTTTCTGTCAGTGAGATTGCGAAGAAAATGGGATTCCCAGAACAGACAATTTATACCCGGATGAACAGGCTAAAGAAAAAAATAAATAAATTTTCAAAAAGTGAATAAAAACAGCGGTTCTCCGTGGCTATATAGTGAGAGGTTAATTTCTTTCGACTGCACATTGACAACTTCATACCAGCATTACAGGTACGTTCCCGCAAGTAGAAGCGTGACAAGATAAGCGCCAGGACGGGTGGAGACAGATACTATATGGAAGTAGATGAAATTTCCAGAGGCCAAAGAAGCGGCAGGAGGGGAGTCTGTTTCCCTCTATGCAGCATCCGTTCCCGCCCCGAGCGATCTCTTATACTTGAAACAAAGCCGCGGCTGGCTTTCCGCCATGATCACAAGCGGGGGATAATGATACACATTTGCTAAAGAAAAAAGCAGGATGAAATTCAGGTTGTAATCAGCAAGACCTTTCGGACATCCGTGAACGGCATCTTGTACGGCATACAGGCATAGAAAATGCCTGATAGGATAGCGCAGGATATTTCCGGGTTTGCTGTCGGTGGAAACTGATATCACTCAATGCATGCGGAGTGCTTCCGGCACTTGGCAGTGCAGTGAGACCAGGCGGATAATTTTTTACAGACGCAGACAGGAAAACAGGCGGATTTAACTATCAGGAAGCCAGCCAATACCGTACCAGCCAGATGCCTGCCTGTAATGTTCCCTGCCATCATAAGTGGTGGCTGGCTTTCGGGGATGCGGGGTCAAATACGAATGCCAAAAAAACAGATGATAACTGTTCAGGACAGGACGGCGTATTTACTGCGCTGTCCGTATGAAAATATATAGATTGCGGCAGCAAGCCCTATTGCACAGGCAATGTTCATGGGCTTGCAACCGTATCTATGAAGGATACTGAACAGATACAAAATGGAATCAATCGAAGTGTAACGTTGATATCAGATACCATGCGGCTGTGGAAATCCACGGCCGCATGCATGTGATACCAACGTTACACAGAACACTCTTGGAAAGGCTTTATGCGAGGATTGCCGGACAGAAGATCAGCTATAAAAATGGATTCGAGATACTTCCCAGGAGTGTCTATACATAAAGAAAGGTAATGAAAAAATGAATTACGATTACGAAGAGCAGGAGACCGGCAGGGAAGAGAACAAGACAGCAGATGAGAGCAAAAAAAGCGGCATGACAGTTCTGGTGGTAGAGCCGTTAAAACCCGCCTATCTCAAAACCATTTCCGGAGATTTAAAATCTCTGCAAAAGGAAGTCGGGGGACTGATTGATGCCACATATCCGTTTGAAGACCGGGTGGCAGTCGTGCTGAACGATAAAGGAAAACTGGACTGCCTTATGCCGAACCGGGGGCTCTATGATAATGACGGAAACCTCTATGACATCGTGGCAGGGACATTTCTGGTCGTAGGTTTGGAGGATGAGAGCTTCTGTTCCCTGAATGAAGAGATGGCGGCGAAATATCTGGAGAAATATAAGGCTCCTGAAATGGTGGTCTGTATCAACGGACAGTTGGGGATGTTCCCAATACCGGAAGAATGGACAAGAAACAGGGTTCCACCTGATAAAGGCTCTAAAAATGGTAGAAATCCAGAGAAAAAAACAGGAAAGAGAAACCGGGCAGATGAAGGACGTTAAAAAAAATCCGGCCGTACAGGCGGAAAAAAATGGATACATAGGATGGTGTCAAAATAAAGCCCATGAAGAGATAGACTATATTTTCCAGAACCTCATGTCGAAGCACGGGTTAAATGTCCGGGAAGAGCAGCTCCGTCTGAGCCATGAGATGCTGGACACCTTATGGGGAAAGCAGATTGCGCTGTGCGATGCGGGAGTAGGTATCGGAAAAACATACGCATATCTGATCGCATGTATCATGCTGGATAAATACGGGGAAAAGGGCGGGAGTATTTCAAAACCAGACTGCCATCCGGCAGTCATTTCCACATCTAGCATTGCGCTGCAGGATGCCATCCTGAAGGAATACGTTCCCTTTCTATCCCGGCTCCTGCTGGAAGAAAAACTCATCAGGAAACCATTGAAAGCAGTCGTCCGGAAAGGGAAAGAGCATTTCGTGTGCGACCAACGTCTGGAACAGAGGATTTCCGCCATTCAGGGCAAGCGGAAAAATAAGGATCAGAAGAAAGCCCTGCTCTCCCTGCGGACATACTATGACATGGATCAGGTTTACGGGCTGAGCGGGTTCGACAGGAGGCTTGTATGTGTTCCCAAATTCTGTCCGAAGAATTGCACGGGGAGAGAATGCTGCCGTTACCGGAGGTATATGGAACGGGTAAAAGGCACGGGAATCCATTTTCAGATCTGTAACCACAATTATCTGCTTGCGGACGCCTCCCACCGGGCAAAAGGCTATCGTCCGCTCTTATCCGATTACCGGGCGTTGGTGATCGATGAAGCCCACAAGCTTCCGGAAGCGGCGGGGCAGATGTGCGGAAAATCCCTGTGCAGTGACGATATTCAGGAAATCTGCTACATGCTGGAAAAGGAGCATCAGGGCATCCGAGCGGGGTGTTTAAAGGCAAAGATGAAAAGGCTCTTCCATGTGATTGCGGAGAACCATACCTTTGAGCAGGGTCAGAGGATTGCATTTCAGCAGACGGAAGAATGTGTCTCCGCAATCAAAGAAAGCGCAGCTTTCTTATATGAAACGATCCGGCGGTGCAGGGGGAGTGTTTCCAAATGGGTGCGCGGCCGGCTGGAAGAAGCGGGGAAGGTTCTCTGCTATTTTTTGGTTCCCAGCGGGAAATATATTTTATATCTGGAGCAGGATGGGGAACGGCTCCCGGTGTTCTGCGCCACCAGCCGGAGGGTTCCGGCATATCTTGATAAAATGTTATGGGAGCAGGGAGTTCCGTCAATTCTCACCAGCGGCACATTAAAAGCCGGAAATGGATTTCTGCGGACCAGACAGACGCTGGGACTGGAGGAAACGAACCGGAAAAGAAAGCCCGGGGTACAGGAATATGTGGCAGAATCCCCGTTTGAATATAAGAAGAACTGTCTGCTTTATCTTCCACAGGACGGCAGGCAGCTCCGGCACGGGAGCCGGGAGGAAGCTGTGTGGATCGCAAGGCAGATCAAACAGCTCACCAGTTCTACACATGGGCATACGCTGGTGCTGTTCACATCGTATTCCCTGATGGGGAGTGTTTACCAAAACCTCCGTGGGTGTCTGCCATATACTATGGTGGAAGTATGGCGGCACACGCAGGAAGAGATCATGCGGTTTAAGAAGCTGGGGAATGCGGTGCTGTTCGCAGCCGGTTCCTGCTGGGAGGGCGTGGATTTCCCGGGGGATATGGTATCTTCGCTGATCATCGTCAGGCTCCCATTTGCTGTGCCTGACCCGGTGAGGGAGGCAGAGAAAGAGCAGTATGGGAGCCTGCGGAAATATATCAAGGCGGTTGCTGTTCCAGATATGCAGAAGAAACTCCGGCAGGGGTTCGGCAGAGCCATCCGCACGGAAACGGATACCTGTGTGGTGACCATCCTGGACCAGCGGGCGGCAAGGGGCGGAAGATATCATGAAGACGTGCTGTGCGCATTGCCGTCCTGCCAGATGGCGGAGTCGATGGAAGATGTGGAAAGATTCATCCGCAGGAGAAAGAATGTGGATTATTATATGTAAAAAAACAAGCAAAGCCATTGTTGGTTCTGCCCAAAAATCAGGATGGTTTGGGACAGAAAGTTTGTTGGTATCTCAAGGGCAGTTTCCGGCGATTTGGTGGTATTGGTGGATGGCTTTGGGTGTAAGGAGTGGGTATACTGTATATAGCGTCAGAGAAAAAGAAAGGAAGTGAAAGAGATGAGCAGATATCAAGTGAAGATGGAACAGGATGGTTCGAGAAAATATTACTATATCTGCAGCAGGGATTCTATGGATATCGAATTGTATCCAAGTAAATATCTGACGCACAAAGTCAGGGCAAAGCAGTCACCGAATACGATCCGGCGGGCAGCCCTTGCACTTGCGTATTACTTACAATTTATGGATGAGAAAGAGATGGGACTGACACAAGTTTATGAGCTGGGATTTGAGCAGCAGTATAAACATTTTACGGATTTCCTTGACTGGCTCAAGTTGGGTCGGCATAAAGAACATTGCGAAAAGATTCCGAACAATGGGACCTGCAACGCATACCTACAGGATGTGTTCAGGTTCTATCTTTTTATGGAGCAGGATGAATGGCGGGGGAAGGACCTGCTGGTGCTTTCCTATAATCAGATTGTCACTGCGGATGCCGTGGGGGTCAAAAAAGTGCTGCGCTCCCAGGCATTTAAAGGATATTTAAAAGCAGAGGAGCGGAATGTCCGGGCGGCCGGAAAAGATGAGATCACGACGCTTTTGGAAGCCTGTACGAACTGCCGGGATCAGGCATTGATCCTGCTGATGGCAGAGACGGGGTTCCGGATTGGGGAAATCCTTGGGATCGACTATATCCATGATATTGACTATAAGAGCCATCTCGTCAAAGTAAGTTTCCGGGAGGACAATGAGAATAACGCAAGGGCAAAAAATGCGGAGTACCGCAGGGCGAAGGTCAGTGACAGTACCTTTGACTTTTTACTATATTATATTTCCGAATACCGGCACCTGATCCAGAAGCAGCGGCATCTGTTCATTACGATAGTCGGGAGTACGGCAGGCCAGCCGATGAACGTGGATGCCGTGTATGACATGCTGGAGCGGATGGAGAAGAAAACGGGCGTGAAGACCACGCCCCACATGCTCCGGAGATATTTCGGAAATGAACGGTGGAGGGCAGGATGGCGCCTGGAGATGATCAGCCATGCCTATGGGCATAAACATCTGGAAACCACAATACGGTATCTGAACGCCATAGATGACAGGCTAATCGAAGCCAGCGATGAGTTTTATGAAAAGAACGCTGCCCTCTATGATGTCAGCCAGTTGATGTGATGGAGGTGAAGGAATATGCCTGCGGCAATTCTACAGTGGGCAGGGATGGAAGGGATACAGCCGGAACGGCTGGAAGAATCAGAATCGAAGATTGCGGAGGAACTTGCAGAGTGTCCCGGAATGGAAAAACGGTGGATGAAAAAACTGGAAACATTTCTGGTGCAGTCAGGAATAAAACATATTTCAGAAATGGATTATCCATTGAGAGCGGAATATGAGATTTATCTGGAAGAAACGCCGCAATGGAAAAATGCCTGTCTGACAGCCTTTGACAAGGCCGTCCGGTATGAAACCCAGAAGCAGATGCAGACTCTTTCCGGGAGGCAAAAGTTTCAATGGCAGTACAGGAACCAGATCCTGTTCCTGCCCTACCATCCGGATCAGGGGCTTGCCTCTGAATTTGAAGTATCAAGGAAGAACGATATCCTGATCTGGGATTTTCATAAGAATTGCGGGGAAAAGCTGAAGAGGCAGATATTCGGAGGGCTGGATTTCATCCTGAAAAACTGTCGGCATCCACCTTCCAGAAGAATCCGGTTGCTGACGCTTCAATATTTTTATACATTTTGTGCGGAGCATGGTATTACGGATGTAGAGATGCTGGAAAAGGCAGATCTAGAAAGGTACCGGATTTATATTGAAAACAGCCGGAAAGAGGCGAACCTCGACGCACAGGAAATGGCAGTGGTAACGATATGCCGGAAAGAATCCTTTGTAAATGCCACGGAGATCCATTGGTATGCAGGAGTCTGGTATCTGGAACGGCTGCATTTGCCAAAGGACCGGATCAATCCAAGCGCGTCGAAAGAGAGCATTTCCTTTTTGGAAATTCAGGACTCATCTAACCGGAAGTATGCACAGGAATATATGAAGTATGAGCTGGGCATTACCGGGCAGGCGGTCAGTACGATTTTGGGTAGATACCGCAGTGTGAGGGAATTTATTGTTTTCTTAGAGCAGAAAGGGGTTTCTGCATGCAGGTGCGGCAGGGAACATGCAGATGCTTATTTCAAAGAACTTCTCGGACGGAATCTTGGGGCGAAGGGATTTAATGAAAGAGTATTTGGGATCACACATTTTTATAAATTTCTCACAGTCAGGCGGTATGTGGACCATGTTCCTTTCCGCCAGGAGTATTATGTGCAGAAGGTGATGCCAGTGCATCATGACCGAAGCGTGGAGCTGGAAACTTATATAGAGATCATGCAAAAACTAAGATATTTTCCGGAACATCTTCGGTGTATGTTTTTACATCTATGGTGTCTGGGATTAAGGGGAAGTGAGGTATGCACATTGAAAGGAGACGCTTATTACAGACAGGGAGAAGATTTTTGGATACAGGTTTACCAGATCAAGACAAAAGGATATAAGCGGATCCCTGTCCCGGAAGGATTGTATGAGATCATGCAGGTATATCTAAAAAAGCATCGGATCCAGACGGATGAATATATTTTCAAAAATACAAAAGGCGGCGCATTTTTATATCCCACATTCCGGGTGCAGATGCTGAAGCACTGTAGGGAAAACAAGATCCAGGGTGGGGAATATATTTTTAAATCCCATGATTACCGCCATACCGTGGCAAGCCTGTTTTATGATAATGAAGTCTCCCTGCAGAGCATCCGGGATTATCTAGGGCATATGTATGATGAAATGACACAGCAATATATAGACTATATGCCACGCAGGATAGAAGCGGCAAACGAGGAATATTTTGAGGAACCGGACAATGACCTTACCGCAGGATTGAGGAAAGGCGGCACGTATGGAAGAGGACAGGATTTATTATGAGGAACTGCCGTGCTATCAGAGCGCAGGAGAAAAGCAGAAGAGAGTATATGGCAATCCATATTTTAATCTGGATGAACTGCCGGAAGGAGAGATGCGGCAGGAAATAGGGCGGTTTATCAAGAAACGGGGAGAAGAGGTAAGTTTCGCTACGATTCTGCATGATAAAACCTATTTTAAACAGTTAGCGGCTTTTTTACAGAAAAAGGCAGGAAACAGCAAGAGCCTGAAAGACAGGGAAGCAGAAAAATGGCTGAGGCAGCTCAAGGCATGGATGTTGGAAAACGGGATGCCCCTTACGGTGGAACATAAGAATGTGTATGGGGCGACAAACGTGAAAAACGCAATACTGATCCGATATTTTAACAAACTGCTGAAATTTCTGGAGAGTGAAGAAGAGCGGGATGAAAAAGAAAAGGACATATGGGAGCTTGACAAGCTGGATCTGAAAATCAGGAAAAATCCGATTTATAATATACAGACCATCAATTTTAAAGCAATCAGCCAGCCCAATATCCGAGAGGAGGTCAAAAAGGCGGTTTACAGGCATCTGGAATATGAAAGCCTGGGAACAGTACAGCAGGAGATGACATCCATGCGCAATTTTTCGGTTTATTTAAAGAAAAAGCAGCCGGGAATCCAGTCCTGCCTTGAGATTGACAGGGATGTCATGGAAGGATACCTGATATTTCGGATGACAGAAAACGAATCCTGCCGAAGCGCCAGTGATGAGGTGAGAAAACTCCGCACGGTTCTGGAAACCATCGGGAAGATATATAATGCGCCCCATCTGGAAAAACTGTTTATCAACACGGATATACCGCCGGAATTGGACCCGGAATTCAAGGTTTATTCTGACGGGGAGATAAAGCGGCTGATGGCCTGTATCACCAGATTGGACGAGCAGATCGCAAGGTGCATGGTCATACACCAGATGCTTGGCACAAGGATTTCAGACACGCTGACCTTAAGGATGGGATGCCTGTCAAAAACAGATGGGCATGATATGATACGGATCGAACAGGTCAAGACCAGAGTATATGAAAAGCCGGTCAGCAGAGAAGTGGCTGCCCTGATCGAAAAGGCGATGGAGTATACCGCAGGGAAATATGGAAAAACGGAATACATTTTTGTAGACGACCGCAATACCAGCGCCCCTTTACAGTACACAACAGTGAAGCATAAAGTCCTGCGGATGATACAGGAAGAAAACCTGAGAGACGACAAAGGCAATTATTTCAAATTTAATACGCATATGTTCCGGCATTATTATGGAGTGAAACTGACAGAACTGCATCTGGATGACTGGACGATCGCAAGGCTTTTGGGACACAAGGGGCTGAACAGCGTCAAGCACTACCGGAAAATGAGCAACCAGCTCATGGCGGATGAGACACGGAAGGTACGGGAAATGATGACAGAGATCATCTATGCAAATTTAGATGGATGGGGTGCGGAATATGAGCAAATACGACAAAATGATCGAAGTAAATAGAAAGGCCAGCGAAGAGAAGGTCAGCAGGGCAAG
>VSNK01000110.1:11060-16686 GCA_009774255.1 Faecalicatena sp.
GACCAGAGTATATGAAAAGCCGGTCAGCAGGGCAAGGGCTGCGATCATGGAGATGCTGGCGGATCAGGAACGGATCAGTGTTCCGATATTGATGAAAAAGACAGGGTTATCCAGAGGGTTTTTCTATAAGAATCCGATCATCAGAAAAGAGATGGACCATGCGCTGGAACAGCAGGCAGGGGTTATAGATCCCCGCCGGGGAGTTATAGACGCGGCAATGGATAAACGCATGGAACTGATGCAGAGGCAGATGGAGCAGCTCAAGCGGGAAAATGCGGAGTTGAAAAAAGAGAATGAGAAGCTGCAGAAGGCACTGGGGAAGAAGAATCTGAATTTTTTGAAGAGTTTGTGAGTGAGGAAGAAAATGAGTGGACTGGGCAGGCATGCTGGGGCATGTCTGTTGGTCGTTGTAATAGAGAATTAAATAGATATGTCGGAGCAATAATTAAAATCTTCCCTACTGTTGAATTTTTTGATAGAATAGCAGTAGGATAAGCCGAACAACCTGCTGAAATATACGGAAAAACCTCTGGGAAACAGGACACAAAACACATTTTTGTATCCAGTCAATGCCAGTAAATTCGAGGGATAAGGGAGCGGGGCTACAGTTTATTTTCCGGTATGGTGGTACAGAGAGCCATCTATTATCGACACCTTTATGGAAGCCTATGATTTCAGCGGAAAGACGGTGATTCCTTTTGCTACATCCGGCGGAAGCCCGATTGGCGATTCCGGAAAAATATGCAGAATTTGGCACCGGGAGGAAAAGTAATGGCTGGAAAACGTTTTTCGGCAAATGAATCTGCAAAAGTGCTTGGCGGCTGGGCCTCGGAATGGATATGACTGCTCAGCATAGGATAGCGCATTTACTGCGCCCCGCCCCTCCATCGCGGCTTCGGCGTTTTCCATTTCCGTAGACTCAAAAAAGGCAGCAGGAATCGGGATATTTCACGGATTCCTGCCGCCTATTTTTTGCTGATTATGTAAATATTGTCCATGGTATTATTTTCTGTAGGACGGAACATAGTACTGTCCGCTCATCATAGCCAGACCCCCGCAGATCAACTCCGCGTTCTCTTCCCAATATTTCTTCAAGCCCGCGATCATCCTGTCTACCAGGTTTGCATTTGCTTCAAGCATGTACTTTGCGTCTTCCAAAGTCATATTCATATACATCATAATTATTCTCCCTTTCTGATTTGATTTTTGTCTATCTGTCTTTCTGTCTGTTTCCCTGTGACGCATAGTATCATATCACGGTCAGAAAAAGATTTTTAGATAAATTATTGATGAATAATTAGGTCGATATTGACATTGTGCTTGCCGAAATCCGTTCAGCAGATCTTCTCCGCTATATCCTTTTGCAATCAGATCTGCCAGAATTTGTTCGGCAGATTCTCCTCCGCTATTGGTCTTTATGGGCCGGAGAACCCACTCGTTACTGTTCACGGCCTAACCGTGCACTCGCTGCACGGTTAGGCGCCAGAGAAGTGATGGAGCGATGACATCTGCCCCATCGCCGAAGGCGATTTTAAATGGCAGATGTCGTTACTATGAGCGGCCGGTTAGGCCGTGAATAGTAACACCCATTGCCGCGGACAAGATAGAGCAAGAAGTATTTGTGGTATTACATGAAAGCTGGTATAATGTGTTACAGCTCACGGCCTAACCGGCCGCGATCTGTAACGTAATGTGGATTATACGTCAAAGGAGTGTAATAGATATGAATGAAAATAAGAATGTAACTGAACGCTTGAACGAACTTCTGACTGTTTATGATTTTAATAAGAAGACCCTTTCCCAATATTTAGAATTACCTGTAAATCACATAGAATGCTTAGCGCAGGGGAATATGGAGTTTTTGTCAAACGAACCATCGGAACGATTCCGGCTTTTCAATAAGATTCTGTTTCTCTATGCAAGTGCGACAGAGGATAAGGATTTGAAACTGTCCGCGTTTTTGAAAGTGCTTATTTCCTATCACGGACTGTCCCAAAAAACGATTGCTAAAATGGCCGGTGTTGAAACGAACAGCATTGGAAAATTTTTATCTGACCCTCCGAAACATGTATCGGAAGAAGAAAAATATAAAATAGCAGTTACGGTCATGGCATTGCGTTTTTTCCTAAAAGATTGTGAAACTGCTGAAACAGGGATGTAACGCTGCCAAGTCATTTCAGGCCGCACCCCGCTTTGGTATGACTTAAGAAAATGAAGGAAGAAACAAGAGTTACGATATGGAGCCTGCTGGCGGCGGGGATGCTGTGTATGGTGTTGGTGCCCGCTTCCCTGACGCCTCTTGCAGCGGTGGGACACGGCACACGGTTTGGGACGGCGGGGATGTGGTATGTCAGCTCTGGCTATGTGGTTCCGCTGGCGCTGGTGAGTCTGTGTGTCAACATTCTCTGGTATCCGTTCTGCAGAAAAAGACAAATTGGTATTTGATAAAGGAGTGTGATTGTGTGAAAAAGATGGCATTATTGATTTTAGCATTGCTTTGTGTGCCGGTTATGGCAGGCTGCGGAAAGAGTAATACACACAAGATCAGTATTACGGTTCCTGCCGGAAGTACAGAGACATTCGTTTATTCAGACGAAGAAATATCTCCGACAGGCAATCAGATTACCATTTCTTCCGGCGATGGCTTAGGAGATACCGAAGTGGTACTAAAAGCGATCGAAGTTAAGGAAGAAAATGCATATGAACCAACATATCTTACGCCCGGTATGCCAGTGAAAATGGATGTTGAAAAGGGGGCATGGTTTAAAGTTGGTATCTCTATGCAAAATGAAACTGACGCAGATAGAACTGTTTATGTCCAAGTCAAAGATGTAGAAGTTAGAATTGAGTAAATTCCAATTTGCCTCAACGATCTAATGACATTGATAGGAGCGAAGGAGAAAGAGAATCATCAGAGATAAAGCCTGAGTCTGAAAGACAAATCGGAATTTGGGGAGGAAAAAGAATAAAACGAGAATCAGGAATTGAAGGGAATCCCAGGCTGCCATGCTTGTGAAATAGAATGCAAAGGAAGGGTGGGTACAGATATGAATCTGATTAAAATAGGTATTGATGATGCAGAAAAATTATGGAAAATGCAGGTTAAGGCATTTCAAGGCTTATATGAGAAATATCAAGATACAGAGACAAACCCTGCAGCCGAAAAGGTCGATAAGATCCTCGTGAGGTTACATCAACCTTTTACCCATTATTATTTTATAGAGGCAGACAGTATCATAGTAGGAGCCGTACGGGTTGTTGACAAACAGGAAGAGGGAACGGCAAAAAGGATCTCTCCCATTTTTATTATGGAAGAATACAGGAATAAAGGCTATGCGCAAAAAGCGCTACAATTGGTTGAAGAAATCCATGGCAGTTCGGATTGGGAATTGGCTACTATTTTACAGGAAAAAGGAAATTGTTATTTATATGAAAAAATGGGATATTATCAAACCGGAAAAACAGAGGAAATTAACGATAAATTGACATTGGTTTTTTATAAAAAATAATAAATATCAGACAAGTACGAACAGCATTTTATTTCAAGGCAGGGGGAAACACGATATGGCTCTAATCTACAAACGGGCAACGCTTGAGGATATAGATCTATTGACAAAAACAAGAATAGAGGTATTGAGGGCGGCTAATCAGCTATCTGATGATATTGATATGAGCGAAGTAGAAAGAGAATCCTACAACTATTACCAAAAGGCTCTTTGTGAAGATTCCCATATTGCATATTTGGTTTTTGACGGGGAACGTTTTGTTGGAGCTGGGGGCGTCAGCTTTTTTCAAGTAATGCCAACTTATCACAATCCAAGTGGAAACAAGGCTTACATAATGAATATGTACACGAATCCTGCGTACAGAAGAAAGGGGATTGCCACTAAAACATTAGATATGCTGGTTAAAGATATTAAAAATAAAGGTATTACAGCTATTTCATTAGAAGCAACTGATATGGGCCGGCCATTATATGAAAAATATGGATTTATAAAAATGAATGATGAAATGGAATTGCCGGAGCAGCGAACGCAACAACAAATTCCAACTCTACGGTTGGAATTTATGGAGGGTAATAATTGAAAATTATAGAAGTTAAAGAGAGAACGCCACTGCTGATAGAACAGGTATTAAAAGTGTGGGAGAGTTCTGTAAAAGCAACGCATCTCTTTTTGTCAGAGGACGAAATAAAAAACATTAAGAAATATGTGCCGCAGGCATTAAAAGAAATACCTTGTTTAATCATAGCAGAAAACGAAAATCAGATTCCAGTTGGTTTTATGGGGATTGTAGAACAACATCTTGAAATGCTCTTTATTTCTCATGAAGAAAGGGGAAAAGGATTCGGCAAAGAATTGCTTCAATATGGAATAGAAAAATATTCGGTTAATGATTTGGCGGTTAATGAACAAAATCCTCTTGCAAAAGGTTTTTATGAACACATGGGATTTGTAGTGTATAAAAGAACAGAGTACGATGAACAAGGCAATCCATATCCGCTTTTGTATATGAGATTAGATAGATGATTCGCCCGCCAAAAGCTTTCATTTCCCTTGCTGGCTAATTTTCCGAATCTCCATGCCACAATATATGAGGGCGATGCACCACATCGCCTCCATATATTGTGGCACGAATCTTCGAAAAATTATCTCAGCAATGAAAATGGACTTTTGACGGTCGAATCATAGATAATTTCCGTTTTTGCGGGTACTGCAGAAAAAGCGGATGAAGAGTCAGGAGGAGGTATTTTGCCGGATTCAGGACGGACATTGGAAGAATACAGGGAGGAAAGGCTGCGGGAAAAAATGAAATTTAGCAAATAGTGCATCTATACTGAGCGGCAAATTTATCTGACGTTCAGTATAGATGCAGATTTCTATATTCCCGCGGCGTACAATTATAGAAGCGTTTAAATGTTTTGGTAAAATTGCTTGGACTGTCAAAACCGCAGGAAGCCGCGATTTCCGATATGCTTTCCGCAGGATTTCCAAGCAGCATTTCCGCTCCCTGCATGATTCGGTATTTTAACAGATACTGGATCGGGGAGAACTGGATTGTTTTCTTAAAACAGCGCAGGCTTTCCCGTTCGCTGATGCCCGCGGCACCTGAAATCTGTGAGAGGGAGATGTCATCGGCAAAATTTTGGTGGATATAGGCAAGCATTTTTCGGATGCGGAGATTGTCCGGGCTCAGAGGAACATTTTGCGTTTCGGTCTGCGGGCTTAATTCCCCGCACAAAAAAAGGCAGATACGGGAGAGGTTTTCCCGTACGACAAATTCATATCCATAGCAATCCTGCGCAAGCGCTTCAAACGCATGCCCAAACCAATCTGCCACGTTCTCATGGTTCCCTGTTTTTATGAAATAATGGGAGAAGCTGCTGCAGGTTAAGAGCGGCTGCATATATTTCTTCGCAAACACAGAATCTTCATTTCCGATAATGAGTGCCGGGCTGAAAACAAGGGAGTGCAGCTTACATTCTATGACGGCCGCGGCATAATGAAGGATATTGGAATTGATGACCAAAACGTCCCCTTTTTCCAAAAGAAAGCTTCCTGTATAATATAAAGTGCAAGGGGGTTGATAAAAAAAGATACCTCGTGTATAGTTGAATTCTTACTGA
>VSNK01000111.1:0-2906 GCA_009774255.1 Faecalicatena sp.
CATTTGCCTGTTATACTATCTGCAAAAAGCAAAGGAAGTGAGGATATGAAGCAGATTTTAATTGTCGAGGACGACAGATTTTTGAATAAGATGTTGGCCTACAATCTGACCGCGAATAAGGAGGTGGCAGGCTATGACATGGCCTTTTGAAAATGATACAAGCGCCGTTGTAAAGCGCCTATCAAAAAGAAATGTGACGGCAAAGAGAAAAAGAAATCTATTTACTATTTTGACGATTGTACTTGCAAGCGCATTATTATCTGCGATTGTCCTTTACGGATTTGGAGTGCCGCAGGAAGCACAAAACCTTAACCAAAAGACGGCGCAGATCGTATATCACGCTATTTCTGAACAACAGGGGCAGGAACTATATAATCAAGAAGAAATTGCATGGGTTGGAGAATTTTCTAACGCATTTTCTGAACAGGTAAATCATTCAACCGTTCATTTTACTTATGCAAATGCAGATATGCTAAAATCGCAAAGTATGCCTTATTCGGGGAATTTACCAACTGCGATAGATGAGATTTTTGTACAGGAATCCTTTTTGGATAGTTTGGGATATTCAAATGAATTGGGACAGACAATCAGATTTTTGTTTTCTGACGGCACTACCCATGATTTCAAATTGACTGGAATCTTAAATGTGGAAACAGGCGATATTGGACGCTATACAGCCATTATATCAAAAGAGCTGGTAAAGCAGCAGTATGGAAATCATGCAGTGGTGGATTATTATATCGGCCTAAAGGACGCTCAAAATATGAGTGAAGAAGAAGCCACCAACTATGCAAACGCCCTTGCACAGAAATTAGAAATCTCTGCTGATCATGTTATCGTCCGCTCCACATATTTTAACTTAAAGGACGAAAATCGTGGAAGTGATATGCTGTTTTATTTCCTGATCGGCTTTATAACTTTCATTGGCTCCGGTATTGTTATTTATTCGATTTTTTATATTTCAGTAGCAGGCAGTATTCGTAATTATGGACAGCTTCGCACAATCGGAACAACAAAACGACAGATCAAAAAGATGGTTTACCGAGAGGGAAAATCACTTGCTGCTATTGCGATTCCTATTGGTTTGGTTATTGGAAATGTGATCGGGTACTTTTTGGTTCCTGCCGGTTGGTACTGGCTGACCACTTTATGTGTGACGGTTGGGGTTGGACTTTTTGCTTTTATTATTGTGATGATTTCCATTCGTACACCTGTAAAAAAAGCAGCAGCAGTATCTCCGATGGAAGCATTGCAATATTCCGATTATAAAGAGAAGATGAAAGAAAGTTCAATACTTCATCGCAAGTTAACCCCGCTGTCACTTGCGAAAATGAATCTGTCCAGGCAAAAGGTAAAATCCGCATTAACCATACTTTCGCTTTCACTTGGCGGAGTGTTAGTTGTACTGATTTCGACAATGTTAGTTTCTTATGACGGTGTTGCAGAGGCAAGAGGAAAGAAGTTCCCCACCGGTGAATTTAACATTCAGCTCAATGCAAATCAATCGTGGGACACCGCGGATGTTTCTTTGGCTGGGTTACAGCAAAAGAATTTGCTAAATACCGATTTTGTGAATGCGGTAGAATCTATTGATGGCGTTACAGGAACCAAACGCTGGTATTACACGGACGCAGAATATCGTGTAAATGGTTATGATGACAAATGGATTTACGGATTTGCCAAAGAAGATGTTTCTGTATTGGAGGAAAACTTGATTGCCGGAAGCGTTGATTACGATGAATTCGTATCAAAAAATGGCATAATGCTTATAAATGATACGGCGGAAAACTTATCGCTATCTGCACAACTCGGTGATGTTGTAGAGGTTGATTTTCTAACAAAGTCAGGACAGACGATAACCCATCACTATACGATTATGGGAATTGTCAGCAATTTCAGTCACCCGGCGTTTCAGATGTGTTTTGCTATGCCGGCGGAGCTTATGAATAAAGCGTGCAAAATGGATTGTTCAGGAACTGTGTCGGTAATAACGAAAACGGATAAATCTGATATGATTGAGGCTTCATTAAACCAACTGATAGACGGAAATAGTGATTTGGTTATGGATACCATAGAAGAAAGCATAACTTATTATAGCAACAATCAACAACTTCCCTTTGGAGCATTGCTGATCGTAGCTATTATTGTCATCTGTTTTTCTTTCATCAATCTTGTTAATACGACAATTACAAACTTTCTATCTCGAAGGCAGGAAATAGGGATGTTACAGGCGATTGGGTTGAGTAAAAAACAACTGATCAGAATGTTGTGTTATGAAGGAGCGATTTATTCAGTCTTTGCAACGCTTGTAACATTGATTTTGGGGGCCGGACTTGGTTTCCTATGCGTACAGGCAGTTGCGAAAACAGTGAATCCATATTTCTATTATTCATTCCCGCGGCTGGTGGTATTGATATATTTAGCAATTCTACTGATTGTGCAGTTTATCTTAATTTCCTATACAACTGGAAATTTGAAAAAACAATCTCTTGTTGAGCAAATCAGAGTGATGGAATAACCGCCAATCCCTGACTGAATTTCAGGAAGGCAACCTGTATGTATGTCTGGAGCATAGACTTGTGCGCGAGGAAGGCCAGATGGCCGCCCATTCGGTCACGGGAAATGTGCCGGGGCTTAACAGCCTGCTTGAGGATAGCAGGATGAAAGCCGCAAATGAGCTGCTGGACAAACCGGGCTTTTTGAAGGCGGCAAAATCCACGGTCACGCGTCCGGTTTCGGAGGAATATACGGTACGGTCCGAAGAAGCGCAGCGGGCGGTACACAAGTATCTGGCCGGCACCAAGGGGCTTGACCAGACAGCTTTATTTTAGCAAAATTCTCCGGATTTTCCTATGGAACAATCCTTATACTCAAAATACGATTCTGCGAAGGAGGCAATCAGATGC
>VSNK01000111.1:3006-16513 GCA_009774255.1 Faecalicatena sp.
GATTCTGCGAAGGAGGCAATCAGATGCGAAAGGAACTCTTAGAAAATGTCAGAAATTCACACCCGCTGATCCACAACATCACGAATTATGTGACAGTCAATGACTGTGCCAATATCCTGCTGGCCTGCGGCGGTTCGCCGATCATGGCGGACGATATGGAAGAGGTGGAGGAGATCACATCGATCTGCGGCGGATTGAACATCAATATCGGCACATTGAACCAGCGGACCATTCCAGCCATGCGGAAAGCCGGAAAAAAGGCAAACGAACTGAACCATCCGGTGGTGCTGGATCCGGTAGGAGCCGGAGCGTCCCGGCTTCGGACCGATACGGCCATGGATCTGCTGGAGCATGTGAAATTTGCGGTCATCCGCGGAAATATGTCTGAGATCAGGACACTGGCATCGGGGAGCGGCAGTACCAGAGGGGTAGACGCGGATATTGCGGATGCGGTGACCGAAGAAAATCTGCCTGACGCGGCAGCCTTTGCGAAAGAATTTTCCAGGAAGACAGGGGCAGTGATCGCGGTCACGGGAGCCATTGATATTGTGGCAGACCAAGAGACGGCCTGCTGCATTTTCAACGGGCACCCCATGATGAGCGGCATCACAGGCACCGGATGCCAGCTTTCCGCCATGACCGCGGCCTATGTCACCGCCAACAGGGAGCATACGATGGAAGCCGCGGCCGCAGCGGTCTGTGCCATGGGTATCTGCGGGGAGAAGGCATGGCAGCGCATGACGGAATTAGATGGAAATGCCTCCTACCGCAACTATATCATCGACGCGGTGTGTCATCTCACAGGGGAAGAACTGGAGCAGAAGGCAAGATATAAAATTTTCTAACTGTACAACTCCTTAGCAGACGTATGAGTGCGTCAGCACGGTTTTTTCGAATGGATGAGTTGGTTGGAGGCTCTTTAGAGCATCCAACCGCACAGCTGGAAATATAGGGAAGAGGTGAGGACAATGAAATGCAGAAAAGAAACCATGCGTCTGTATGCCGTGACAGACCGCGCATGGACGGGGAAGCAGTCTTTGCTGGAGCAGACGGAGGCGGCGCTGAAAGGCGGTGTGACCTGCGTACAGCTCCGGGAAAAAGAACTGGATCAGGAAGAATTTCTCAAAGAAGCCATAGAAATGAAGAAGCTCTGCAAAGCATATGGGATTCCATTTGTCATTAATGACAACGTAGAGATCGCCATAAAATGCGGCGCCGACGGCATCCACGTAGGACAGAAGGATATGGAAGCGGGAAATGTCCGTGAACTGGTGGGGGAAGGGATGATGATCGGCGTCTCCGTCCGGACACCGGAGCAGGCAGCAGCGGCCGAGGCGGCAGGGGCAGACTATCTGGGAGTGGGCGCGGTATTCCATACATCTACAAAGCCGGACGCCGACGATGTATCCCATGAAACCCTGAAAAAAATCTGCGGGACAGTATCCATACCGGTCGTAGCTATCGGAGGGATCTCGAAGAAAAATATGCGTCAGCTCTCCGGCTCCGGGGCAGACGGGGCGGCGCTCGTATCAGCCATATTTTCCGCGGAGGATATCGAACAGGAATGCAGAGAACTGCGATGCCTGTCAGAGCAGACATTTAAAAAATGATACAGAGGAGGAAGGCAAATGCGAAGCATTTTTCAAAATGTCTTCCGACGACATGCCGCCGAACGAAAGAGAGGGGGCGCTACATTATTTATAGGAGGAGGGCAAATGCGAAGCATTTTTCAAAATGCCTTCCGACGACATGCCGCCGAACGAAAGAGAGGGGGCGGTAAGAAACGCCAAACGGTATATTTCCGGGGCGCTTGCGTACGTGCTCGACCTGGGCGCGGGGCAGCGGACCGATGAACCACGCCTTTGACCTGCACAGTGAATTTGCGGCAGCGCCAGATCCAAATTGTTAATAATGTTAGGCAAAAAACAAGACCGGGGAATTTGTCAGATTCCCCGGTCTTGCTTTTTACGGTTTGCTTACGCATTCTGCCCAGCTTGCAGTTTCCTCACTTCATCAAGAGAAAGCCTGGCGTACTCTGCAATTTTTTCAAGAGACAACATTCCGTCAAGCAACATATTTTTAGCAATTTCTATCCGTTCCTCTATCCGTTCTTCCTTCCGCATATCCTCAATTACTTTGCACATTTCGCTAACCCCCTTTGGATTTTCCTTCAAATACCTGGTGCGGTCTGCCAGCAGCTTGAAATTCATATCTGCGGCATCGGTGCAGTTAAAATCGTGCATCAGTTTTCCTATGTCAGAATCGCCTCGGTACTCGCCATTCACATAAAGAATATGTTCCCCATCCGCAAAAGAGTTACCCATGGTAATGTTTATCCGCTCTATAAAGTAAACTGGTTCGCCCTTTCCGTAAAAGTCCTTTTCAGTGATGAAAATGGTATATGTATCAGGCAACTCACGAAACTTCTGCCCGGCATCCAGATTTTCAATATCCATCACGCTGGAATGAAATCTTGCACGATGCGGGTCTGCCCCTTTATCCTCTCTCTGGATTTCCATATCATATTTTTTCCCGATGGAATCTGTTCCGTATGCGTCCAGGCAAATAGAGCGCGCCCCGGCCAGCTGCTTCATATCCTTTTGTGTCTGACAGTCAGTGATCACTAAATCAGGTTTGCCAATAATAATGCGAAGCACCATTTCAGCCAAGGGAATGTTATCTTTGAAAAGGCAGCGCATGAAATCATCATCTATCGGTCTGAAACTGCGCAGCCGCTCTAAATCTTTCTGGCGCTTTTGCTCTGCTGTGTCCAAAACTATCACCCGCTTTCTATATGCTCATATTACCATAAATCTTTCTGCTTTTCAAGGATAGCAGAGGGAGAGGGGCTTTGTTGTGGATTGCAGGTTGTAAGCATTCACAGCCGGAGGAGATCATCCCTCTGCTTCCTTATGTGAAGTGTATCCATGCCAAGTTCAACAAAATGGATGATGATTTTCACGAGCTGACGATTCCGTATCCCGAGATATTGAAGATTCTGATCGACAATCAGTGGGAAGGTTATCTGCTCAGCGAATATGAAGGGGCGAATAAGGATGTGCCCGGATTCGTATCTCAGGAGCTTCGCAAGCAGCATGTAATGATGAAGAGAATACTTGGATATTAAGGAGGAGATAGAACATGTTAGAATCAAACGTAATTCAGTACAGAGGATTTCACGTTGAAAATAAAAGGAGAGAAAGGTCATACCCTGACCAGGCATGACCTGTAACGAATTAGAGCAGTCCCACCCTGCATTTCTTTTTCCAGCATGCGATGCCATATCTGTGAATCGTTTCCATGCCGTCTTCCGCAAGCCTGTCCTCATATCCTTTCTCTTTGATCTGTGCGAGAGCCTTGCGGCATCCGGCCTCTAAATCCCCGTCTACAGCATATTTTACCTCAATGACAATACCGATATTTCCGCCGGATTCCATTTCAATCAGGATATCGCAGAATCCATCCCCGGATTCGGCATTCGAGCTGACATCCCAATCCTCACGATAACTGAGCAGGCCAAGGAGGATACCATGATAAAAGTTTTCCTTTTTTTCTTTTCGTACGGCCGTATCCCGGATACTGATTGTTTTTTGAAGATAAGCAGAGAACAGCTTTTCAACAGTACCGGCCTCTCCGCTGGCAAATGCCTTGCAGAAGGCGTTCAGCTTTGGCGCATCTTTTTGGGCTTCATCCTGAAACCATTCCTGAATCTGTTCTATAAATATATTGCGTATCTCCTGATTCGGTATAACAAGCGAATAGGTATCATCATCCGCCTTTTCGGCGCAGCTCAGATATCCTGTGGTAAAAAGTACGCTCCAGAGGTTCTCAATGCTTGTGTACAGATCGCGGTAGGTCAGTTCCTGTTTCAGTTTTTTCCGAATACTTCCCCCATTGATCAGGGATTCAATTTCACGCCGTGTACTCGGCTTCGACCTTTGGAGAAAGGCACGGATAATATCGTTCCCGCTTGTGTTCACCCAGAAAGCCCCGGGCTTTGAATCCGGCTCCGAATCCAGCAGATCTACATAATTGATTACATCCCAGGGACAGTATACATCCGCATTTCCGAAACGGTAGCCGTCATACCACTCCCTGATGGAGGCATAATATTCTTCGAACCCATAAAATGCCAGCATGGATCGGACTTCTTCATCGGAAAAACCGAAGGCTTCGTCAAAACGGACATTGGTAATCGAGTAAATCTTAAAATTGTTCAGTCCCGTAAAAATACTCTCTTTTGCAATCCGAAGGCATCCGGTCAATATTGCAAAATGGAGGTTTGTATTGCTTTTTAAGACTCGGCTGAACAGATTGCGGATCAGAGAAACCACCTGCTCATAGTAACCCGAGCGATGTGCTTTGTCCAGGGGCACGTCATATTCATCGATCAGCAGGATCACCTTTTGCCCGTAATGCCTGAAAAGGAGCTTTGAGATCGTCAGCAGGCTGTCCTTGAGTGATTCGTCAGGTATCAAAAATTTTTGACGGTTCTCAGGATCGATCGTAGTTAACTGGGCATACTGCATCTTTTCACCTTCCGTCAACCGATCGCTCTGTAATAAAAAATGAAATCGGGAGGCTTCATGGCCAATCGTAGAACAAAGCGCTTCCCTGGCTCCCTCGTAGGTGCGGTCATCAATATCCTTTAAGGTAATGGAAATCACCGGGAACTTTCCCATATATTTCTCGCATAAATCTTTTTCTTCTGCAATTTCGAGTCCGTCAAAAAGGCTGGCATTGCAGCCATACTCAAAAAAAGTTTTGAGCATGTTCATGGTAAGGGATTTGCCGAACCTTCTTGGACGTGTGAACAGATTCACTTTCCCGCGATGGTACAGGAGCTCCCTGATCAGCGCTGTCTTATCCACATAGTAGAATCCTTCTGTACGGATTTCCTCAAAATCTTCAATACCAACAGGAAGTTTTTTGGCTGTATTCAAATCCATGCCCTCCTTTTTCTACAACTCCTAACCTGGATAAACCAGAAAAGCACAATACGAAAATTTTGCCATATTGCGCAAGAAATTGTTCTTAAGTGCCTAAGTGCCTAATATCATTTTTTCAACAACTGCTTCCGATAAATCTGGTAAAAGCAGTTCCATTCAAAATCATCCGCAGGTACAAAAGCCTTTGGGAAAAAAGAGGCAAGTTTTTCTTTCATTCCCGTATCCTGGAGCTCCTGCCTTAATTCTCGTTTCAATCCATTGATATCAAAAAGGTGTCTGATTTCTTCGATCCCTTCCTTTACTTTATCAGATTCTACGGAGTAATCCATATTGTACCGGGTATCCATTTCCCAGCGGGTCAGTGTGTCGGCACGGTTTTCCAGCCATTCTGTTATTATGATATTGGAACCGTTATTTCTGGACATCCGGACCAGCCTGTAAATATCATGGGTATTCGGAACAGTCACGCCTTTGCACTCCAGAAATGCTTTTAGGAGCTTTTCCACAGACTGCTGCAAATGATATGCAATTCCGTTCAGGAATGCTTCATCATTTCTTGGAATACGATAAATTTCTTCTGCCAGTTCCAGATCTGTATATGCAGATTTGAATAAACGTATATCACACATAAGTCCCCTCCCTGTCAAAAACAACAATTCCTTTTTGTTCAATCTCCTGTCTCAGGCGTGTACCGATTGCATCCAAATACACAATGTCTGTTTCTTCCATATAATCCTGCGGATAGTTTCGAAATCCTTTTTCAGGATCATAACGTTCAAGACAGATATCCAGATCACTGAAGCTGTTACAGCGAAATTCTACACTGCTTCCGAAAATAATGGCTGCCTTTATGTTGAAGTCCTGATCAAAACATGCCGTATAGCTTTGCACAAGCTGCTGTTTCAGAGGATGAATATATTGAGCGTTGGTAAAATGAACACCATCTTTCAATTCAAAACGAAAGTGCAGATCGTAATGATTAAATTTTTTCAAATGGAATCACTTCCTTTCTCGCCGGCTTGCTGGTCTTTGCGCCACTGGCTCGGCGATACCCCGTAAGTATTTTTAAATGCCCGGGAAAAATGCAGTTGATTCGGATATCCCACGGCATTTCCGATATCCTTGATCGAGAGGCTGGTGGTTTTGAGAAGCTGCTCCGCTTTGTTCATCCGGTAGGTGATCAAAAATTCCTGGGGGCTGACTCCCACATGCTCCCGAAAAATTTTGCAGAGGTAATTCCGATGGATCTTGCACGACTCCGCGATTCCTGCAATGGTAATATCATTTTGAAAATTCTGGGCAATATAGCTGAATACCCATTCCAGATAATAGGTACTCATGCCGCTGCTCGACGGCGTGGTCCGAGATGCGGAGGAGCGCATCAGGCAGTCTATGAACATGTACAGGTGGGACAACAGGTTAAAGGGCGTTTCCGTAGGATGATGCGCAATATAAAGCATGGATTCCTTCAGCTTCGCGGAATAAATCTTTTCCGAGGAGCGATACACCGGATTATTGATCGAAAGCCCGGAGAGCATGAGTGCTTCCTTGGCGTGCATCCCGTCAAATTCGATCCAGGTATATTCCCAGGGGTGCTCCTTATCGGCAGTATAGGTGGTGATCTGCCCGGGCACGATCAGAAAGCCCTGGTTGCTGCGGATATGATACGTATGGTCCGCGCCGTTTTCGTCCGTAGCCTGCAGTGTCCCGCAGCCTGAGATGACATAATGGAACAGATAATGGGAACGGATATGCGGGCCATAGGAAGAAAGCGGGTCATTTTGCGCATAACCAAACTGATAAATACACAAGTCGATAAAAGTCTGATTCTGTAAAACTTAAAAAATGTCATTCATATAAGAATCACCTCATCAGGGATGATAGCCTGCCACCAATTTTCATCAGGAAATGGATGACCTGCCTGCGCTTCAGCGCAATACATATTATAACATAGGGAAAAAGAGAATTCAATTCTGTTCGCAGGAAATATACCATAATGCACTCGGATATATATTTTTGACAAGAAAAAGTGCATTGTGATATATAACTGGATTGCGCCGGATGTTTCAAAAAGGAGTTTATTAAAATATAATAAACACAGTCCAACAGAAATGGGCGTAAAGTCAAGGAGAATCGGCCGGTTCTAAAGAAATTCAGTTTAAAGAAAATGTAATGGGTGTTTTTGGCCTCAAATTAAAGGATGTTTGATTTGGGTATATTTAGTAATGCTTTAATTTGCTGTGAGTAAAAAAATAGTGGGAGGAACGAAAAATGAGCAAATGGATGAAAAAAGGAATTTCCGTATTCTGCGCGGCGTCTATGGTGATGGGATGCGTGGCAGGCTGCGGTTCAGAAGGTTCAGGAGGTTCGGGCGGAAATGACGGGGACGCGAAGAGCGGGAGCATGATCTTTCTGATCTGGGATTCCGGACAGAAAGCAGGGATGGAAGCAATTGTAGACGCATACACAGAGAAGAATCCGGATGTGAGTATCGAAGTACAGGCGACAGGCTGGGATGAATACTGGACCAAGCTGGAAGGCGCGGCCACAAGCAACACGTTACCCGATATTTTCTGGATGCATTCCAATCAGATGTTCAAGTACGCGGATAACGGAATTCTGGCGGACTGCTCCGAGATCATTGATGAGTCCGACTATTCCGAGATCGCTGCGGCAAACGCAAAGGGAAGCGACGGCAAGATATACGGCGTGCCGAAGGACAAGGATACCATCGCGCTGCTCTACAACAAGGAGCTTTTCGATCAGGCAGAGGTGGAGTACCCGAATGAAGATTGGACCTGGGACGACCTGGAAAATGCTTCCGCACAGATCAACGAAAAGACCGGAAAATACGGATACATGGCATTTTCACACGATCAGCTTGGCTACTGGAATTTCGTATACCAGAACGGCGGATCCATTTTGAATGAGGACGGCACGGAAGCAAATTACACGGACCCGGCAACGGCGGGAGCCATTGAATACTATATCAATATCCAGAACAATGACTGGTGTCCGACCCAGGCGCAGTTCGCCAATACAGGCGCTTCCGAGCTCTTCTTCTCCGGTGAGGGCGCGATGTACTATGCAGGCAACTGGGATCTGGTCAACCTGTGCAATACCTATACGGACATGAACGGCAAATGGGATGTGGCAGTGCTCCCGAAATGCCCGGATCCGGCAAACGGCGACGGCCGCGCGGTGATCTCCAACAGCGTTTCCTACGCAACTGCGGCACAGGGCAAAAATAAAGAACTGGCAATGGATTTCCTGGCATTCCTTGGTTCCGAGGAAGGACAGAGGATCCAGGGAGAATCCGGTGTGGCGATCCCGGCATACAACGGGCTGGAAGAAACCTGGGTGAAGACATTTGAGGACAAAGGATATGAGCTCAGTGTAGGAAATCTGATCGATGCCTTTGACTATAGTGTAAAATATGTCAACAACCCGTCACGCCCGGACTGGGAGCCAAGGGTTGAGCAGGTGATGCTGGACATCTATGCGGGAACGCTGAACGTGGATGAGGGCATTCAGAAAATGCAGGATTTCGTGACCGAGGCAATCGAGGAGTACTGATTCAGATAAACAACCGGCAATCAATTTGCAGCGCGAATAGGTTACAAACAGCAGGCAACCAATTTGCAGCGCGAATAGGTTACAAACAACCGGCAATCAATTTGCAGCGCGAATAGGTTACAAACAACCGGCAATCAATTTGCAGCGCAAATTGGTTCCATATAAAGGAGGATTTCCATATGAAGAAAAATGGAAAAATTGACCAGGATCATTTCTGGGGATATCTTCTGGTAGCGCCGACCATCATTGGCCTGCTCGTCCTGAATGTATATCCGTTTCTTCAGACGATTTACTTAAGCTTTACAAATGCCAAGGTATTTGGCGTACATAAATTCGTTGGGCTGAGCAATTATATCAAAATGTTTACCAGCGAAGAGTTTTTGAGGGCTACGTGGAATACGGTATTCTTCTGTATCCTGACCGTGCCGGTGGGCGTGCTGCTGGCACTGGTGATCGCGGTCCTTTTGAATGCAAAGATCAAAGGAAAGGTCGTATTCCGCGCAATCTTCTTCCTGCCCATGGTTGTGGCACCGGCGGCGGTTGCCATGGTGTGGAAGTGGATGTTCAACTCGGAATATGGAATCATCAATACCGTATTCCATACCGGTGTGGACTGGATCACAGATCCGAACGTCGTCATTATCACGGTAGCGATCGTGGCCATCTGGAGCGCGCTGGGATATGACGCGGTGCTTCTGCTCTCCGGTATCCAGAATGTGTCCAGGAGCTACTATGAGGCGGCCAGCCTGGACGGCTGCAGCAAATTGCAGCAGTTCTGGTATATCACGCTGCCGATGGTGTCGCCTACGTTATTTGTTGTGTTGATCATGCGTCTGATGGCATCCCTGAAGGTGTATGACCTGCTGTATATGATGGTCGGGGAGGGCAACCCGGCGCTTGGAAAAGCGCAGTCGCTGATCTATCTGTTCTACCGAGAGTCCTTTATCTCAGGAAACCGCGGATATGCGTCTGCGATCGTGATCTGGACCGTCGTCCTGATCGGAATCGTCACCCTGCTCCAGTTCATCGGACAGAAGAAATGGGTAAACTACGAAGTCTAAATATGCCGCCGAACGAAGGTGAGGGGGCACTACATTTATGGAGGTGTACGAATTAGATGAAGAAAAAACAGGGAATGTCCACATTGCTTACCTATGTGGCATTGATAATCGGGGCAGTCATCATGATCTTTCCATTTATCTGGATGCTGCTCACCGCATTTAAGACCAACGCGGAAGTGATGCAGATTCCGCCAACGATTCTGCCATCGAACTGGAATATGGATTCATTTGCAAAGGCGACAGACCTTTTGCCCTTTGGAAAGCTGTATATCAATACGATCCTGATGATCGTTGTGCGCGTGGTCTGCGCGGTGGCTTTCTGCTCCATGGCAGGATATGCATTTGCAAAATTAAATTTCAAAGGAAAAAATGTGTTGTTTACGCTGATCATCGTACAGCAGATGATACCGGGGCAGATCTTTATCATCCCGCAGTATCAGATGATCGCAAAGCTGGGCGCGACCAATACTTTGTTTGCACTGGTATTTCCGGGAATCGTCAGCGCGTTCGGGACGTTTTTCCTGAGACAGGCTTACTTAGGAATCCCGGATGAGATCGGGGAGGCGGCGTATCTGGACGGATGCAACCGCTGGCAGACCTTCTATAAGGTCATGTTCCCGCTGACCCGGTCTTCCGTAGCGGCGCTGACCGTATTTACCGCCGTGTTTGCGTATACCGACCTGATGTGGCCGCTGATCGTAAACACGGATATCAACGCCACCACATTGTCTGCCGGACTTTCCAGCCTCAACGGACAGTTCAGCACCAACTATCCGGTGCTGATGGCGGGTTCGCTCCTGGCAATGCTGCCGATGGTGGCGCTCTATCTGGTATTCCAGAAGCAGTTCATCGAAGGCGTGGCCATGACCGGAGGAAAATAAAAGCCGCACGGGTATGGTGACCGGCTGAGATTAAGCAGTAAGGATCTGCAGGAAAAGAAGGGATTTATCGTAACTACTCAGCACAGGATAGCGCATTTACTGCGCTATCCGTACGAAAACGTATAAATCGCAAGAGCAATCCCCATTGCCGCAGGCAATTTTCATGGGATTGCGGCGTAACTACGAAGGTACCGAGTAGTTACGATTTATCCTGATTTTCTGCGGATCCTGACAAGGAGGAAACAGCTCATGAAAACAATTACAATACAGACAAAGCATACGACTTATCAAATGGGGATCCATCCGCTTGGCTTTTTACTGCATTTGTATTATGGCGCGAAAACGGAAAATGATATGAGCTATCTGCTTCAATACTATGACCGCGGTTTCGCGGGAAATCCATACGATGCGGGAGGCGACCGGGGCATGTCCCTGGATTATCTCCCACAGGAATTCCCCTGCTACGGAACCGGGGATTTTCGGAGCGCGGCCTTCAATCTGCGCAATGAGGCAGGAGTATTCGGAACGGACCTGCGCTACCAAAGCCATGCGGTCCGCACGGGAAAATACGCGATCCCGGGAATGCCGGCGGTATATGATACGGAGGAGGCTTTGCAGGAAGAACGGAAATACTTCGGAGGGCAGAGCACTGGCGAAGCGGAGAAAGCCGGAGAGAGACAGAGCTTTTGGGGCGGGCGGTATTTCGATGAAAGTGAGGAGGATTCCACAGGGAAGAATCCCTGCGGCGGGACCCGGGGGGCGTATACGGTGGAAATCACCCTCGCGGACCAAAACGCCGGAGTGGAAGTTATCCTGAAATACGGTGTCCTGCCGGAGCTGGATGTGATCACCCGCAGCGCGGTCATAAAAAATAGCGGAGCGCGGAAAGTCTATATCAACAAGGCGTTCAGCAGTACCCTGGATTTCCTTCGGGACAACTACGACCTGCTGCATTTTCACGGGCGGCATACCATGGAGCGGAATCTGGAGCGGGTGCCGGTGATGCACGGAAAGCAGAGCTTCGGCAGCAGGCGGGGCACCTCCGGCCACCAGCACAATCCGTTTGTGATCCTTGCGGAGCGGGGGACTACGGAGGATGCCGGCGGCTGCTATGGAATGTCTCTGTTATACAGCGGCAATTTTAGCTTTGAAGTGGAGCAGGATCAGTACCGGCAGATCCGGATGCAGATCGGAATGTTGGACGAGATGATGGATTATCCGCTGGCGACTGGGGAATGCCTGTACACGCCCGAGGCGGCGATGGCATATTCGGCGGACGGACTGGCCGCATTATCCCACATTTACCATGAGATGATCCGAAACCATGTATGCAGGGGGAGGTATAAAAACGCGAGAAGGCCGGTGCTGATCAACAACTGGGAGGCAACCTATTTTCACTTTACCGGGGAAAAGATCTTAAAGCTTGCGAGGCAGGCGGCAGAGCTGGGCGTGGAAATGCTGGTTCTGGACGACGGCTGGTTCGGGAAACGGGATGACGACAACAGCGGCCTGGGCGACTGGGCGGTCAATGAAAAGAAGCTGGGCGGCACATTGCCCGGGCTTGTGGAGAAGATCAATGCCTGCGGATTGAAGTTCGGTATCTGGATTGAGCCGGAAATGGTGAATGAGGACAGCGACCTGTACAGGGCGCACCCGGACTGGGCATTTCGGATTCCCGGGCGGGATCCCGTCAGATGCCGAAATCAGCTTGTGCTGGATTTTTCCAGGAGAGAAGTGGTGGACCATATTTTTGAGCAGATTGCGCAGGTGATTGATTCGGCCAATGTGGAATATATCAAAATGGATATGAACCGGAGTATCTGCGATGTCTGCACAAGCCTGGCAGAACCGGGGAGGAGCTTCGGATGGCCGGAGGGGATCTGCGGCGGCGCCCGGGACTTTGCGTATCAGAATTATGGAAAGGTGATGCACGGATATGTGATGGGCGTGTATGATTTCCTGGAACGCCTGACAGAGCGTTATCCGCATATCCTCATCGAGGGCTGCAGCGGGGGCGGCGGCAGATTCGACGCGGGAATGCTGTACTACACCCCGCAGATCTGGTGCAGCGACGATACGGATGCGGTTGAACGGATCCGGATCCAGCATGGAACCTCCTTCGGCTATCCCATTTCCGCGGTCGGGTCCCATGTATCCGCGGTGCCGAACCACCAGACCGGGAGGAGTACAAAGCTGCGGACAAGAGGCATCGTCGCCATGGCGGGGACATTCGGTTATGAACTGGATCTGGATCTGCTCACGGACGCGGAGAAGGAAGAGGTGAAGCAGCAGATCCGGGATTACAAAACCTATGGGGCGCTGATCAATCAGGGAACCTACTACCGGCTCCATGATCCCGGGACAGACCGGGAGGCAGCGGCCTGGTGCTTTGTGTCCAAAGACCGGACGGAGATGCTTTTGAACGTGGTATCGCTGGATGCACATGGAAATGCGCCGATTACGTATATCCGATGCAGAGGGCTTCTGCCGGACAAGGCGTATCGATGCGAAGCGGAGGCGCGGGACGTGAAGCCTTATACCGGCATGGAGCCCCGCGTGGACCATAAATGTATCGAAGGCCGTGTGTTTGACGGAAACGCCCTGATGCATGGAGGCGTTCCGGTTCCCATGGAGCTGGGGGAGTATGGGGCCATGCAGCTTTACTTCAAGGCGGCTGAAAAAGGCCTGGGGAGAGAGGCAGTGAGGAGGAAAAAAACTTTACAGCCGGAGACTTGAAAGGAAATATATTTTATCTCCGTGAGGGTGGTCGTACAGTAGGTTCTGGCAGGGTTGCTACAATCATTGAGTAATCTTGTGATTAGAGCCAAATAATAAAAATAAGCACCGCAATCCTTTGAGAAATCAAGGGATTGCGGTTTCTTAATGTCTAAAAATAATAGCGAACAAAGGGAAAAGCCACTTGCCGGAATTTCATTGAAAATGGCTTGTGGCTCTAAAATGGTTCTAAAATAAATTAAAAATAGGGAGTCCGCTCGTGACTCCCTTTGCTTAATTACAATAAATTCTTTGGCACACGTCC
>VSNK01000112.1 GCA_009774255.1 Faecalicatena sp.
ATACACTTTTTCTTCAGATCGGCTCTGCCATCGCCTGCCGATTTTCTGCATGCCTGCCTACTTTCCGAGAGTACTCTGTATGAGTAATACCGGAAACTTAGAAATAGATGTAAGAGTGAAAATATGTATTCTATTATCCTCATTGTATCAAAAGGAAATATGAGTGTAAAGCCTTTATTCGAGTGTAAATAATTTCCAGCTGTGCGGTTGCGATTCGATAGGTCATTTGCATGCAATTTATTGCAATGCAAATGGCCTGTCGAATCAGCAACACACTTATTAATGAGCAAAAAACGGCTGCGTCAGCAGACGTAAGAGTGCGTCAGCACGGCTTTTGCGAATGGATAAGTGGGTTGGATGCTCCTTGGAGCATCCAACCGTACAGCTGGAATAATTTTGTTACTATTCACACCCTGACCGGCAGCCGGTGGGTCATTTCAGGCCCACCATCACCGCGGCATGGAATTCCATCCCTTTATGGCTGAATTCCACGCCGCCGTTATATTTTATGGAAAGATCTTCAAGGCTTTTCAGACCCATCCCATGGTGCCCCTGCTTGGTAGACAGGTAGTGGGCACCGTCCCATTTTACATTCCCGTCAAATCCGTTATCCACGGTAACGGCAAGCATTTTCCCGGAACAAATCATGTTCAGACGAATATAACGCCAGGCTTCCGGAGCATGGCCGGCCGCCTTCACCGCATTTTCCAGCAGATTGCCCAGCAGCACGGAAAGGTCGATATCCTGGATGGACAGCGCATCGGGGATGCGGATCCGGACAGAAAAATCCAGGCCATGTTCTTTTGCCAGGGCATCATAATGACTGACAAGCATATTGACCATGGGATTGCCGCAGAAGCTGCGAAACTCATACTTCCGGGTGCTTTTCATATATTGATCCAGGTATTCCCGGGCTTTTTCAGGACTGCACTCTTCCAGAAAGCCGCGCACGACCAGCAGGTGATGGATCAGGTCATGGCGCATTTTCCGATTGCTCTCCATATTTTCCAGAATCCGCCGGTACTGCTCGCCGAACAGCTCCGTCTGGTACTGGAGCTGCAGCGCCTCCCGCTGGGAACGTATTTTTTCATAGGAAAGGAAATACATTCTGAAAAAAAGCAGGTATATGACGAATATGGACACCATAAGCGATAACAGCAGAAAAAGTGAGGAAGGGTCGGAAGATAGGAGATCATAACTGACCAGGGAAGTCCCGAAGGAAAACAGGCCGGATAAAAACAATGAAAGGACGGACAGGTATCCGCTTTCATTTGCGCCCAGCCCTTCTTCTATGGGCATGTAAAATATTTTCAAAAAAAGCCAGAATAAGGGAACCGTCACGACTTCTGCGATCAGATAGTACAGATGGAAGAAGCCGCTGTAAGGGAGTGCTCCTTGTTCCGTATTAAAATCGCTGATATAGTTATAAACGGAGGTCAGGGTCAGGCCGCAGGTTACCATGAAGGAAAAAACAAACAACTTCTTCTGCCAGATTGCGTTTACGGCATATAGATACCAGCAAAAACAGAAGAACAGGCAGCACAAAAAAATCCCGTTGACTGACTGCCAGAGAGCGGGGGAGTCCGGCAGTGCGGCGGCAAGAGCTGTTCCGGACAGGGAGAACAGGATCCCGCATCCGAGAATCAGCGCGGCGGCCATCAGGAAGGTTTTCCGCGGGGAGAAGCGCAGATGGCCGCGAAACGGATACATGCATAAAAACGCGTACGGCGCGATCTGCTGGATACAGCCTGCAAATAAACGCAATGTTATCATATAGCGCCCCTCCTTGCCAGATGGAATAAAAACTGCTCGTATTGCTTTTTCAGCTTTGCACGGTTGGTTCTGGAAAGGACGATCGTCTTTCCACCGTGCAGGATGATACGGTCAAAATAAAAGGATTCTATGTATTTCATATTCACGATAAAGCTTCTCTGTGCCCTCATGAAGGAGACCATGTCCAGATGTTCAAACAGCGAGTCCAGGGAGGTATAGGTGTGAAAGCTGTTTTTTTCTGTGTGGATGGTGCATATCTTGTTATATACTTCGATATAGATGATATTGTCCGTCGGTATGGGGGTGATCCCCTGGCCGGTCTTAATCTCCAGCATTCTGGCTTCCGCATCCTCCAGCCGGGGCAGACAGCGCCGGAGCGCTTCACGGACAGCCTCCTTGGTCAGCGGCTTCAAAAGATAATGGGCGGCATTCAGCGAAAAAGCCTCCAGGGCGTATTCCCGGCTGTTCGTCGTAAAGACGAACCGGCTTCCTCTCTTCCGGACAATATTCTTTGCGGTCTCGATGCCGCTGATCCCTTTCATAAAAATATCTATAAAAATGATATCGGGGGGGGTATTTTTGTTTTGTGCAGTGAGCAGATCCTCTCCGGAAAAAAAGTGGGTGATCTGTGCGGTCACATCCCATTCTCCGCACACGCTTTGCAGGCAGGATTCCAGAAAATGAAAATCCGTAACATTATCTTCGCATATCACAATCTTCAAATCCATAAGATGATCTCCTTTGCTCTTTATAAATCGTTTTCATTTTGTAAATCGTTTTTATCTTGTAAATTGTTTCCACTATAGTAAATCGCTACTATTATAACAAAAAGAAACTCAAGGAACAAAAAAAAATATCTCCAATTTCGTAAAGTGTATGCTTTCGGGTGTGAAGTGCAGGTCAACCAGTAATCCGGCTATGATATAATAAAAAACAAGCGAAACTTTTTAGAGCTTTTGACTGAGATTTATCGGGAGCATTCTTGGAAACTCTTTGTATCCAGATTTGTGAGATGATTTTTTGTCAGGAGTACACAAATTTATGAGGCGTACGTGGAACGTACGTTGATTAAATTTGGGTGCTCCTGGCGGAAAATCAGCCGCAAAGATGGGTGCAAGGGAGTTTCTGAGAGTGCTCATTGGGGAAAGGAGGTGAAAAAGATGAATAACAACAAGAATATGGAAAAGAAAAATCCCAAAAAAGAAGTGGAAAAGAATGTAAACCGTGAGATCTCTTCCAAGGAGATGGAAGAAGTGACCGGCGGTGTTGCGTACCAGATGAAGGGAATGGTAAGAAGGCCCAGATTTTGAGGGCAGAGGTCTGTCCGCAGTGCCTTGCAGCTTGCTGCAGGGCACCCGGCCGGTAAAGCTGCGCTGTCAGGAATCCGGTCAATTGACTGCCGGAAAAGGAAACTGTCCGGAACAGAAAAAGAACTGCCTGGGACAGAAAAGGAAACTGTCTGGAACAGAAAAAGAACCGTCCGGGACTGAAATGGAACTGTCCGGGACAGACAGGAAGAAAGGTTTCAGGATCATTAAGATGGAGATACTTGAATTGGAAAATATATATAATGGGATCGGATATGTACAGAGTGCGGTTCTGGGAGCAGCCATGCTCTCATTGACACTGAAAACCCGGCGGGGGAGGAAAAAGAGCATCCTGCTCTGGGCCTTCGTTGTGATCTGTGCGTTTCTGGCAGGTATCCTGTCCTATTTTGCGGTATCAAAGGCAGGGTACAGGATTATGGAGGCAGCGAATGGGATTGAAGAAATATGGAAGCTGCAGATGTTCTACTCGTTGATCTCCGTCATGAATGTTCTGGAGGGAAGCGTGGCGGCAGTGATCCTCTGCGCGGCTTCGGTCTGGATCTATGAGGGGAGAAGGAATATCAAAATCTTTGTCTCCGTACTTTTTATGCTCGTCTTTTCTTCCGTGTTCTACGTATATAAACAAATTATGTACAGTCTTTTCTCTTCGGGGATGATCGACGAGGTTTCCCTTTCGCGGGTTCCTCCGGACTACGGAATGAGGTTTTTGATTGACTGCGCGGGAATGGCGATCCTGTTTGCAGGATACCGATATTTGTTCAGGGATAAACTGGTACATATTCTGGAACTTGCCGAGGAGCAGATCTGTCAGATCGTTATGGTTCCGCTGCTGTCCTATATCCTGTTCCTGGCCGTGCGCTATACGATGGACACCTACGGGGTTACGCTTCGGTCAACCGACGCAGGGACATTTCTGATGGCGCTGATCATCACCGGCAGTCTCCTGTTGATCTATCTGCTCATGTTTTGGGCTATTTTCCGGGCAATCCTTGCTTCCGCGAGCTCTGCCAAGGTCAAAGCGGAGCTGGATGTGGCGAGCAAGATCCAGCTGTCCGCCCTTCCGGTATCCTTTGACATTGGAAAAGAAAAAGGCGTGGATATTTTTGCGAATATGCATCCTGCCAAGGAAGTGGGAGGAGACTTCTATGACTTTTTCTTTGTGGATGAAGATCACCTGGCGGTGCTGATCGCGGATGTGTCCGGTAAAGGAGTTCCGGCAGCCCTGTTCATGATGGGCGGAAGAGCCATGATACGGAACCAGCTGCTGCTGGGACTCGACCCGTCGGAAATCCTGAAACGTTCCAATAACGAGCTGGCCGAAAATAATAAAGAAGGAATGTTCATCACGGCATTCCTTGGAATTTTAGATGTAAAAAGCGGGCATTTTTCCTATAGCAACGCAGGACATAATGTTCCGTTTCTCTGTCACGAGGGAGGAGATGTAGAACCGATACCCGTACGTCACGGCTTTGTGCTGGCAGGGATGAAAAACATCCGTTACCGCACGCAGGAGCTGGATTTTGTTCCCGGGGACAAGCTGGTTCTATATACGGACGGAGTGACGGAAGCCACCAATGCCGCCTATGAGATGTATGAGGAAAAAAGGCTGACAGAGGTGCTGAGGCAGAGTGTAAAGGAGGATGTGGAGCAGACGGTCCGGGCCATCAGCGAATCCATTGACGCATTTGTGGACGGCGCAGAGCAGGCGGATGATATCACTATGGTGATCGTGAAATGGAAGCAGGAAGATCAGCATTCTTAAGAGAGGAAAAATCAGAATTTTTCTTCATTCTGATCATATCCGGGACGGGAGATACCGCCGGCGGCCCAGAGCAGCTCCTGCTCGGAAAGCTGGCCGGAATCCTCGCTGCCCTCTTCCAGAAGAGAAAGAAAGTCATCTTCGGACTGCATGAATTCATCCAGTAGCGCACACTGCCGGATAAGGGAAATGATGTCGTCATTCGAGGGATATTTTCTATTCTTATTTGTAATCATGGACGGCTCCTTGCAAAAATATATTTCTAATTTATACACAGATCTGTCCGGCCTGTTACATAAATTTCAAACTTCTCCGAATTTTCCTGCAGAACAACAAAACTCCAGGGGCTGCGAGGCAGTTCTTCAGTATAACATTTTCGGAACAGATGATAAGGGACGGACTATGGGGCAGATAAATTTTGAGCAGGTATATCAGGATTATTATAACAAAATCTATTCGTTTGTAAAGAAGAGGATTTCCCAGGAGCAGGATGCGGAAGAAATCACCGCAGATATCTTTACCACTGTGTACAAAAACCTGGAGCGATATCAGTCCGAGATCAGCAGCCTGGATACCTGGCTCTACGTGATCACCGGCAACCGTATTAAAAATTATTACAGGGACAGGAAAGATGAGATGCTGACAGATCAGATTGAAGGGAAGATACAAGAGCAAGAACTGAGCGCGGAGGAAGTGTCCATGCTGAGGCAGGAGAGGGAACATTTGCTGGAGTGCCTTAAGGAATTGTCTGTCCGGGAGCGTTCCATTATTATCCTGAAATATTATCAGGGAAAGAATTCGGAGGAGATCGGCAGGCAGCTCGATCTGACCTCCGGAAATGTCCGGGCGATTTTGAAACGCTCTTTGAATAAATTAAGAAAAATCATGACAGAAAGGTAATTGCTCAGACCAGATCTGTGAGGACGCTGAGCAGTGACCTGTGCAGAAAGATAAGGAATTGCCGTGGGACAGCCTGTACATTGCGTACGGGTATTCTTACGGCAGTCAGGAGGTAAGGTATGGCAGAGTTATTCAGAAAATCAGCATTGGAAAAATTGTCCTCGCCGGAGCAGCTTGACCGTGCAATCGTCATCGCGCCGTCGTCTCTGTGGGTTGCCCTCTCCGGGGGAGCCCTGATCGTGGCCGGGGCGCTGCTGTGGGGCGTATTCGGGCGGCTTCCGGTCAACGTGGATGCCAATGGGATCTACATGCGGGGAGACCACACGGGAGGAGTCTATTCGGAAGTGCAGGGGATGATCACCGATGTGGAGGTTGCTGTCGGCGACCAGGTGAAACGGGGGCAGGTGATCGCTTATGTGGCGGATGATGATGTCTCACAGGAGGTCACGAACCTGAAAAACAGGATGGACGCGGTGCAGTGTGTGACGCTGGACAGCACCGGGGATGTGGTCACTGCCGACAATAAATCAATTGTGGACATCAAGGCGGAGCTGATCTCACTGACCGGCGATTATGAACTGGCGCAGAGTACCCTTGCCAGGAAGCAGTCGGAGCTGGCAAGTGCGAAGGGCCGGATGAATGCGGCAAAGTCCGTGAGGGATGGGATGAAATCCAACTATTATGATCATATCAGCAGCCTGACCGGATTGCCGGAGCAGCTGGATTATACGGAATCTCAGGCATTATATTCTTCGAAGCAGCAGTATTACGAACAGGCGCAGGCCCAGAGTCAGCAGGCGCAAGCCTCTTCCGAACAGGCGTCGGCGGCTTATGACCAGATTTCACAGCAGGTCAGTTCCCTGCAGAGTGCGGTAAATCAGCTTTCCGATCAGCTTGGACAGCTCCGGGCAGTTTATGCGGAGCAGGAGGCAGCGCTGGAGGAATGGAAGAACAGTCCGGTGGTGGACGAGGAAGGCAATCCCCTGCCGGATGAAGAAGGAAATCCCATACTGGATGAGGAAAGCATCCTTCTGGCAGAGGAAGAACTGCGCCGGACTGCGGAACAGATCCAGGCGGCGGAAGCGTCCCTTGGGGAAGCCCAGGAGCAGCTCCTGGCCCTGCAGCAGAGCCAGGCTCAGGCAAAGTCGTCCCTGGACAGCGCCCGCTCCGCAGCTTCTCAGGCCAGTGAAAACGAGGCACGCTATCAGAGAGAAGCGGAGTCCGCCAAGTCGGATTTTGAAAGCGCGAAGGCAGCCTATGAGGCAGTGACCCAGCAGCAGTCCAACCAGTCCAGGAATCAGAACATTTTCAGCAATGAATACAGCCAGGCTGCGACGGATTACAGTGTGGAGCAGAGCATGGTACAGTCCTTGACTCAGGAGGTGGAGTCCCTTCAGACACAGGTAAACCAGGCACAGCAGCAGATGGACGCAAAAAGACAGAGTGTTGATACCGCCTTTTCCGCTGCCAAGTCTTCGGTGCTGGATTCCCTGAAAATGGAGCTGTCCAAGTATATGGTCAATATGGAAAAATACCAGGTCATGGCTTCCGCAGACGGCATCGTGCAGGAAGTGGTGGCGGACGTAGGCGCGGTCGTGAGCCAGGGCGGCGAGGTGATCAAGGTGAAGGGGCAGGAGACGGACACTGTGGACGCGATCTGCTATATTCCGGTGAGCGAAGGGAAGAAGATCCTTCCGGGAATGGATGTCATGATCTACCCGACCACGGTCAATAAGCAGGAATACGGACATATGAAAGGGAATGTCAGATCAGTTGCGTCTTATGTGACTTCTGCCGCGGATATGCAGAAAACATTGGGAAATGACAATCTGGTGGAGGCATTTCTCTCAAACGGGCCTGTGGTGGAGGTCATCTGCTCCATTGAGACGGACGACAGCACGGCAAGCGGCTACTACTGGTCCAGCAAAAAAGGAAAGGATGTCACGCTGACGGAAGGCACCATGCTGACAGCGAGCGTGGTTACGGAAAGCAAAGCGCCCATTACCATGCTGATTCCTTATCTGAAGGAGAAGCTCACCGTGACGAAAAAATATAACGGTCAGGGGCAGACTCAGACGGAACAGACGGGGCAATAAGGCGAGCGGCAGATCGATACAAAAAGGGCCGCATGGCGCCGGTTCCTAACCAGGAGAGTACATATGAAGAACAATTATGCGAAAACGCCCAGTATCTACCAGATGGAAGCTACTGAGTGCGGGGCGGCTTCCCTATCCATGATATTTGCCTATTACGGGAAGCACATGCCCCTGGAAAAGATGCGGATTGAGACCGGGGTTTCCCGGGACGGATGCAACGCGAAAAATATTATGCGGGCGGGGAAAAAATATGGGTTTGAGGTGAAGGGCTTTCGGAAATCCCTGGACAATCTGCTGAAAATAAAGCCGCCCTGCATCATCCACTGGAATTTTAACCATTTTGTCGTCTATGAAGGGCGCAAGGGAAAGAATTATTATATCAACGACCCGGCCATGGGAAGGCGGAAGCTCACCTATGAAGAGCTGGACGACGCGTTTACCGGGATCGTACTGACATTTGAAAAGAAAAAAGAATTCAAGAAATCCAAAAGAGAGCGCACCCTGTTCTCCTTTATCAAATCGAGGCTTAAGGGGCAGTATTCCTCCATCACGGCACTGATCGGAATCGGGCTGCTTCTGGTATTTCCGGGGATGGTCATTCCGGTATTTTCCCAGGTATTCATCGATGATATCCTACTGGGAGGCAATACCGACTGGATGACGGCATTTCTGGCGATCATGGCATTTACCATGCTGTTCCAGGCAGTACTCACGCTATACAGGAGCTTTTTGCTGCTGAAGCTGCAGAACAAGATGTCCATGATCTCGGCCCATAAGTTCCTGTACCACATGTTCCGGCTGCCCATGAATTTCTTTGACCAGAGGTATGCCGGAGATCTGGCGGACCGTGTGGAAAATAATAATAACGTCAGCAATTTTCTGGCCGGGGATCTGGCGGAGACCATGCTGAATATATTTGTCGCCTGTTTTTATCTGATTCTGATGCTGTCTTACAGCCCGTTGCTGACTCTGATCGGGATTACGGGGATTGCCATCAATATGACGCTGGTCAAGGCTTCCTCCAAGGTGATCGCCAATTCCACGATGAAGATGCAGCAGGATCAGGGAAAGCTGGTAGGCGCGGTATTTGCCGGGCTGAATATTACCAGCACTCTCAAGGCGGCAGGTGCGGAAAATGAATATACAAGCCGGATTCTGGGATATTACGCGAAGACCACCCGGATGGAGCAGAAGCTGGGGAGCGTCCAGCAGTATCTCAACGCTATCCCCGAGGTATTTAACGGGATCGCGGATATCCTGGTGCTGATGATGGGCGGGATCCTGGTGATCAAGGGAAATATGACCGCCGGGATGCTGATTGCCTACACCAGTCTCCTTGGCTCCTTTGTGGCGCCGGTGAATAAGCTGGTGGAATTTATCCAGAAGATTCAGACATTGAAGGCGGACATGAACCGGGTGGAGGATATCATGCGATACGAGGAGGATGAGAAGTTCCGCACAAAGAGCCAAAAGAATACGATGACCACGAAGCTCAGCGGGGATGTGGAGCTGAAAGAGATTTCCTTCGGGTACAGCATTCTTGAAAAACCATTGGTGGAGGACTTTCATTTTCATCTGCCAAGCGGCAGCTCCATCGCCTTTGTGGGAGCTTCCGGCTGCGGAAAATCGACTGTATCCAAGATCGTGAGCGGGCTGTATATTCCATGGTCCGGGGAGATCTATATGGACAATATGCCGGTTCGGGAGATCCCGAAGGAGATCTTAAGCTCCAGTGTATCTACCGTCAGCCAGAGCATCACACTCTTTTCCGGGACAATCCGGGATAACCTGACCATGTGGAATAAAAGTATTCTGGAAGAGGATATGATACAGGCGGCAAAGGATGCGTGCATCCATGATATCATCACGAAAAAGCCGGGGGCATATGAGTATGTCCTGACCGAGGGCGGCGATAATATGTCCGGCGGGCAGCGCCAGCGTTTGGAGATTGCCCGCGCGCTGGTCACGAATCCGACGGTCCTGATCATGGACGAGGCCACCAGCGCCCTGGATCCTCTGGTAGAAAAGCAGATCATGGACAATATCAAACGCAGGGGATGTACCTGTGTGATCGTAGCTCACAGGCTGTCGGCGATCCGTGACTGTGATGAGATTATTGTCATGGACAACGGTAAAATTGTCCAGAGAGGCAGTCATGATGAATTGATGGCCCGGCCTGGGCATTATCAGACGTTGGTGCAGACGATCTGAGACGGCAGCAAGAAAACACAGAAACTACGAATGTAGCGTATAGCCTGTAAAGAAGGCGGTTCTGAGGGCTGCTGTCTTTGACTGGATAAGGAAGGAAAAGTATGATATGAAGAATATCAGATTAAAAGGCGGACAGAAGCTGATCACGGAGGATCCGCGGAAGGCATGGGAAGTTCTGTCGGGGAATGTACTGGTCTATGTTCTCCCTCTGGAGGAGGGAAAGCCGGGCAGGCGCTTCTTGATCGGCGAGCTGACACAAGGGGAGTGGATCCCCTCCCTGTGCTGGGAAAACGACAAGCTGGGGATCTGGCGTTTCGCTCTGGTCGCCCTGGAACAGGCCGAGCTCCGGGAGACCATGCCGAAGGAACCGGAGCAGGTCAAGATGGATTTTGCTGCCATCCTGGGAATCCGGCTCTTCGACGTGGAAGAATTCGAAGAGCAGATGGTGGAGCAGTACAATATTAATATTATTAAAGAAGAAGGCGGTATCTATGCCACATCCCTGGAACAGGAACAGACCTACGAGCGGGGACTGTTTTTGATCTATGACATGTTCCGCAAAAAGAACCGCAAGAATAGGACGGCCGTAAGCGGGAACAAGATCTACGACGCGGCAGCTCAGATCTGCGACCATATGGATATCCATATTGCTCCGTTTTCCGTGGTGAAGGAAAGCTGCAGGCGGAAGTTCGATCTTCGGGATATCGGCCGTCTGTCTCATTTTACCAGCAGAGAGATCGTGCTGGAGGAAAAATGGTATAAGAAGGATTCGGGCCCCATCCTTGCCTACAAGGAAAAGGGCCGGGCCCCTGTGGTCTGCCTCCCAAGGGGCCCGCAGAAATACATTGCCTATGAATCACCGGAAAGCGCAGGGAAAGTGATAGACGGCAGATACGCCGCCACTCTGTCCGCGAAGGCGGATATGATTTACCGGCCATTCCCGCCCAAGGTGATGAAGTGGAAGGATCTCCTGGTATTTGGTTTTAAATGTGTATACATCCGGGATATTGTAAAGATTGCTCTTCTGGCATTTCTGGGAACCCTTGTGGGGCTGCTGCTTCCGGTGATCAACCAGCAGGTCTATGACAAATTTATCCCCATGGCGGACCAAGACGGCCTGATACAGATCTGCCTTCTGGTGCTGGCCTGCTCCATGGGAAACCTGAGCTTTACCATTGTCAAGAACCTGGCCACCTTCCGGAGCATGAATACCATGGAATACGCGGTGCAGAGTGCGGCATATGACAGGCTGTTCAACCTGCCGGAAAGCTTTTTCCGGGAGTATGATTCCGCGGATCTGGCTCAGAGGGTTATGGGCATCACAAGCATTTACCAGGTATTTGCGGACGTAATCGTGAAAACAGTGATCACGGGGGTACTCTCTCTTCTCTACCTCTGGCAGATGTTCCGGTACGCGAAGTCTCTGGCAAAGCCGTCCATCATCATGGTGCTCTCAGCGATGATCGTGATCGGTGTGATCGGCTGGCGCCAGTTGAAGTATGAGAGTGAAAAAATGGAGCTGGACGGGAAGCTGTCTTCGCTGATGTTTCAGTTTCTCGCGGGCATTTCCAAGATCCGGATCGCGGGCGTAGAGAACCGCGCCCAGTATGAATACCTGAAGGTCTATTCCAGGATCCGCAATATCAATATCCGGAAGGAGAAGATGAGTGCGGGGGTAGACGTGCTGGTGGGGGCCTTGAATGTGGTATTTTCCATGGTGCTGTATTTCTGGATGATGCGCAAAAATGTATCCTTAAGTGTAGGCGCGTTCTCGGCGTTCATGTCCGCTTTCGGGTCATTTTCCGGAGCCATGCTGGAGACGGTATCCTCCTTCCTGGACGTGAACTCTGCGATCCCGGCATATCGGCGGTGCAGGCCGATTCTGGAAGCGCAGCCTGAGATGGAGGAGGAAACGATCATCCCCGGCGCGCTGACCGGCGACATCGAAGTCAGCAATGTGACCTTTGCCTACAATGAGGAAAGCGGAAATGTGCTCAATGACCTTTCCTTTCATATCCGCCCCGGGGAGTATATCGGCGTGGTCGGCGCTTCGGGCGGAGGGAAATCGACGCTGATGAAGATGCTGCTGGGGTTTGAGCGCCCTCAGAAGGGGAAGATCTTCTACGACGGCAAGGACATTGACAGTATGGACAAGCGGGAGCTGCGCAAGAAGTTCGGCGTGGTCCTTCAGGACGGCGACCTGATTGCGGGAAGTATTTTCGAAAATATCATCATCACCGCCCCGGGCACGACGATGAAGCGGGTGGAAAAGGTGATCGAAGAGGTGGGACTGAAAGACGATATCGACCGGATGCCCATGGGGCTGCACACGGTACTGTCCGAAAACAGCGGCACCATATCCGGCGGACAGCAGCAGCGGATCCTGATCGCTAGGGCCATTGTCAGCAATCCGAAGATCCTGTTCTTTGACGAGGCTACCTCGGCTCTGGATAACGTGACCCAGAACATGGTCTGTGAGAGCCTGGCAAAATTAAAAGCCACCCGGATCGTGATTGCCCACCGTCTCAGCACGGTCATGGACTGCGACCGGATCTTCGTGATGGACCAGGGAAGGCTTGTGGAAGAGGGGAATTATGATGAATTGATGGAGCAGGGAGGACTGTTCTATCAACTGGCAAGCAGGCAGTTGGCTTAAGATATCGTTTTTTGTTCTAATAGGAAACTTCTCCGAATTTCCCTATAGAACAAAAAAACTCCGGGTGATGCGCACTGCGGCGTACAAAATTTTCTTTTAAGGATCGCAGCCCCGGTTTGACAGAAACCGGGGCTTTCGTTTATCTTATCGGAATAATTGAAGCGTGAGTTCAGGACGTTTGCTTGCCTGAGCAATGATGCTCTGCTGGGGTTGACTTAAGATATCGTTTTTGATATTTTCCATCATAAGTCCTGCCATGTCCGCATCCCGGATGCGGCTTTCCGCATCTTTTATGTTGATAGTCGTGTTCGTTACCGCCTGATATGCGTGCTGTAGGCGGTTATAGTCAGCCCCCATGACCGCCCGGCAGTCGGCGATACTGTCATGAGCACAGTCAACCTTCTTGAGCAGGCCGAGAGGAGTCTGCTCTTGATCCGTAAGATCTACTTCCTTTGGCGGGTTCAGCCGCAGCTGCGTCAGGGACAGGAAAGGCAGATGGATGGGGATCAGGCCGGACTCCTTGCCTTCCGTTCCCGCATAGATCATGACCTTGCAGTGCCGGAAATTCAACAGCTGGCCCTCAGGAGGCTCCGGCGGGGCAATCTCTTCTTTTGTTACCGAGTAGGTAAAATTCGTATACACACCGCTCTCCACTGAGCCGATGTATTCCACACCGTTTCTGTCGAAGATGATGCCCCGGCGTTTATCCCGGACGATCAGGGATGTGGGCGGGTCGCCTACCTCCATGTCCGTATAATGGTTCAGGCTGGGTTTTACCTGATCGACGATGCTCTTTACGATCTGGTCTCCGCTGGTAACCTTGGACAGTTCTACCGGGATGTTGTGGATGGTGCGGGTCACGGTCTGTCCGTTGATGGTCACGTCATGGGTGAAGGACGGAGGTGCGCTGCCGTCGTTCTTCCAGCAGAAGTACACGTTGATGTATTCCCCTTCACAGGTGGCGCAGTTGACCCGGAATCCCTTGCCCAACAGGGTATCCAGATTGTTGGTGTTGATCGATGAGAAGTCCAGGATCTTTTGCTCATGGCCAACAATAGTGCCGCCGGAAAACTGTACGGGGCCGTCCTTCACAATCCCGGACACGCCTTCAGCGCCATCGGAAACAGAAACCTCGTAGGAAGTGCAGCTACGCACCCACTGAATGGACAGAGCAGCGGGAGTCTTGCTTTCATCCACATTGACTTTACAGTCTTTGAACGCATTTGTATTCCGGATGGTTGTCTGCATGACAGTGGCCAGATCCGCAAAATTCTTGCAGGAGGAAATGTCGATATCGCTGTAATCAGAACGAAGGCTGGTTCCGTCGGTGAATTCCCAGCGGTAGATGCTGCTGTTATTCCCGTTACTGAGGCCAAAGCCTGTCCCAATAAGCTTGCTGGGGTCAAAGGGTTTCTCTACGGCAAATGGAACGGACACCTCCTGTTTGAAATAGATTGTACTCGGCAGTACGGGAGTACTGGCAGGTATCGCGGTTTTGACATCAACGATCTGCCCATGTATTGAAAAGTTAGGAGCGTATGTGTTTGAGTTCGGCGTGAAAATCAGCGCATTCCCCTGCTCTTTTACGGAAACGCTGGAACTGCTGCCGTGCTTCTTGATCATATCAATCACCTCGGCGCGAAGCTGAGCCGGATTCTTGCCGTTTATGTCACGCGGGTACGTGTTGTAATCTGGGCTGTACATGGTAGTGCCATCTGTTTTTATCGGGGTGTCCGGATTCGTGCTGTCATAAAAAATGTACGTAGAGGAACCCAAACGGAAGGAGAACGGCACCTGGAAAGAACTTGCATCCGGTATCTGTACGGTGAATGTACCGCCTACCTCCAAAGTGGGCGGGGTGGAACTTGTGGTGAAATTAAGCGGATTCGTCGTCCATTTCGGTCCTTTAGGATCCTCCTGCCTTGACTCGATTGATTCCGAGATGTACGCTATGTGCGACGTACCGGAAGAAGCGGAGACAGGAAGGTTGGTTTGGATCTCCAGATTGGGGGCCGTATACGTTATCGTCGTATTGCTGCCATTGAGGGGAGGCGTGCTCTTAAGCTTGCTTATAACACTATTGACAAAGTCGTTTTTGGTAATAGTGCTTGGGGAGGCAGCAAAAATATCGCTGTAAGGGATACTTTTGCTGGATGAAGTTAATCCGTCTATGTAGATATTCAGTGAATTCCTTCTCAAATTTGCAACGTCAATCGGTTCTTTGATATTGGACAGATCGAAGGAAAGGGACAAATCCGTCCCATATACCGGTCGGTTGTTTGTGATGCCGCTGCCGTCCACTTCTTGGAGCGTTTCCACTCCCTTTGGATTTTCCACCTTCCAGCCGTTTTGCCTTTCTCCGGTTCCGTTTGGCGCTGTGTAATTAGAAGTAATTCCATTTGCTACAACCGTATGAGTATAGGGCTCCAGGCTTGCTGTCAGGGTTACCGTTTTGGCGTTCTCATCTACATCTACCTTGTCAATGTCTGAGAATGTGACAAGACGCTCCATGGCTTCCTTGACTGTCTGGATATTTTTAATCGAAACAACGCGCGTATAGCCTGAAGAATAGCTGTAGTCTGCGTCTTTCCTGAAAGTATAGGTATAGTTGCCAATCATGAACGATTTCTTGTCCAGTAACTCTGCATAGTTCATTCCTATGCCATCCTCCAGCTGAAACGTGACCGTGGCGGGCTTTGCCGCAACGGGGTGGTCAAAGTCTTCACTTTTTATAAAGTCCATTTCCCCCCATAATTGCTGATCCGGGACTTTGCTGAAATCTTCCACGTAGAGATAAACAGGGTCGTCGGAGTCAGTAGGTACGCCGCGGAAAAGCGGAATGGTATTGTATTTGCTGGCCGCCGTAATACGGTCGACCTCGCTAAAGATTTGGTTGATTTCCTCACTCATGTAGAGACGTTCCTGATCGCTGTAGGTGCCGTTACTCGCCTGCAGACAGAGTTCTCTGGCGCGGCGCAGCATCTCGCCTACCTCATCCAGCGCGCCGTCCGCAGTCTGCGCAATATCGATTCCCTCGGAAACATTGAGCCCACAGCGTTCAAGCTCAGTAATCTGGGCTCGCATCTTTTCCGATACGGCAAGACCCGCCGCATCATCCGCCGCCTGTTGGATCCGGAAGCCCGAGGAGAGTTTCCGCAGGTTCTTTGTAATTGCACTGTCAGTACTCTTCTTTTCGCGCAGTGCATACAAAGCCGGTATGTTAGTTTGGATTACCATTTTGCCATAAACCTTCCTTTCTGTTTTACTTTTATTTATATTATTAAATCCTAACCCGGATAAACCGGAAAAGCACGAGACGAAAATTTTGCCATTTTGCGCAACATTTGGCTATTAAGTGCCTAACCCGGATAAACCGGAACCAAAATTTTGCCATTTTGCGCAAGATTTCATTCTTAAGCGCCTAATCTGGATAAAACTTTCACGCTTCCCATACAATAACATTCATAATTTTAAAAATTGTACTTTCGCAAATCTTGCCGTAGTCTGATTCTATTTCCTATTTTATCACTGCATACTCACTTTTGCAATAAATTCTTACTTAATATAATGGTAAAAGCACAATTTGCAAAAGTACACATTTACAAATTATGTGACAATTTCACAGCAGGAACACGAAAAAGGCATTTCGGTTCCTGCTGTTTTTTATTCTATAGGAAACTTCTCCGAATTTTCCTATAGAACAAAAACCCTCCGGGGGATGCGCACTGCGGCGTAC
>VSNK01000113.1 GCA_009774255.1 Faecalicatena sp.
CCTGATTCTCATTATCGTCCTTCTGTTCGGCGGGCTTCTCTGTATGGTGGGCGGCGGCAATTCCAGCACGGTAAGCCCGGTCAGTGCGGAGGTGGAAGCCTATGAGCCTGTTATCCGCATTTATGCGAGGCAGTACGGCATTGAGGAATATGTGGAGCTGATAAAGGCGGTGATGATGCAGGAAAGCGACGGGCAGGGCAGCGATCCCATGCAAAGCTCGGAGAGCGGCTATAACACCAGATACCCAAGAGAGCCGAATGGAATCACCGACCCGGAATACTCCATCGAGTGCGGCGTACAGACATTGAAAGACTGCCTGCAAAGCGCAGGGGTGGAGAACCCGGTGGACATGGAGCATATCAAACTGGCGTTGCAGGGGTATAATTTTGGAAACGGGTATATTGCATGGGCACAAAGCAGCTATGGAGGATACACCGCCGCCAATGCCGCAGAATTTTCGGATATGATGGCGGAGCGGATGGGCTGGGGCAGCTATGGGGATAAGCAGTATGTTCCCCATGTACTCCGGTATTATATTTTCGGCAGAATCCCCACCGGAACCGGAAGTGGGGCAATCGTGCAGGTGGCGTTGACGCAAGAGGGGAACGGCGGAGACACCTACTGGAGCTGGTATGGGTTTGACAGCAGGGAGGAATGGTGCGCCTGTTTCGTTTCATGGTGCGCCGAGCAGTGCGGCTATCTGGAAAGCGGCGTGATACCAAAATTCTCCCTGTGTTCGGACGGTGTAGACTGGTTCCAAGCCCGTGGGCAGTTTCAGGACGCAAGCTATGTCCCGGCAGCGGGGGACATTATTTTCTTTGACTGGGAAAATGACGGAACCATAGACCATGTGGGAATTGTGGAGAGCGTGACAAACGGCGTTGTGAATACCATAGAGGGGAACAGCGGCGATATATGTGCGAGGAGAAGTTACAGCATGGGCAGCGATTCTATATACGGATATGGTGTTCCGGCGTATTAAATTTACCGCTTGCTTAGGCAAGCGGTAATACATATTCAATAGAAAAATAAGTGCTTAAAAATTTTATTAAGAAGTATTTATAAAAGTTTTTGAAATTGCTCCAACAGCTTTTCAGCAGGTGCAGAAAATACCTGATACTTTTTCCATACAATAGCCAGACCAGCTTCCACTATGGGAAAAAGAGGGCGAAAACAAAGATCGGGATTGACTGTGGTATTTGCAAGGTTATCAACTGTCACCATGTATCCCATTCCTTGCTGAACCATAAACACAGCATTATAAACAAGGCTGAAAGTCGCAATAATGTTCATTTGTTCCAGTTTTTCGCCAAACCAGTCTGTAAAAGTATTCCCTTCCATTTTTTGAATAGACTGTCTGGAACAGATAAGAGGAAGTCCAATCAAATCTTCGCATGTAATGGACTCCTTTTTGGCAAGAGGGCTGTCTTTTCGCATTACAATTCCCCATATATCTCTTTCCGGCAGATTGATGTAGTTATATTTTGTTATGTCCGCAGGCTGCATTAGAAGCCCGAAGTCAAGCAGCCCTTTATCAAGGCGTTCTGTAATTTCGGCTGCATTTCCACTATAAAGATGGTAGTGAATATTTGGATAATCCTTTTGCAGATTTTTCAATATATCCACGATATAACGAAAAACATAGGTTTCGCCGCCGCCTATATGAATATCTCCGCTGATGGATTCTCCCATTGTATAAAATTCATCTTCGATTTTATCAACCATAGCAATTACATCTTCCGCACGTTTACGGAGGATCATGCCTTCCGGCGTGAGTGAAACACTGTGGCTGCCGCGTGTAAAAAGTTTCTGCCCCAATTCGTCCTCTAAATTCTTAATTTGTCTTGACAGACTCGGCTGCGCGATATGGATGTGGTTTGCGGCATTTGTAATATTTCCTTCTCTCGCAACAGCAAGAAAATTCCTCAAAACCTGAATTTCCAATATCTTCTCCTCCTTCATTTTTGGTTCTGTTTTTTTATTATAGCATACTACACTGTGAAATGCAATTAAGCTATTTCATGTAATAGGTTATTGATATTTGCTATTTGAACGTGGCGAAATTATAATGTAGCCAGAAGGGAGGAAAACAAAATGTCCCCAAACGGATTAGATGAACGGTTTATACTTTTGCGGAATCTGAAAGACGCAGGATGTAATGAAATATTGATTCAGGAATTTCTGCAATGTGATGATGAAAAAAATACATCCAGACAGATCAGGCTGTTAAAAACGCATAGGCGGGATTTGTTGAGCAGCCTTCATGTATGCCAGTCTCAAATTGACAGTCTGGATTATCTGCTTCATCAAATCCAAAAATAGAACAAATAAAAATTCTTAAATTATATCAATCAAGGAGGAGTTTGCTATGAACATGACTTTTAACTTCAACAACCCTACAAACCTGATCTTCGGAAGTGGGAAACTGGATGAGCTTGGCGGGCAGATTGCAGCCAGACGCAAGGCAGGTACGCTTGGGAAGAAGGCTTTGCTGCTGATTTCCAACGGGAAATCCACAAAGACCAACGGTTCCTTTGACCGGGTGATGGCACAACTGAAAGAGGCCGGCGTGGAGGTGGCTGTATTTGACAAGATTATGGAGAACCCTCTGAAAAGCGTTGTGATGGAGGGAGCCGCTTTCGCTAAGGAAAACGGATGTGATTTCATTGTGGCTCTTGGAGGCGGCGCGGTGCTGGATTCTTCGATTGCGGTTTCCGCAATGGCGACAAATCCCGGCGATCTGTGGGACTATGTGAATGGCGGAACGGGAAAAGGGCAGCCCCTTGTAAATCCCGGACTTCCGATTGTCACCATTGCAACTTCATCCGGTACGGGTTCTGAGGTTAACTGCTGGGGCGTGATTTCCAATCCCGATACAAATGAGAAAATCGGTTTTGGTTATCCCGAACTGGTTCCCGTCCTCGCCATTGTTGACCCGGAGTTGATGAAAACGGTTCCTGCAAAGTACACGGCATATCAGGGATTTGATGCGCTGTTCCATAATACCGAGGTTATGATCTCCAATGGCGTGAATATCCTGAGTGAAACCATTGCACTCTCTGCGATTGAAAGCATTGCGAAGTATCTACCCCGTGCAGTAAGGGACGGGAATGATTTGGAAGCCCGTGAGCAGGTGGCCTATGGCAGCACAATCGCCGGTATTACCATGCAGCTTACCAATACCACCGCCCAGCACTCAATGGAACACGCCATGAGCGCCTACCATCACAATCTGCCCCACGGCGCTGGCCTTATTATGATTTCAAAGGCGTTTGCAGAGTTTTTCATTGAAAGACACGCCTGCGATGAACAGTTTGTCAAGATGGCACGGGTGATGGGAATCCCGGACGCAGATAAACCGGAGGATTTTATTACGGCTCTTGTACAGCTTCAAAAGGACTGCGGCGTGGATGACCTGAAAATGAGCGATTACGGTTTTACCCCAGAGGAATCTATGACGCTGGCTGTCAATGCACGGGAAACAATGGGCGGTCTGTTCCTTTCCAATCCCTGCGAGATGACGGACGCAGATTGTGCAGGTATTTTTGATAAATCATATTGTTAAAAACAAAAAGGAGGATTTTTTTATGAATACATTGATTGCTTATTTCTCTTATACAGGGCATACAAAAGGGATTGCCCAGCAGCTTCAGGGGCTGACTGGCGGGACTTTATTTGAGATTAAACCTGCCGCTCCCTATTCAGAGGATTATGACACCACTGAGCGTCAGGGACGCAAAGAAACCAGAGACGGGTATCGTCCGCCTTTGGCAGAAATACCTGCGGATTTGGCTTCTTACGATACAGTCTTATTGGGAACGCCGAACTGGTTCAATACGGTGGCTCCGCCCGTGGCTTCATTTCTGGCAGACAGTGATATGTCCGACAAGAGGATTGCGCTATTCTGCACCAACGGCGGAGGCGGGCTTGGTCACACGGTGGCCGACATTCAGGCTGCCTGCAAGGATGCGGAAATTCTTGACAGTATCAATATTTATGAGGACGGTGGAGGGGAAGCAAAAGGGCAGCTTGCCGACTGGTTAAAAAGGATTGGCGTAACACAGTAATTATTTTACCGGATTCCGGCGGGGGATGATTCTGCCGCCGGAATCCCTAAAAGAACGATATGAAAAAAGAATTAGATTATTTCTATATTGAAAATGCTTTGGGCTGGAATCAGGAGTGGTTTCAGGACTGGTCTATGTATGATGGGGGCTGTGCGGCAGTAACAGCCTGTGACCTTTGTATTTATCTGGCAAGGGAAAAAGGAGTGGAAGTTCTCTATCCCTACCATGCAGATAATCTTAACAAAACAGATTATCTTGCTTTTTCTGCTGTTATGAAGCAGTATCTTCATCCGTGCTGGCAGGGAATTGATACATTAGAGCGTTATATTTCGGGCATTGCAGCTTATTGGCATCATGCAGGAATGGGCGCTTTGAGGGCAGACGGACTTCCCGGAGCGGTTTCCTGGGAAAAAGCTGCCGCGCAGATCAAAGAACAGATTGACAACAAAATCCTTGTTCCGTTTCTGCTTTTATACCATAAAAACAGTATGTTTAAGGATTTACAATGGCACTGGTTTAATCTGGCCGGATATAAAGAATTTGAAGATGAATTTTATGTGAAAGCAGTGACCTATGGAGAGTTTCACTGGTTGAACCTTAGAGAATTATGGAATACGGGTTATCGCAGAAAAGGCGGGATAATACGCATTTTCCCATGAATGGGTATGTTTTCATTTTATGATAGATGGCGAGAAAGGATTGAAAAATGGAGGATACGGCTATACAAAAACGAGCGTTTTATCATACTCTGTCGGCTATGGTGATACCGATTGCGTTTCAGAATTTAATGACTGCTTTGGTAAGTGCATCGGATGCCGTCATGCTTGGCTTTTTGGAGCAAGAGGCATTGTCGGCGGTGTCGCTGGCAGGGCAGGTAACATTTGTATTTAACCTTTGCGTGACGGTTTTAGTGCAGGGGACAACCATGCTGGCGGCGCAGTATTGGGGGAAAGGAGATCGGAATACGGTTGAAAAGATACTTGCTCTTGCAATGCGGTATATGGCTTTGGTGACAGTTGTTTTCCTGACAAGCACCTTGCTCATTCCAGAACGTATCATGTCCTTATTGACAAATGAAACCACACTGATAATTCGTGGAGCAAAGTATCTTCGGATAGCTGGAATTTCCTATGTGCCGCTGGGATTGTCACAGATGTATCTCTGCATTATGAAGAACAGCGGGAAAACAGGAAAAAGTACGGTAATTGGTTCTTCCTCCATGATATTGAATTTATGTTTTAATGCGGTATTTATCTTTGGGCTTTTGGGCTTTCCGGCAATGGGGATTCAGGGGGCGGCGTTGGCTACTGTTCTTGCTACGGCGATTCAATTTGTCTGGACGCTGGCAGAAGCAAAGAAAGGTGACAGCATAAAGATCAGGTTCTCTTATATTATATCGGTGGATCAGAAAATTAGGCAGGACTTTAACCGTTATACACTGCCCGTGGTGGGAAATTATTTCTTCTGGGGTGGCGGCGTGACCATATTTTCGGGCATTATCGGGCATTTGGGAAATGACGCAGTGGCGGCAAATTCCCTTGCTAATATTGTGAGAAATATCTTAGGCTGTGTATCGAAAGGCGTGGGAACGGCGGGAGCAATTCTGGTGGGAAATGAACTTGGCAAAAACCAGATTGAGCTGGCAAAAAAGTATGCGAAGCACTCTACGGTTTTAGCTGGAATGATTGGGATCGTTACCTGCCTGATTATTGTGGTGATGCGCCCGCTGATTCTGGATTTTTCACACCTGACAGAAACAGCTACTGCTTATCTTTCCGGGATGCTGCTGATTTCCAGCTATTATGCTATCGCCGGTTCGGTCAATAACATGGTAATCGGCGGAATATTCTGCGCAGGCGGTAAATCAAAATTTGGCTGTATCTGTGACGGGATTGTGTTATGGCTGATTGTAATTCCTGCGGCTTCTTTGGCGGCGTTTTATTTCCATCTGCCGGTGCTGACAGTTTATTTTATTCTCTGCCTTGATGAATGTATCAAAGTACCGGTGGTTTTCTGGTACTACCGGAAATATACATGGGCGCAGAACCTTACGGAACAATAAGAAAAAATTTGAGAACAAGGAGGAAAAACGATGAATGAAGTGGTGAATACCTTGCTGTCCCACCGGTCAATCCGCAAATATGAGGAAAGGCCGGTGGAGGAAGAAATTTTAGATCAGATCGTAAAGGCGGTGCAGGCTGCGCCGAACTGGGTAAACCTCCAGCACGTTTCGATCATTGCGGTAAAGGATGAAACCCGCAGAGAGAAGTTTTCCGAGCTTTGCGGAGGACAGAAGCATATTGCGCAGGCTCCGGTCTTTCTGGTATTCTGTGCGGATTTTTACCGGACATGGATAGCCTGTCAGAAGAATGGGCAGTCCTTTGAGGATACAGCGGGGCAGATTGATAATCTGATTGTAGGTGCAAATGAGGTCGGGATTGCCCTTGGAACCGCTGTTGCCGCCGCAGAATCCTTTGGGCTTGGAACTGTGCCGATTGGGGATATACGGCTTCATGCTTTGGAGGCGGTACGGGAATTAAACCTCCCTAAGTATGTGCTTCCTCTGCTTGGTTTATGTATCGGCTATCCGGCAGAAAACCCCGGTATCAAGCCCCGTTTTCCGAAAGAAGCTGTTTATTTTGAGGAACAGTACAGACAGAATTTGGAGCCGCTGATTGCGGAATATGACGAGATTTACGCGCATTATCTGAAAGAGCGTCCGTGGAACAGCCGTGTCGGTAGCTGGTCACAGCTTGCCGCTGATTTTTACCAACCGCCATATAACCATTATCCGGAGGTTTCGGAAATGTTACGGCAGCAGGGCTTTTGGAATGGAAATAAACAGATACAGGAGGATTGATTATGAGAATGATTAAAAAAGTACCTTTGTTGTTGATGGCGTTGACGGTTGTGTTGTGCCTGATTGCCTGCGGTAGCGCACAGGGGGACAATAGGCAGCCGGAAACTTCCGGGGAACCGCTGACGCAGGGCGGTGAGCAAAGCACAGAGACAGAGGTTGTGGAAGAAAAGGAATCTGAATATGAGCCTGAGACAGAAAATATTGCTGTTTTCGATTTGGAAAACGGGATTGTTCGGTTAAACAGCGGATACGATATGCCGATTGCAGGGCTTGGCACTTATGCGTTATCTCATGACGAATGTGTGGCTTCTGTGACAGCTTTGTTTGAGAATGGAGGGAGGCTAATTGATACGGCTTCTTTCTATGGAACAGAAAAAAGTGTGGGTGAGGCGGTAAGGAACAGTAATGTACCACGGGAAGAAATCTTCGTAACCACAAAGCTCTATCCGAATCAGTTTTCCGATGCGGAGGCGGCTATTGATGAAGCACTTGAAATATTGGATATAGAGTATATTGATTTAATGCTGCTGCACCATCCGGGAACGGGAGACGTGGAAGCCTATAAAGCATTGGAGCAGGCTGTCCGAGATGGAAAGATTCGCTCTATCGGATTATCAAACTGGTATATTGAGGAATTGGAAGAATTTCTTCCGCGGGTTACAATTACGCCTGCTGTTGTCCAGAATGAAATTCATCCCTACTATCAGGAACAAGAAGTAGTCCCCTATATTCAGGATTTGGGGATTGTCGTGGAGGGCTGGTTTCCGTTTGGCGGCAGGGGACATACCGCAGAACTGTTCGGGGATGAAGTGATCGCCGCGATTGCAAAGGCGCATAATGTTACACCGGCGCAGGTGATCCTCCGCTGGAATCTGCAAAGGGGCATTGTTGTTATTCCCGGTTCCAGTAATCCCGACCATATCAGAGAGAATCTGGATATTTTCGGTTTTGAATTGACAGAGGAAGAAATGGGACAGATTGCGGAATTAGACAGAGGTGAGAAACATGAATGGTATTGATCTGAAAAGTGGAAGAAACGGGAAGGCTCCGGTAATCACGTTAAGCAGCGGATATGATATGCCCGTGGCGGGACTTGGAACCTACAGCTTGCGTGGCAGCGTTTGTGTTAATTCAGTATCTGTCGCTGTTCAGAATGGTTATCGGCTGATTGATACAGCTTCTTTTTACGGCAATGAAAGGGAAGTCGGTGAAGGTATCCGCAAGTCTGGCATATCCCGTGATGAAGTCTTTGTGACTACCAAGCTGTATCCGAATCAATATGGCTATGCAGACAAAGCCATAGACGAGGCTTTGAGCAAACTGGATATTGGCTATATTGATATGATGCTTTTGCACCATCCGGCTTCCAATGACGTGGTTGCTTATAAAGCAATCGAAAAAGCGATACAGGACGGCAAGGTTCGGTCTGCCGGGGTATCCTGCTATTATATTCGGGAAATCAATGCTTTTCTGCCGAAGGTAATGATAAAACCTGCTCTGGTGCAAAATGAAATACATCCATATTATCAGGACAGCAATGTGGTGAAGCATATACAGAGCCTTGGTATCGTCATGCAGGGGTGGTATCCGCTTGGAGGCCGTGGATATACAGAAGCCTTATTGAACCATAAAACGCTTCGTGAGATTGGGGCGGTACATAGGAAATCCCCTGCGCAGATTACTCTTCGTTGGAATTTGCAAAAAGGGGTGGCAGTGATTCCGGGATCAAGTAACGAAAAGCATATCTGTGAGAATATTTCTATTTTTGATTTTGAGCTTTCAAGTGCGGAGATGGAGAAAATTGCCGCGTTGAATAAAGATGAAAAGCATGACTGGTATTGAAAACTGCAACAGTATTTGTTGCCTCTTGATTTGAGGGACAAGTAAAGCAGGTTTTCATAAATGAAAAATTGAAAGGATGATGAATAAGATGAAAAAGAGAATTTTTACCCTGATGTTGAGTGTACTTTTTGTATTAGGTCTTGTGGCATGTGGTAATAAGCAGGAGGAAAAGCCTGCCGGAAATACGGAGTCGGAACCTGCTGTTTCCGCACAGCCAGAGGAAAATGTGGAAACGGAAAAAACTACGGAACCGGAGGAAGGGGAATCTTCTGAGGCGGCTGGAAATCCGCAGACGGAAGATGGGAAAACGCTTGTGGTCTATTTCTCCATGCCGGAAACTACGAATCCGGATAACATGAACGCCGAGGAAGAATATAGTACGGTTGTGATTGATGGAGAGGTTTTGGGAAATACCCAATATGTGGCGTATGTGATTCAGGAGAATACGGGAGCAGATATTTTCCGCATTGAACCGGTAACGCCGTATCCTATGAATCATGCGGAGTTGGAGGAAGTGGCGACAGAGGAAAAGAGAAACGATGCCATGCCAGAGATTGCTGCGGAAGTGGAGAATATAGAGCAGTACGACACAATCTTTTTAGGCTACCCCAACTGGTATGCAGATATGCCGAGGATTATTTACAGCTTCTTAGATCAGTACGATTTATCCGGCAAGACGATAGTGCCTTTTGTAACTTCCGGTGGCAGCGGATTTTCTAATACAATCAGCACGATTGCAGATTTGGAACCGGATGCCAACGTGATAACAGACGGTTTATCCATATCCCGGAATGTGGTGCAGGATGCCGAGGCGGATATTATTGAATGGGTAGAGGGATTAGGGCTTTCTAAGTAGAATAAGAAATCGTGCAGGCAGATTGGAGGTGATAGAGTGACAACAAAGAGAAAAATTCAAATCATGGTGGACTTGTGTATGATACTGCTTCTTCCGCTGCTCATGGCTTACAATTTGATTGGCGAGGTTGCTCACGAGTATTTTGGTATTGCAATGGTATTGCTGTTTCTTTGTCACCATCTGCTGAACAGACATTGGTACAAGTCTCTTGCAAAAGGAAAATATTCAAAAACAAGGGTTTTGAGTATTGCTGTTAATTTTCTGTTACTTATCATTATGGCAGCCTTGGCAATGAGCGGGATTGCGGCCTCAAAACATTTGTTTACATTTCTCCCTATAAAGGGAGGGCAGAATATGGCTCGGACAATCCATCTGCTTTCTTCGTATTGGGGATTTGTGCTGATGTCATTCCATACTGGGCTTCATGGCGAGATGTTACTGAAAATGGCTAAGAAGGCATTTCATGTTCCAAGCCTGCCAAGATATGGGGCTGCTTTTATAAGAATGACAGTTTTATGTATTTCAGTGTATGGTGTTTATGCTTTTATACATAGGCAGCTTGAAGAATATATGCTGTTGGAAACACAATATGTATTTTTTGATTTTAGTGAACCTCTATTCTTTTTTATAATGGACTATATCGCAATTATGCTGATGAGTGCCTTTGGGGGATATTATTTATTGACGATCTTAAATGGGAGGAAACAAAAGGCATAACTGTTACAAATACAAGGCAATCCCATCTTGTCTTGAAAGGTCAAACCGTCTTTTGTGGAATAGCCCTTTGTATTGGATGAAAGGCGGTGATGATATAGGACGATTGCTTATTATGGAATTTGCAGATAATGAAAATTCTACTTTTGATGAAGTGATGGAATTGTTGAAAAAACATCCTAATTTTCAAAAGTGTGAAATGGAAAAGGATTCTAAATTGTCTTTTCCCGGAATTGAAATTCACCCTGAACGCAGAAAAGTATATTGTAACAATAAGGAAATACACCTAACAGCAAAAGAATATAGGCTGCTCTGGCTGTTAGTAGTAAATAAAGGACAGGTACTTACTTATCAGCAGATTTACGAGAAAGTCTGGGGCAATATTTCTTCAGGTGGTGAAAGCACTGCTATCGGATACCATATCTGTAATTTAAGAGATAAATTATATGATGCTTCCCCTGATGCACCGTTTGAAATCCGGTGTGTCAGGGAAGTAGGATATTGTTTTGAGGTTCATTCTATGCAATCTACATAGACAGTCTGGTTAAAATATCAGGCTGTTTTTCTTTGTCTAAACTTGCGATATTCCTTGACAAAAACCAGTTTAATATCCGGTGATTCCCAAAAAGCATACAGTATAATTCCTTTATTGCCTAAAATTAAGGGAATTATAGAATGTGTTGACGATATTTGTATTCCCCGTAATGAACGAGGATATGAGTATAGGAATGCGAAAAGGGATTTACAAATTAAAAAAGAAACAGCACAGATATAGATTTATAGTAATTCTAAGGGGAAATACAAAATTTTTCTATTCGACAAATATTTTCTTATTCCTGCCAGTTCTAACAAATAAATATATGAAATTCCTAAAGGGCGTATCCAGACAGAAAAGGATACGCCCTTTTCTTGTCGTATTAAGTCTGCATTTGCCGTTTCGTGGCGGACGTTCTCCGCCCTTCCATTCTGAATTTTCAAAAAATTTCAGAATGGAGGAAATGACATGGAGGGTAATCGCCCAAAAAGAAGAAAGGATAAGTACAATCCTTATACAATATTCGAAAAAGGTGGGAATTATTACATTTCATTCAAAGATGGACAAGGCATTCTACATAAATTTGCAATCAGTAAAGCACTGTATGACGCTTTTGATTCATTTGAGCTGGATGATTTGGTATATCTCAACGTGGTGGACAGGCATATCGAACAGTCGGAGATATGGGAATCAACGCTGAATGTGAGGGCAGTCCAAAAGCCGGAGGGCATAGAGGAAATCGTGCTGAAAAAGATTCAGGCTGAAACATTACATACGGCAATGAAAAAACTGCCGGAAATGCAACGGCGCAGGATGCAGTTGTATTATTTTGAGGGCATGACTTATGAGCAGATAGCAAGAAAAGAGGGCTGTACCAAAATGCCAGTCAAGCGTTCCATCGAAGCAGGGATTGAACGCCTGAAAAAAGAATTGAAAAAAATTTAAAATAGGTAGCTACTTTTTGCCTTTAAGTGAGGAAACAGGTGAGGGAAATAAAAAATCCCTTGCCTGTTTTCCGCTTTTATGCACATGGGTTTTGTGCATGGAGGGATGCCCGAAAGGTATTTCCGTTATGCGGTGGATGGGTTTGCACTTTGAAAACTTCATACCCATTCACCAAGCACATTCCTGTTGTTATCGTGATGAGCGTAAGCCACGTTAGCAGGTACGCCATGAGCTGATGGGGATAGGGGCAGCGGAATCGCACAGACAGAAATAAAATGGTTTGCGGCTGTTTTATCCCCGTTTAGGGAGCGGGAACTACCGGGCTATAACTGCCAGATTGCTACTGGCAGGGCGATAACAGGCAGCAGGGACAATGATACTCCCGTCCAGTCACAAGTCGAGCGTTAGAAGCGTCGCAACAAATGAGGGCGGCTCCGGGCGATCCCCGGAGGGGTGCGAATCTCGTGGAGCTGGTCAGCAGCCAGCCGTTTGGTGACTTCCCCATGTTTGCTGTAAAAGCGGCAGATATGAAAGCCGGGGTGTCGGGGACAAATAGGCTTATCAGGCTAAAAATGGTAGCTGGACACAGAACATGAAAACATTCTAAGGAATAGTCAAAAGGATATGTTTTGTGTTCGGCTGATACATACCTGAAATGCAGAGGAATTTTATTTTTCAGCAGGCAAGGCATATTTTGCAAATATTATTTTCTGCTATGAAAGATAAAGCAGGCTGGATTCAGGAAGTAAAGATTATGGAGGATGTTTTTATTATGGAAGAAAGAGAAATCAAGCGTGGGGATATTTATCATGCTAATTTAAATCCCATTGTGGGAAGTGAGCAGGGAGGATACCGCCCGGTATTGGTGATTCAGAATGACAGGGGGAATAAACATAGCCCGACTGTTATTGTCGCTGCAATTACAAGCAGACCGAAACATAGGATGCCTACCCATGTACCGTTAAAAGGGATTGAAGGATTAGAAAAGGATTCCGTAGTGTTGCTGGAGCAGTTAAGAACCGTTGATAAGAAGCGTTTGGATGATTATGTGGGAACATTGGACAGGCAGCAGATGTTAAAGGTTGAGAAAGCATTATGCTCCAGTACAGGGATGAGAAAATTGGATAAGCCAATACTGATGTGTCTTTGTCCGGTATGTGCAAAGCCATTTTTTGAATCCAAGGAGCATTTCATTCAGAGGGCAGACAAAAATCAGAAATTAAAAGAAACTTGTATGTTCTGTAATGTCAGGCAGGGTTATGATTATTCAATAAGGAAGAAATATAACGGTGAAAACAATAGATTTGAATAAGTCAAGTATGCGATTTGATATTTTGCATATTAGACGGAATGAGGACTGTGCGCTATTCTGTAAGTGTACAGTCCTCTTGCTAAAAAGAGGAGGTGCAGTCATGACAGAATCTTTTGATATATCAAAAAAAGTGTATGATGCGGAGGACATACAGAAGTTGCTTGGGATAGGAAGGACGAAAGCCTATGAATTTCTGGATGAGGTTTATAAAAAGCAAGAACCGTTTCGTGTCATTAAAATAGGAAAAGTATATAGGATTCCCTGTAAGTCTTTTGAAAAGTGGCTTTGTGGGGAATGAATTGAAAAAAGAGGTGATTCAATGGCAGATAAAGAAAAAGTCGCAAAGACAGGACAGGAAAAAAGGGTTGTATTTTTTGAAAATAATTCATGGTATCATCGTACAAAAGAACTGATGGATGATATGACTGTGAAATATAGCAAAAAAGGAGGCTTTCAGACACCAGAAGAAGCAGAAGAAAGCTATTGGGAATATGAAAACCGTTTCAGGGACAGACAGCGTGAATTTCAAGTTGCCTATCTGAAGAACCGGGATGTGATGTTTGGGGATTATCTGATGTATTGGTTTGAACATATTTATTCCCTGCGAATTGAAACAACTACGAAAATGATTGGCTCTTATACTCTTTATGAATTGCTTTTGCCCAGCATAGAGAGTGATATTAAGTTGCGGTATGTAACCGTGGAATATTTGGATGCGTTACTGGAAAGAACATCGAAGATTTGTGTTTCGGCAGGAAATAAAGGGCGGGAATTACTGAGCCTGGCGATGAAAGACGCATTGTTTGAAGGATTCATTACTTACAATCCGATTCCTGAAACAAAGCCATATAAGAGGAAAAAGCCTAAAATCCGTGTGCTTAGCAAAGAAAAAATAAAATTACTGTTAGAAGCGGGGGCAAAAAGCACATGGTATTTGGAAATACAGTTAGGGTTATTTTGTGGGCTGAGAAAAGGTGAAATTCTAGGACTAAAATTCAGCGACTTTGATTTTGAAAAAAATACAGTCAGGATAAGCCGACAGATTGTAGCAAACCCAAAGCTGAGTGGGAGTTTTAACATTGAAGAGTATTCTCTGATTGAGCGTGAACCCAAAACAGAAAACAGCTATCGAATTTTAAGGGTTCCAAAAGCTGTTATGGAAGAGGTGGAGCGCAGGCAGAGGAAAATTCAGCTTGATAAAGAATATGCAGGGGAAAAATACAAGGACAATGGATATGTCTGCTGCCGGGATAATGGCAGACCCCATTCATTAAGTTCTTTTAATCAGGCATTAACAAAACTTTGTAACCGAAATGGACTGCCGGTAGTTACCGTGCATGGATTACGCCATATGTTTGCGACTATCTTGATTGAAAGCGGAGTGCCATTAGTTAAGATATCAGGATTATTAGGGCATAGCTCCATTCATACCACCTATGAATATTATTGTGATGTTATGGATGAAAAGGACAAGATCATCGCATTCATGAACGATACATTTGCGCCAGAAAAGGCAGGAATGGAGGAATAGCATGGAAAATAAGTTTGACTTTAAAAAATATGTAGATTACAAAGTATATTCTGTTACCACAATAAAAAAAGGATATGGATTTCGGGTAGTTTTGAAATTTACGGACGATACTTCTGTTACACAGCAGCACGCTGGATTTAAAACCAAAAAAGAAGCGAATGCAGGCAGAGATGAAGTGGTTGGACAGCTCCATCATGGTACATATATTGTCTATGGGAAAATTAAGGTTGCCGATTTCATGGAATACTGGCTTGAGGATGTCATGAGGAAGCGGATTGCAGACAATACTTATAACAGTTATAAAAATGCGGTTTACAACTATATTTCTCCGGGAATTGGAAAAATGTATATGTCTACATTAAATCAGGGATATATCCGAAAACTGTATAATTCGGTCACAGATCAATCCGAAAATGTGGCAAGGCTTGTAAAAACGGTTATGAATACGGCTATGGAATATGCAAAAGCTAAGAACGTCATAGCGGTTAATTGTGCAGAGGGGGTTATGCTCCCTAAAAAGGTCAAGAAGAAGGCTTACCGCATTTTGAAGATAGACGTACAGAGGACATTGACAATTCCACAGGTAGCGCAGTTGATTGAGGCAAGCAAGGAAACACCGATTTATATGCAAATTTTATTTGCAGTGTTAATGGGATTACGGCGTGGTGAAATCAATGGGCTAAAATACAGCGATGTGGATTATATCAACAGGACGCTGAAAATACAGCGGCAGTTGGGGAAAATCCCTAATTCAAGGGCAGAAGATGTTTTGCCAAAAATGTTGACAAAACAGGAGATACCAACAAAAACAGAATCCAGTAACCGAGAAGTGCCCATACCGGATTTTGTTTTTGAAGCCATATTGGAGCAACGGCGGATTTATGAGAAAAACCGCAGGCGCAGAAAACGGGAGTTCCGAGATCTGGATTATATCTGCTGTTCGACTTATGGGAATCCGAGAAGCAAAAGCTACCATCAAAAATATTATAAAGAGTTATTAGAGTCACAGGGGCTGCCCGACATCCATTTCCACCAGCTTCGGAATACATACACGACAATCCTGCTGAAAAATGATTTTAACATTAAAGGAATATCGCATATGTTGGGGCATTCCAAGGAAATCATATCAGCGGATATATATGGTGACACTCAGGAAATTATTGAGGATTGTCTGTATGCAATAGAGCCATTTATCGAAGCTGTCATGCCAAAGAATGGAAAAGGGGAGTATTACGATTACTCTGATATGGAAGAAATAGAAAGTCTGGCTAAGGAATATTTAAGAGCAGCCTGATGATGCAAAAGATTTGGGGCAATAAAAAAGTACGAATGGAGAAAACAGAAAATCGAACATTTGTACTTTTTTATTGCCCCAAACTATATACATTTGAAAAGTTTTTTGTTATAATGTTCAAGGTAATCGCATGAATCCTGTTTCATGCCGCCAAGTGATATTTAGTCCTAGAAAATCGAATTTGTGACTTTTGCCTTCCGGGATTCGTAAAAGCATACCGAAAGGCAGTTATTTTGAGGATTTCATTACGAATTATAAAATTGGCTGTTGGCTGATAGTAATCGTATCAAAAGTCACAAAACGGAGGTATTGCTATGAATAAATTTGTTTTAAAGGCTCCCTACAAGCCCACAGGCGACCAGCCGCAGGCCATCGCCGAGCTGGTCAAAGGCTTCAAGGAGGGCAATCAATTCCAGACTTTACTAGGGGTTACGGGTTCCGGCAAGACATTTACGATGGCGAATGTCATTCAGGAATTGCAGAAGCCGACGCTGGTCAT
>VSNK01000114.1 GCA_009774255.1 Faecalicatena sp.
CTTTCCGGATACTTTTGTTTTATAATATTTATACATTCATAAATCATTTTTTTGTTAAGAAGGGGTTCTCCTCCGAGAAAGGTAAGGTCAATTTTTTCACCTTGCGGATTATTATGAATCATAAAGCTGACTGCTTTATTTAGATTGTCATTATTGAGCATTTTTTTTCGCTTACCATCACCTTCATAACAATAGCTGCATTTCAAATTGCAGTTTTCCGTCAAATATAAAGTACATTCCATTTATATCACTCCTTTAAGTATTGGTCATATACAGATTACTTAAAGGAGTGTATATGACCAATTATAATAATTTAATAGTATGTATTTTGCCGTTAATGGCTGACAAAGATTAGATGTTTATTTATGACATTAAGCAACAATCCTAACCGACCAAAGTTTTTATTGTTTCTTTGTTTGCCATTTTCTTTTTTTCAAATGTTTCATCTTCCCTTCCGCCATTTCAACCACCAAATTATCTGTCATCGATGAAGATATGAATGCAGCTTCCAGATTTCCTTAGTCAATGTGTGAAATCGCCGGTCCGCCAAACGCACAGTCATTCAGGCATTTCTGCTTATGCGTTGTACAGTATACATAGCCTTCCACTTCTTCCGCATTTTCATTGTCCACGTTCTCCGGCCTCTCGCCGTTCTCTTTTCTGAAATCCTTTGTTTTGCTCATTTTTTTCCTCCTTTTTCTCTTAATCAATAACAGAGAGTATTGGTCCGAACAGACAGTCTGCCAAGCACCTCTCCTTGTGTGATTTGCAGACATAATATCCTTCTACTTCTTCTGTGTCCTCAAGGTTCCCGTTTTCCGGCTTTTCGCCGTTTTTGATTTTGGAGTTATTTGTCTTTCCCATGCCATTTCCTCCTTTCTGCTTCGCATGTAATTGTTTTAGACGATATTAAAATACCACCCTATTAATCTCATGTATACAGCAATTGCTTAATCTACCTCCTACATTGCTTAAACCGATTTTAATCGTTATTCTTGAATATTTCTCAATAAACAATCCCGTGAGGCGCAGTATAAAGAGCATTTATAGTCACAACAATTTATCCATAGAGAAATGAAAAAAGTCAAAGTATACATATATTATTGCAAATGTACGGAAATTATGATAAAAGAAGGTATTCTTATACGGAAAAGGTTATTATAAAGAAAATATATTGCATGTTGCGTTCTGTTGCCCCTTTTCTTTTTTATAGAAGACGGCAAAAAAAGAAAAGGAAAGCAGGAGCCAATATAAAAGTCATCAAGAGTAACAAGTCAAATGCTGTAGGTTATGGAAAGGCTTGTACCCAGGAAGGGCGTATGAACTATGAAAGTAGCAATTGTAGATGACATGGAAGAAATGTTAAATATCATTCATATACTTTAACATAGACAAGCCGTCACTCGTCGGAATAGTGGCGGCAGATCGCAAACAGGAACATATGTTCCCGCTTGCGATCTGCCGCCTAAAATGCTATAGTATGACTTAGAAAAGGAGCAACCGCCACAAAGTGGTTAGCCTCTCTGAATAGTGTTTTAAATAAACCTACCTAGATCCGCCAAGATTACAAGGTAGGCTTTTTAAATTCGCTGGGCTGCAGCCCCGTATCTACAAATCCGTTCCTTCTTCTATCCATTCTTTCAATTTCTTCTGCAATACCTTCTTATCAGGTAAATATAGCTGATACTCCGAAGCGTAAATATTGGTATCGTCTGGTAATGTAATTTCTACAAGCGCATCGTCCTTTTCTTTGCATAGCAAAATTCCTACCGTTGGATTTTCATCCGGCAGCTTCTCATATCTATCATAGTAATGCACATACATTAACATTTGCCCCAAATCCTGATGTGTAAGTTTATCGATCTTCAAATCTATCAGCACATAACAGCGTAAAAGTCTGTTATAGAACACAAGATCCACATAATAGTTGTCTTCCTTAAATGTAAATCGCTTCTGCCTTGCCTCAAATAAGTAGCCTTTTCCCAATTCCAGCAAAAACTTTTGCAACTTATTGATAATCGCAGTCTCCAAATCAGATTCCACATATTTTGCTTTCTCATCTAACCCAAGAAATTCAAGCACGGTAGGTTGTTTCACGATATCCTGCGGTTTTGTAATGACATTGCCTTCTTTTGCCAGTCTCATTACTTCGTCTTTGTCTCTGCTCAATGCCAATCTCTCATATAAACTCGAATTATATTGCCTTTGCAATGTACGTATTCCCCAACCAGATTTTGCTGATTCTATCTCATAAAATTTTCTTTCATCTTCATTTTCAATCCGCATGAGTTGCAAATAATGCGACCATGAAACAACAAATGGTTGTTCCTCATTCAATTCCTCAAACACTGTTTGGGATTTTTTAACCGCAAATTCTTCAAACAGTGTCTGAGAAATTCGGTTCATATATGTGAGATAAAATTTCCTGGCATATTCCAAGTTCGTTTCAGAAAATCCTCTGCCAAATTCTCTTGTAAGACTTTCAGACAATTTCTTCAAAACCTGTTTTCCATATTTTGCCCGTTCTTTTCCTTCTTGCTGTTCCTCCACAATCCATTTTCCCAACGAGTAGTAGGTCATTAATTGCACCAGGTTTACCTGTTTTGCGGTAATCTGCCTTGCATATTGGATCAACTCAATGGCATCTGTGATCAGCATATCCAAAGACCGATTTGTTTGTATTACTTCGTTTTTGCGATCCATCTATTTTCCTCCAACTCATCTTATAATATTCGGTACCATGATTACAAACTCTTATCACATTAAAAATCAGAATATGCCTGATCACGCAGGTGCTATCCCCTGGCTTCAGATTGCCCTGGCGCGTTCCGGCTGCGGAATTCGCTGGGCTGCATCCCCGTATAGCTTTTGAATACCCTGCTGAAATAAAACCCGTCTTTATATCCAACCAGGTCGCCGATCTTCTGAATTTCAATATCCGGTTCGTGGATCAGGAGCCGCTTTGCTTCGTTCATCCGAAGCTTTGTCAGGTATTTTGAGGGAGTTTCTCCGGCATATTTCTTAAATATTTTTCCCAGATATTCGGGGGTAAAGCCAAACTTTTCTCCAAGTTCCTGAAAGGAAATCTCCTGCTGGTAATTTTCCAGGAGGTACTGCTGAACCAACTGGCTAAGTGCTTCCGGACTCAGAGAGGTGTTCTTGGTATTGTAAATACTCAGTCTGCCGGATTCATTTTCCAGCTTGATCAAAATCTTGCGGATGGATTCGGACAGTGTATCCCGGGATACCGGTTTGAGCAGATAATCTTCTACGGAATACCGGATTGCTTTCTGGGCATAGCTGAAATCATCGTAACCGCTCAAAATAATGACTTTGGTGCCGGGATGATTGTCATATAAATATTTTACCACTTCCAGCCCGTCGCGCAAGGGCATACGGATATCCGTAATGACCAGCTGAGGGCAGTATTTTTCGATCAGCCCAATGGCTTCCTCCCCGTTTGCGGCCTCGCCCGCTTTCTGTAAGGGCAGATCCAGAGCTTCCAGCTTCTTGACCAGATTTCTCCGGATCAGACTTTCGTCCTCTGCGATCACATAATTGTATTTTACGTTTGACATAAAACATCCTCCCATTTGTATACCCGATTCATTCGTTGATATCCATTGTTGCCGCCGCTTCATTCGCTGATATCCATTGTTGCCGCCGACTCATTCGCTGATATTCATTGTTGCCGCCGATTCATTCGTTGATATCTATTGTTGCCACCGATTCAGGGAGCGTGATCCCTTTCTTCGGATGGATATTTCCTCCCAGAATGAAACGGGTGTATGTTCCTTCCCGATTTTCGATGCTGAAAACTGCATCCTCTCCATACAGCAGGCGGAGCCGCAGATACACATTTTTCAGCCCCATTCCGCCGATCTTCATGGACTTTAACTCTTCATTCAGATCCAGATTTTCATAGAGCCGCAAAAGCTCCTGCTTCTTTTTATCGGTCATGGTCCCCACATTATCCTCAATCAGAAGCCGCCAGTGCTCTCCCTCCAGCCGTGCTGAGATAGACAGTTTCCATGGCGGACGGCATACAAACGCGTATTTGAACGCATTTTCCAGGACAGGCTGGGCGATCAGCTTGGGAACGGGAACCTCTTTTACATCTTCCGGTACCTCGAAGGTGTATTCCAGATCTTCCGTAAAACGAAGCTGCATGCATTCCAGATAGGATTTGGATTTTTCCAGTTCTTTCCCCAGCGTGACGATCATCTCGCCGGAAGCGGAAATGTATCGGAAATGGATGCACAGTGCTTCGCATATCTTTACGATATCGTCGTTCATATCCTCTTCCGCCATAACGCTGATGTTGGTCAGGCTATTATATAGAAAATGCGGATTGATCAGGGACTGGGTTGCCTGCAGCTTGGCCCGCATCTCCTCGTTGCGCAAAAGCAATATTTCCCGGGATGTGGAGCGCAGCTTGTCATACATGCCGCGGACAGCATTGCAAAGGATGGAAAGTTCCCGTATGCTGCTGTCGGCGGAGGTCAGATTGACCTTCTTTTCATCCAGCACACGGTCGATGGTGATCTTCTTCGTGGCAGCCGTCAGCTTCCGCAGAGGAATTGTAATCCTCCTGGAAATGAAGAAGCAGATCAGGAGCGTGAGCAGGATTGACAATGCGGTGATCCTTACGAACATTTTTCGGAAAGTCTCAAGGGGCCGGTAAATGGATGCCTCCGACTGCAGAAGAACCACGTTCCATCCATATTTCACCATAGTTTCACAGGTCACCAGCATATTTTTATTGTTGCTGCTTTTTATGATTTTACTGTTTCCGTCCGCGATTCCGTTTTTTTCAACCAGGTCTTGATAGGATTCGGAATCGTACATGTCAGATGTAATGTAGGGGTAGACCAGTTCCTTCCGGGAATTGTAGATCTGCACCCGGATGTCCGGATTGTTGTCCTCTAACTGGGAGGCAAGGACAAAGATCTTCCCGCAGTCCTGGGCTACCTCCGCAATCCCTTCCGGAGCGCCGTCCCGGTTCAGAAAAAGCCGAACCAGAGAAATGAACTTCTGGGAATTACGGTTCTTTCCGGTGGCTGGCAGATCCTTTCGGGTTTTGGGCTCGCTGATATATTTGAAACCGTTTAGTTCCATGACTTCATCATACCAGGCCAGGGATTCCAAATCTGTTTTGGAAGTGGACAGCCAGTACCCGGATTCCACACAGGAGCCGTCCATGTCATAGAGCCGGATATACGAGGCCGACTGGTACGCGCCGATCATAGCGGTCACGATATCGTGGATAACCTCCGCGCTCTGGCGGGAGGAAACGATCTCGGCCTTGTCTTCCTCCGTCCTCTGGTATGCGCTGGAAAATTCCCGAAAATTTGTCTTAACCATATTGGAATACACGATATTCATGGAAATGGTCGCGAGGCTGTCCAGTTGTACTTCCACGGAATTTGTGATAGAGGCGCACATATTTTCCAGGCTGCGTTTTGACTCTTCCAGTGTATTTTCCCTGTAATGGGAATAGGTATATGTAAAAAAAATTCCCAGCAGCACCAGGATAGAAAAGCCATATATTACAAAAAGATAGAGTGTTTGTGAATAATGTCTGGTAATTTTTTTCATAACCTCCGCCTCCCTTACGGGAAAAATTATACAAGATAGTTCAGAATAATGCAACTGTCTGTTTGCTTTTGTCCATTGTGCCTATAGTGTTCTTGTGTTAGCATAAAAATATACAAAAAACCTTATTTTATCGATAGAATATCAGGCAAATGTTATAAAATCAAAGAAGGCAATCAATTTGCTGCGCAAATGAAAGGATAAGTTTTCCAGAAGTGCTGCGGATTGTAAGGAATTTTGAACCCCACTTTTTGCGGTGGGGTTCTTGACATTTTGGACGGATGCTGTAATGTAGTGTCGTAACTACTCAGTACCTTCGTAGTTACGCCGCAATCCCATGAAAATTGCCTGCGGCAATGGGGATTGCTCTTGCGATTTATACGTTTTCGTACGGATAGCGCAGTAAATGCGCTATCCTGTGCTGAGTAGTTACGTAGTGTCTATGAGAAGCGGCAGATGAATCTGCGTGACAGTTCGTGACCGGACAGGCTGCCAACTGCTGCAATCCTGCTGCTCAGATTTTAAGTGATTATGAAAGATATGAAAACAAATAAGGAGGATTTTGCGAATGAAATTTACATCAGGCTATTGGATGACACGGAAGGAGATTGCCCCTCTCTATGCCGTAGAGTATGCGGATCACCGCGTTTATGGAAAGGAGCTTACGGTTTACGTACCGGCAAAGCACATTGAGGGCCGGGGCGACACCCTGAATCTGGGGATGCTGACTATCTATCTGAGCAGCCCCATGGAGGATGTGATCAAGGTTTCCATCCGGCATTTTGAGGGGGCGGCTTACCGGGGGCCTTTTGCGGAGATCCGGCAGACGGATCCACAGGTGCAGATCGAAGAGACAGATACGGAACTCATTTACCAAAGCGGGCGTACCAGAGCGGTGATCGACAAGCGTCCCGGCTCCTGGGGGATCCGTTTCCTGGACGGGGAACGGGAACTGACGGGGACCGGCTGGCGCAATATGGCGTACATGCAGAACAGTGAGACGGGCAGGAATTATATGGTGGAGCAGCTTGCGCTGGATGTGGATGAATCTATTTACGGCCTGGGCGAGCGGTTCACGCCTTTTGTGAAAAACGGACAGGTGGTGGAGATGTGGAATGAGGACGGCGGCACGGCCAGTGAGATCGCCTACAAAAATATCCCCTTCTACATTTCCAATAAGGGGTACGGCGTGCTGGTGGACAACGAGGGGGATGTGTCCTTTGAGATCGCCAGTGAGAAGGTGGAACGGCTGCAGTTTTCCGCGGAAGGGGAACGGTTGGATTATTATGTGATCAACGGCTCCGACCCGAAGCGGACGGTGAGCCGATATACGGAGCTGACCGGAAAGCCTGCGCTGCCCCCGGCCTGGTCCTTCGGGCTGTGGCTGACCACGTCATTTACCACGGATTATGATGAGGACACCACCTCCGGCTTCATCCAGGGGATGGCGGACCGGGATATCCCGCTGCATGTGTTCCATTTTGACTGCTACTGGATGGAGGCTTACGAGTGGTGCAATTTTACCTGGGACGCGAAGACATTTCCGGAACCGAAGGAAATGCTGAGGCGGTATCATGACCGGGGCCTTCGGATCTGTGTCTGGATCAATCCGTACATCGGTCAGAAGTCCTCGCTGTTCCGGGAGGGAATGGAGCATGGATATCTGCTGAAAAAGTCAAACGGCGATGTGTGGCAGACCGACCTGTGGCAGGCGGGCATGGGGGTGGTGGATTTTACCAACCCGGCGGCTGTTACCTGGTATCAGGAAAAGCTGAAAGTTCTGCTGGATATGGGCGTGGACTGCTTCAAGACGGATTTTGGCGAGCGGATTCCGGTAAAGGATATCGTATATTATGATGGTTCGGATCCGGTGAAAATGCATAATTATTATCCTTTCCTCTATAATAAAGCGGTATTTGAGTTGCTGGAGCGGGAGCGCGGCGTGGGAGAGGCCGTACTGTTTGCCCGTTCTGCGGCGGTGGGCGGACAGCAGTTCCCGGCACACTGGGGCGGCGACAGTACCGCGTCCTATCCGTCCATGGCGGAAACGCTGCGGGCAGGATTGTCCCTGGCCTGCGCGGGCTTCGGGTTCTGGAGTCATGATATGGGAGGATTTGAAAATACGGCTTCTGCGGATGTGTACAAGCGCTGGTGCCAGTTCGGGATGCTCAGCTCCCACAGCCGGCTCCACGGTTCCGGCTCCTACCGTGTGCCGTGGCTGTTTGACGAGGAAGCCTGCGATGTCCTCAGAAAATTTGTGAAATTAAAATGCACCCTGATGCCGTATCTTTATCGGCAGGCGGTGAAGGCCCACGAGGAAGGCATCCCCATGATGCGGCCCATGTTCCTGGAATTTCCGGGGGACCGGGCCTGCGAAACGCTGGACCGGCAGTATATGCTGGGAGATTCCTTGTTGGTGGCTCCGGTGTTTAAGGAATCCGGCGAGGTGGAATATTATCTGCCTGAGGGAACCTGGTACAACCTTCTGACCGGGGAATCAGCAGAGGGCGGCAGATGGCGGAAGGAGACGTATGATTATTCCGCATTACCGCTGATGGTGCGCCCGGGGTCGATCCTTGCGGCGGGCGCCCATACGGAACGCCCGGATTACGCGTTTTATGAAGACGTGAAGCTGCTGGTGTATCTGCCGGAGGATCAGGGAACGGCCGAGACGGAGGTCACGGACCTGGATGGAAATGTGGTGATGCGTGTATACGCGAAGCGGGAAGGCAGCGCGGTGAAGATCCGGGTGGACAGTGAATACCGGGATTATCAGATTCAGATGCTTGGGAAGGAAGCGCTGTGTGTGGAGGAGATGGAATAAGGAACTGTGAATGGAAAAAAGGGCTGGTGATTCACAAAGGAACAGGGCTGCGTACACCTGCAGCCCTGTTCCGTCAACTGTCTATTTTGGTCTATTATTTGTCTGTTTTCGCCCTGAAAGGTTCCTCGATGGATAGCAGGTTCCCCAGCTGATCATTCATCTTTTTCTTCTTCATCTTCTCCGGCTTTCAAGCCTTTAGAATGTCTGCGAATCTCTTTGTTCATTTCCCTGACCTCTTCCATACTCTGGCATTTGTCCGTTGCAGTGGTTATCAGCCATGCGATGAACTGCATCTGCTTATCTGTCATATGCTCCATATCTCTCCTTTCTTGCCCTGCCCGCTATAGTCAGACATTTCCTGCAGTTTCTTATGAAATAAACGACAAATTTAATTCTTAATATATAGTACAATATGTGGATACAGAACGTCAATACCATCTTATTTTTTCGATTGACGTATAAATAACTTTTAAGTATAATCAAAAGAAAAAGGAGCCTTAATAGATTCGATGGTGAGGTGTATGATGAAAGTATTAAATTTTGGATCGCTAAATCTGGATTATGTATATTCGGTAGATCATATGGTGGTGGAAGGAGAGACTCTTTCGGCAGGCGGGATGGAGACCTTTTGCGGCGGAAAAGGGCTGAATCAGTCGATCGCCCTGGCAAGGGCCGGGGTTCCGGTGTACCATGCGGGGCTGATCGGTGAGGAAGGGCGGAGCCTTCTGGAAGCCTGCACGGAGAGCGGAGTCCATACGGATTTTATCCGTGAGATTCCCGGGAAGAGCGGCCACACCATCATTCAGGTGGACCAAAAAGGACAGAACTGCATCCTGCTTTACGGCGGCGCGAACCGCAGTATAACCCGGGAATTTATCGACGAGGTGCTTGCACATTTTGAAAAAGGGGATTATCTTTTGCTGCAAAATGAAGTGAACCTTGTGGATTATATGATAGACCGGGCTTATGAAAAGGGCATGGTGATCATCCTCAACCCGTCCCCCTTTGACCGGAACCTGGAAGCCTGCGACCTTTCCAAAGTGTCCCTGTTTCTGATGAATGAGATTGAGGGATGGCAGATTACCGGGGAAAAGGAGCCGGACAGGATCCTTGGCAGGCTCCGTGAGCTGTACCCAGAGGCGAAGACGGTGCTTACGCTGGGCGGGGACGGTTCGGCATACCAGGATCGGGAAAGCCGATACAGGCAAAGGATTTTCCAGGTGGAAACAAAGGATACCACCGCTGCGGGAGATACCTTTACCGGATACTTTATTTCCTCTATGATCGAGCATATGCCTGCTCCGGCAGGGCTAGAGATGGCGGCAAAGGCGGCGGCCATCGCGGTGTCCAGGAACGGTGCCACTGCCTCCATACCGACCCGGGATGAGGTCATGGCGTTTCGAGCGAGATAAGAATCCGTCAGGCAGAGGAGGTATGAGTGGTGTATCATTTAGGTGAAAAAGAGATCGACCTTCCGGAAAAGATCCTTGCTGGGCTTCAGAAGATGGGACAGTTACAAGGTAGGTTTATTTATTTACGCTTGTTGTTCCTATTATCAATATAGGCAAGCAATGCTATCAGGAACGTCCCCCCCAGAAATAACAGGGTTAAAACTTCGTATGTATCCATCTGCACCACCTCCCCTCTTTTTCAAGTGTAGGGAGGCTTTCCACCTTGTATCACGCTCACTCCGTAACAGATTCTACCATAACTTTTTAGTTCTGGCAACTCATATAACGCCTATATCCATATATAGCCCTTCCATGTTATTATTCATGATGCGCTGCGGGTTAAAGCAGCTCCAGCAATTCCTCATGTATTTTCCCATTAGTTGCAACGATGCTTCCGCCCTTTCCGGTACTCGGCGGATTGCCGTCGAAATCGCTGACCTTGCCGCCGGCCTCCTGAACAAGAAGAAGCCCTGCCGCATAATCCCACGGGTTCAGATAGGGCTCGAAGAAGCCTCCCTGCCGCCCGCAGGCCGTGTATGCCAATTCCAGCGCGGCGGAACCGATCCTGCGGATGTCCTGGCACTGATCGTATACTCGGCGAAGCCGGGCAAAATTAGCATCCGCCAGTTCCCTCCGATAAGCGTACGTCCCCAGGGCAATGATAGTCTCGGAAAGTGTTTTTGACTCGGATACGTGGATAGGCTGTCCGTTGAGAAAGCTGCCTTTTCCTTTTTCCGCGGAAAATAATTCCTCATGCCAGGGATTGTAGATGATTCCCATTACGATCTCGCCCTGGCAGCATAAGCCCAGAGAAACCGCGCTGTGCCGGTAGTCATGGATCAGATTGGTTGTCCCGTCCACCGGATCCAGTATCCAGCAGAGGTCCCCGGTCATTTCCTGCATCCCGGTCTCCTCTCCAAGGAACTGAATATCCGGGGCAAGGGAATATAGCTCCTTCTTTAGATAATCCTGTACCGCAATATCCACCTGGGTCACATAGTCCGCCCGCCCCTTTTCCTTCACATGTCCGGCCATTTCCCGGTTTTCGATCAGTTCCCTTGTTGATTTTACCAGGCCGATGACCTGTTGTATGTCCAATTTTGAATACAATTGTTGATTCATGTTCCGTCTCCTTTTGTCCTGCTGTTCTCAATAGTTACATATGATATTACCGTGCAGAAACAGACTACCACTTTTCAGGAGAAATTTCAACTTTTTGATCGGAACTCAGAATATCTATCGAATTAGATATACTCACGGCAGAGTTCATCAGCCGTGAGTAAAACAGTGTATCATTTTTCCCTCAGAAAAATAAATATGTTGCCAGAAGAAAGGATTGTATGTAATTTCTCAACCACCTGTTTTCCAAATTCGACCACCTATCGCGAATCTATTGAACCCCGCACTCATTTTTCCTATAATGCTGTCACAGGAGGTGAGTTTTATGCAAGTGGAAATCAAAATCGACCCGGCCTGCACGGAGCCGAAAGTCCTTGTCATGGCCGCTTCGATGACAGAAGACGTGAACCGGATCGTAAAAAGGCTTTCTGAGGACGTTCCTCAGATCATTTCCGGCAGCAAGGACGATAAGATCGAGGTACTTGATCCTTTGGACCTGATCCGAATCTATGCCGGCGGCGGAAAGGTTTTCGCCGTAACGGATCACGGAGAATATGCTCTGCGGCTGCGGCTGTACGAACTGGAGGAGCGGCTCGATCCCCACCGGTTCGTCCGCATTTCCAACTCTGAGATCATTAATCTGAAAAAGGTCATCAACTTTGACCTCAGCTTTACCGGCACCATTTATGTAAAACTGTCAAATGGAACAGTGACTTATGTATCCCGGCGTTATGTTTCAAAAATCAAAAAATTATTAGGTGTGTGAGGTGGAAAAAATGAAAAAAAATATGATTTTACGAGGTCTTTTGGGATTCCCCATTGGCATCTCGATCGGATATGTGATCACGATAATTACTTCCCTGATCTGGGGAGGCGGATATTATTCTCCCTGTGTTCCTGAATTGATCTCTGTCATGGGAAATGAAATCCGTGCGGTACTTCTGCAGACGCTGCTTAGCGGGCTGATCGGAACAAGCTGTGCGGCCTTCTCCGTAATCTGGGAGGTTGAGCATTGGAGCATCATGAAACAAACCGCACTTTATTTTCTGATCATTTCCGTGACCATAATTCCCATTTCCTACATTTTACGCTGGATGGAACACAGCGTGGCTGGATTTCTGCAATATTTCGGTATTTTTGCGGCAATCTTTACCCTGATATGGATCACAGAGACTTTGATCCTGAAGCACAATGTAGACAAAATGAATAAAAATCTGTAATGCTTCGCTGCCGTTTATCTCTGCTGTGCTTACAGTCGGGCTTTGTAGATCGGATAGGGGAGATTTTCCCCTCCCCTTCCACACCGCGCAGCGTACCACTCCTTACTACGCGATCCAAAATTTTACACGGCCTTTCAGATAATAAACACAACTTATCATTCTTGACAATGTATATACTATTGTATAAACTAAAGAGATGATTTTATGCAGACAACAATTTAAAAACGGGGAAAATCCCGGAGAGGAAAACCATGCAAATAGTAATTTACGATGATTCCGCGCGGGATGAGAGAGGGCTTATGCTGGAAAACAGGGAGGGCACCGTCAAAATCTCCTTTCATGAACTTGAATATGTGGAGGTACTGAATAAGGTGTTGTCTTTCCATATGGCGGACGGCTCCGTCCGTGAGGGGACCGGCACGCTGTCAGATGTTGAGGGGAAGATTTTATCCGGACCGGAGTTTATAAAATGCCATCGCTCGTATCTTATCAATCTAAGTTTTGTTCAGGAAATCAGCGCCGGAGCTGCCGTGACAACGGCGGGACACCGTGTTCCTGTGTCGCGGCAGCGGCGCGGTCAGGTCAGGGATGCCTGGCTGCGGTTTTTGCAGCAGTCCGAAAGAGATAACGCCTATGATGATTCCAAAGCGGAGCCTGGGAGACGGACGCGCGCGGACGGGCCATGGCGTATCCTGCTGGTGGATGATGACCTGGCCGAACGCACGCTTTGGGCAAATGTGCTGCGGGAGCATGGCTGTATCGTGCACCCGGCGGGAAATGGCCGGGAGGCGCTCGCGCTGGCAGAGAGTGAGCATTTTGACTGTGTGCTGCTGGATGTGATGCTTCCCGGGGAGGACGGTTTTTCAATCTGCGGGCAGTTAAAAGACATGTCGTGTGCACCGGTCATTTTTTTGAGCAGCCACACGGAATCGGACCGGCAGATGGAAGGCTTCTCGGCGGGCGGCATCGACTATATTACCAAGGATACGCCTGCCGGGCTTTTCTGGATCAAGGTAAAGACACGTATTGAGCTGGCAGTGTCGGAGCGCACGCAGTCCCTCTATGGACCGCTTCTTCTGGATCTGACGGAACGCAGGGTATATATGGACGGAAAGGATCTGGCGTTTACTTCGGCCGAATTTGACATTTTGTGGCTGCTCTCGGAACGCTCGGATTATATATTTACCCCGGAAGAAATCTTTGACATAGTATGGGGCGCTCAGCCGTGGGACGGCGGGCAGACGGTGCTTGCGCATATGTCCGGACTCCGCCGAAAGCTGGAGCGGGCGTGGCGCGCCCATCGCTTTATTGAAACGGTCTGGGGGGAGGGCTATCGTTTTGTACCTGCGGACAGCAGCAAGAGCTAAAACTCTCTAAGGAATGTGTGCCGTGCGGGGAATGCGCAATCCTGACAGAGCTTTTTTTCATGCCTGACTTTGAAAAGAAGGGGAATCTGTTCATGAAACAACAAATGATCTGGTTGCAGCCGCCGCTGATTCTGGCTGTATTGATGCTTTTTTTGACCTTTCTTTTTTATGCGGACAATAAATACCAGACGCCGCCTCCCTATGGGGCCTCCGGCGTCATCGCGCTTGAGGAAGCGGACCTGGAACGGGATTCTCCCATCTTTTTGATTGACGGCTGGCTGCTCTCGGACAGACGTGTGACGGATCTGCCTACCTATATCGGAGAATTTTCCAATTTGGCGCGCGGAGATTTATCCGTTCCTCCCCATGGGCAGGCTCTCTACCGGCTGACGCTGCGCTATACGGGAACACCGCAGATCGCGGCCGTTGATTTTCCGCAGCTTGCCGCTCGATATGAAATTTTTCTGGACGGTGTGCGGCTTTTAGGGGGTACGGGCAACGGACGGCTAACCTTTTTGCTGACGCCCGGCGGCCATGAACTGGCTGTGCGGACCGTATCTGAGAAGGGATATTACAGCGGCATCTATTTTCCGCCGGCGCTTGGCAAGCCGGAAACGCTCGCTCGGCAAGCTGCGGCAAGGAGCTTTGCTTACGCCGCCGCGTGCCTGATCCCGCTGTCACTGGCCGTGTTTACATTTTTTATGTGGCGGACCGGAGGAAGCTTAAACCGCTGGTTTGCGATGCTGTGCTGCTGCTATGCGCTGTATATGTCCCACTATTTTGTATTTCTTTTTGCGCTTTCCGCCGCGGAGTACTGGTTTTTATTCCAGAGCCTGTCGCTGTACGGCCTCTGTTTTTGCGTAGTACGGCTTACCGCGCTGACAGCCGGGGATACGCGAGGCACACGGTTGGCTGACGCACGGCCATCCGGTGCGTGGCTGCAGGGTGTACGGTTGGCTGGCGCATGGCCACCTGGTGCGTGGCTGCAGGGTGTACGGTTGGCTGGTGCGTGGCTGCAGGGTGCGGGGGTACCTGGCGCATGGCTGGCTGATGCGGTTGTGGCGGCACTGTCCGTCCTTCTGCTGGTGTTTGCCCTGCTTATTCCTGTACTGCCATGGGCTGTTTTTGTGCACGGGGTACTGACGGATTTTTACTATATGTTTACCTTTTGCTGCACCGCCTTTTTTGCCCTGCGGGGAATCCGGTCAAAAAGCTGGGAAGGCCGGTATACGCTGACGGGCTGTCTGGTATTTGGTGCCGGGCTGGCAGCAAATCTTTTTTTCTCCAACGATTTCGAACCGATCTGCTTTTTCTGGCAGTTTGAATGGTGCGGGCTTTTGCTGACGTTTCTGTTCGGCGCGATGATGGTATCGCGCAGCCGCCGCATCCTGCGTGAAAACGATGCGCTTACCAATCATCTTGAGGAGCAGGTGGAGCAGCGTACCGATGAGGTTACGAAGCTCTTAAATGAACGCAAGGCATTTTTTTCCGACATGGCACACGATCTGAAAGCGCCGGTATTTGCCACGCAATCATTTATTTCGGCAATTCGGAAGAGCAGCGTAGGCGTGGATGCAGAGCTTTTGGGATATCTGGATCAGGCGGAGGCGAAGCAGCGGGAGATGGCCAGACGCCTTCAGGGGCTTTCCACGATCAATACCCTGGATCGAATCGAAGGAGAGCGGATTCCGATTTCTCTGCGGGAGCTTCTGGCGGATGTTTATGAGTTCTACCACGGGGAAGCGGAAGTGCGCTCGGTGCATCTGATTGTGGACCTGCCAAAAGGGGAGGCGTTCCTGGAAGCTCAGCCGGAAAAGCTGGACATTCTTTTTGAAAATCTGATCTACAATGCCCTGCGTGCAACGCCGCGCGGCGGAAGCATTACCATATCCGCGGAAATAAGAAAAGCCGCTGTCCGTATGTGCGTGGCAGACAGCGGCTGCGGAATCCCACAGGATGAGCTTCCGCACATTTTCAAACGATTTTACGTCGGTGCGGCAAATCGGGAAACTGGGACGGGGCTGGGGCTTTATATCGTACACAGCATTGTGGCAGAGCTGCGCGGAACTATTGAGGTCAGTTCCGCTGTGGGAAAGGGTACGGTGTTTACGATTGAGCTTCCGTGCAAAGTGAATTGTTCTTCAACAAATTATTTCTAAAATCCCTCTATTTTCGGCATTATTCAGTGTTTTCGTGTATTATCGATGTATGATTCAGTTTGATGTAAGTTACAGTTCACTCGTCAGCCGCTGTCAGGCGACTTTTCAATGGGCTGGATGCGTTACAGTTCGCGGTCGGTTAGGCCTTGAACTGTAACAACAGCAAGGATTCCTCAGACTGTTGCTTTTCGCCGGCATTCCGGCTTGTCCGGGTTAGGCACTTAGGAACAATTTCTTGCGCAATATGGCAAAATTTTCGTATCGTGTTTTTCTGGTTTATCCGGGTTAGGAGTTCACATACAGATGTGACAATTTCACCGCTGCGGCAACACAAATGCTGAGAAATGCCGCCGCGGCGATCAGCTTGATAAGGAACCAGTGGCTGCCGTTTCCTTGGCTTTGCTCCGGTATTTCCTGCCGGGCGGACCGAATATTCCTCGCGTCCGTTTCTGTCCGTCCGTTCTGCCCGGGCAGTGTGTCTTCTTCATTATATAACCGCTCATTCGATAAAAATCCGGAGGAAGCCGGGGTATGTAAACCTCCGTTTTTTTCCCCTGCTGCCTCCGCCGTCGGTGTGCTTGTTTTTGCCTCTGCCGCAGAATTTATCGCTATACCGGTTTTTGTAC
>VSNK01000115.1:0-6531 GCA_009774255.1 Faecalicatena sp.
GATAAAATAACGATTTTTTACAGTTATGACGAAAAATGTAGCTCATTCAAAAACAATTGTCCAAAAAAGCAAGTGCCGAATCCAATTGTTCTTGAATGAGCCGCCATATGAAAACTATCAATGATTCTGCTTATTACTTCTTACATATCCGCATTTTTCGTCCGCGCACACCAGCTTATTTCCTTTTTCTACCATATAGCCGCCGCACTCCGGACATTTTTCGGAAGAAGGCTTCTGCCAGGACATAAAATCACATTCCGGGTTATTCTCACAGCCATAGTATTTTCTGCCTTTTTTTGTCTTGCGGATGACGATTTCCTTTCCGCAGGCCGGACAGGGAACTCCGATCTTCTCCAGATAGGGCTTGGTGTTGCGGCATTCCGGAAATCCGGGACAGGCAAGGAATCTGCCGTGCGGCCCGTATTTAATCACCATATTGCGGCCGCATTCCTCACAGATCACATCGGTCACTTCGTCCTCTATGGTCACGCTTTCCTGCTCCTTCTCCGCGATCAGAACCGCCTCGTCCAGGTCCGGATAGAAGTTGCGGATTACCTCCTTCCATGGTACCCTTCCTTCCTCCACCATGTCCAGGAGTCCCTCCATGTTGGCTGTAAAATGAACATCCACAATACTGGGGAAAGACTGCTTCATGATATTGTTAACCACTTCCCCGATCTCTGTCAGATAGAGGTTCTTTCCTTCTTTTGTAATGTAACGTCTGCCCAGAATCGTGGAAATGGTCGGCGCGTAGGTACTTGGACGCCCGATTCCCTGCTCTTCCAGCGCCTTCACCAGCGTGGCCTCCGTATAGTGCGCCGGCGGCTGCGTGAAATGCTGCTTTGTATCAAAATCCTGCCTGGTCAGCACGGTATCCTTCCGAAGCCCGCCAACCAGCACGTTGCTCTCTTCCTTCTCTTCATCCGCTTCCATATAGACAGAGCGGAAACCTTCAAACGCGACCCTGGAAGCCGCGATCGTGAATACATATTTCCCGGCGCCGATCTTCACGGAGGTTGTCTCGAACCTTGCGGGCTGCATCCGGCTTGCCGTAAAACGCTTCCAGATGAGCTGATAGAGCCGGAACTGATCCCGGCTGAGAGAATCCTTCAAGACCGCCGGAGTGCGGGTAATATCGGAGGGACGGATGGCCTCATGGGCATCCTGTATCTTCTTCTCCGTCTGCTTCGTCTCATTGCCGGATGCCGCATACTCTTCCCCGTAAGTTTTCGCGATGTATTCTCTTGCCGCCGCATCTGCCTCAGCGGAGATCCGAGTGGAATCGGTACGCAGATAGGTGATCACACCGACCGTTCCGTTTCCCTTGATATCAATTCCTTCATATAACTGCTGGGCGATCCGCATCGTCTTCTGTGTTCCAAAATTCAATGCCTTCGCCGCCTCCTGCTGGAGGGTACTGGTCGTAAAAGGCAGAGGACTCCTGCGGATCCGTTCCCCTTTTTTGATGTCCAGGATGTGATATTCTTCCTGTTCTACTTCTTTCAGAATCTGATCCAGTTCTTCCTTCGAATGAATCTCAATTTTCTGCTTTTCTGTTCCATAGAACTTCGCCGTCAGAGGACGCTTTTCCCCCTCTGCCTGAAGAACCGCGTCCAGGGACCAGTATTCCTTTGGGATGAACGCGTCGATCTCCGCCTCCCGGTCCGCAATGATCCGCAGCGCCACGGACTGCACTCTTCCGGCACTCAGTCCCCGCTTCACTTTTGCCCAGAGAAGGGGGCTGATCCGGTATCCCACCATCCGGTCCAGGATCCGGCGCGCCTGCTGCGCGTCTACCAGATCCATGTTGATATCCCTGGGAGCTTTCAGGGCAGCCTTTACGGCGTTCTTCGTGATCTCATTGAAGGTAATCCGGCGCATCTTTTTCTCATCCAGCTTCAGGGCTGTGGACAGATGCCAGGAAATAGCTTCCCCCTCCCGGTCCGGGTCGGTCGCGAGATAGACCTTGTCAGCCTTTTTCACTTCCTTGCGCAGGCCGGCAAGAATATCCCCCTTTCCGCGGATCGTGATATATTTTGGCTCATAATCATTTTCCACATCAATGCCGAGCTGGCTTTTCGGAAGATCACGTACATGTCCGTTGGACGCAGTGACAGTATAATTATTACCCAAAAATTTTTTGATTGTCTTCACCTTGGCAGGTGACTCCACGATAACAAGATAATGTGCCATATTTTCTTTTTCCTCCCCGTCCAAAAGCTGCTTCGGACAGTTGCCTACATTCTGATATAATAATTTTTCGAAATTTCCTTAATATATCCCTTTATCTCCAGGGAAACCAGTGTCTCCAGTACTTCCTGCGGTGAAAGCCCTGTCTCTTCCATAATCTGGCCGACATTCCTCGGATAAAGAACAACTGAACTATACACCAATTTTTCCAGACTTTCAAGCACTTTTTTAGCTTCCTTCTTTTTTTCGTGTAAAATCTCACCGGAAATCCCAAGCTCTTCCAGGAGTATTTCAGGAGAGATCAGAATTCCTGCCCCCTGCCGGATGAGCTGATTGCAGCCCCGACTCAGCGCACTGTCCACAGGCCCCGGCAGGGCATAGACATCCCTGCCCTGCTCCAGCGCCATATCTGCCGTGATCAGAGAGCCGCTTTTTTCCTTTGCTTCCATCACGATCACCAGGTCAGAGAGACCGCTGATAATCCGGTTTCTGCGCGGGAAATGATAAGGCAGCGGCTTGGACCCCGGCCGCAATTCCGAAAGGATCCCGCCTCCCATCTCCAGAATATCGTCATAAAGTCCGATATGCTCCTGTGGGTAACAGATATCGACTCCGTTTCCCAATACTGCAAAGGTCTTACCCTGTCCCATCAGGGCGCCCCTCTGGCTGATCCCGTCGATACCCCGGGCAAGTCCGCTGATGATCTGGACACCGTGCCCGGATAATATTTCCGCAAATTCATAGGCGTATTTTTCCCCATAACGGCTGCAGTTCCTGGCTCCTACGATCGCTGCGCAAAAGCACTGCTCATCCGGCAGGTTTCCCTTGATATAAAGGGCATATGGTTTGTCCGGAATCTCCGTCAGCTTCCGGGGATATTCCGGATCAAAACAGGTATAGAAACGAATCCGCTTTTTCACAAGCGTCTCATATTCCCCCTGCAAGTCCCATATTTTTTTCGCCTGAATCATTGTATTACGGTCATTTTCATTTAAGAACTGAAACTGGTGCAAACTTGTTTCTTCTATATAATAGACTTCCTTTGCCGATTTCATGTACGTGTGCAGTAAAGTTTTTTTTCGGTCAGAAAGCGCAAGAGCCGCCAGCCAGTATTCATATTTCTTCTCATCCATGCTCGCTCTATCTCCCCCAATATTTTTTATCCAGCATACGGTATCCCACCGCCTCTTTCAAATGCTTTTCCAAAATCCGTTCTTCCCCGTCCAGATCTGCAATGGTGCGGGCCACCTTTAAGATCTTGTGGTATGTACGGGCCGTCAGGCTCAGCCTGGAAAATGCCTGCTTCATCAGCTTTTCCTCAGTCTCCCCCAGGGCACAGCACTGCTCCATCTCCCGGACGCCCAGCATGGCATTGGACAGGACATGAGTTCCGCGGTAACGACGGTTCTGAATCTCTCTTGCACGGCACACACGCTCCCGGATCGCGGCGGAAGATTCTTCCTGTTTTTCCTTTTTTAAAGCTTCATATTCGATTCGAGGTGCCTCGATGCAGATGTCCATTCGATCGAGAAATGGCTGGCTCAGCTTTCCCAGATAATGCCGGATCTGCCCGGGAGTGCAGGTGCAGCGGTTCAGGTCCGGATAACATCCGCAAGGGCAGGGATTCATGGCAGCCACCAGAAAAAAATTTGCCGGGAAGAGATAGTTGCCCTGATTTCTGGTGATCCGCACCTGGTGGTCTTCGAGGGGCTGCCGGAGAACCTCCAGCACATTTTTCTGGAACTCCGGCAGTTCATCCAAAAAGAGCACTCCCTGATGCGCCAGACTGATTTCTCCCGGAACCGGAATCATTCCCCCTCCCACAAGCGCTGTTTTGGTGGCGGTATGATGGACACTTCGGAAGGGGCGCTTCCGGATCAAAGGGCTTTTGCAATCCAGCATCCCCAGAATGCTGTAGACCTCGGTCACCTCCATGCTCTCCTCCAGAGTCATGGGCGGCAGAATCGTGGGGATCCGTTTGGCGGTCATGGATTTTCCGCTTCCCGGAGGCCCTACCAGAAGCAGATTGTGTCCCCCTGCCACGGCCACCTCTGCCGCACGTTTCACCGCCCCCTGGCCGCAGATATCCGCATAATCCAGTACCTCCACGTCCTCCGCATCCAGGGCTTCGGAAGGGTAAGGCTCCGGATCGATCCGGAGCTTTCCTTTCAGATAACCGTATGCCTCTTCCAGGCTCTCCACACCGATCACATGGATTCCTTCCACCAGCGCTCCCTCCGCCGCATTGACACGGGGCACGATGCAGGAACGGATTCCGGCATTCCTGGCTTCTGTAAGGATGGGAAGAATACCCGGCACATTCTGCACCTTGCCGTCCAGGCTCAGTTCCCCCACGATCAGCGTGGAATCCATCCTTCCTCCGTCCAGCTGTCCCAAAGACCTCAGGATCGCCAACGCAATGGGCAGGTCAAAGGCCGCCCCCCGCTTCTTCATGGTTGCCGGTGCCAGGTTGATCACGGTCCTTTTGGCCGGAAAATCCAGCCCCGAATTCTTGATTGCCGTGCGAACCCTCTCGGCCGCCTCCTTGACTTCCGACGAAAGATATCCCACCATATGGAACACCGGAAGTCCGTTGCTCACATCCGCCTCCACATTTACAAACTCTACCTTCAGTCCAAATATGGACGCAGATAATACTGTGCTGAAACTCATCCATACACTTCCTTTCTTTTTTGTTTTCATAGCTCAACAGATCCGTCTGCCGCGCCCACTGTCCGCTGCAAAAGCAACGCCTGTTTATGATTGTTTAGGAACTGTTCAGAAATAAATTCGTCAGACGACGCTGGATACATGTTCATCTGCAAAGAAGAAAATCGCAGGCGTAGCGGGCTACGTCAAGATTTTCCGATGCGGCAGATGGATATTTAGAAAAGCCAAATGACTCATTTATTTTGTGACAGTTCATTACTCAAGGAATCTTGCCGAAACGGCCGGATTACTCAGTGCAGAACGCACTGCCTGATGTGTGTTATCATATCCTATTCAACCATTGGTTGTCAACCATTTTGTCCCTATTTTCGATGGAAAAGCACAAAATCCCACTTTTCCACATAAACTATATCAAATGTGCCAAGAGGTGTCATCTTGAAATCTTTTCCCAATCCCCTCACTCCTTCGGAAGAGAAATATTACATCCAGAAATATACGGAAGGAGATCTGCAGGCAAAACATATCTTGATTGAACGGAATCTACGGCTCGTCGCACATGTCATCAAAAAATACCAGTACCTGGAAGAGGATCAGGAGGATCTGATCTCCATCGGAACCATCGGACTGATCAAAGCGGTAGCCACCTTTAACGCGGAGAAAGGGAACCGACTGGCGGCATATGCCTCCAAGTGTATTGACAATGAGATCCTGATGTACCTTCGGTCCAAGAAAAAAACGAGCAAGGAGATCTCCCTGTATGAGCCCATCGGCACGGACCGGGAAGGGAACGAGATCAAATTGTATGATATCATCGAGACTGAGGAAGAAGACGTTCCCGAACGGCTCTATCTGAAGGAGAATATCCAGAAACTGTATGAGAAGGTGGAAAATGAACTCTCCCAGCGTGAAAAGCTGGTCCTGAAAATGCGGTATGGGCTGTATAACGGGGAAGAATATACACAGCGGGAGATCGCCCGGCAGCTCGGCATCTCCCGTTCTTATGTCTCCCGGATTGAAAAAAGCGCAGTGGAAAAGCTGCGGATTTTTTTTCATAACTGAATATACAAAAGACGGACAGCAACAGGACTGCGAAACAGCACAAAAAGAAGACTGTATGGTATATGGCACATATTATACAGTCCTCTCCCTTACATAATTCATGCCTTGCGAAAGTCCGTCCTGAACGGAAATATGCTTTACTCCGGAACCGGATCTCTTGTTCACATCAATGAGGCCATCGCAAACTCATCCAGGCCGCCCTGGCTGTCTTCCTCATTAGATTTCTCAGGAACCTGGCTCAGACGAGCCTCGGCTTTGTTCATCAAGGCTTCCACCTTCGCTATCTCCGATTCATCACACCAGCCTTTTTCCAGTCCTGCCTTGCAGTCGGAAAGATCCTTTTTCAGCAGTGCGATCACCTGCCGGACCTGATCCTGCGTTTTTGCCGCCGCGATCTGTCTGGCACGCTTCCCCTCGTTGACAGCGACCTTACCGCCCTGTTTCTCGGAGGCGCCGGGAGTATCCTGTCCGCCGGAGACTCCCTGACTGTCCTGCTCCTCAGAAGCACTCGGGTTCTCCAGCTCCTTTGTTCCGTCGCCGGCCAGCTCCCGCACTTCCTGCTTCATTCCTGCCAAGAGCCCTCCTTCCGATGACACTTCCTGCTTCAACCGG
>VSNK01000115.1:6541-16081 GCA_009774255.1 Faecalicatena sp.
TGGTTCTGCTATGGTGTTAAGAGCCCGGCATCAGCAGTCACGTCCTGCTCCACCGTTGCCAAGAGCCCTCCTTCCGATGACACTTCCTGCCCCAACCCGGCCAAGGGCCCTCCTTCCGATGACACTTCCTGCTTCAACCCGGCCAAGAGCCTTCCTTCCGGTGAGATTTCCAGGCTGTCTTCCCTCTGTTCCGAGTTCTCCTTATCCGATTTTATAACAAGCGGTATCTCCTCCTCTTTTTTTGTCTTTTCCATTTTCTTTATACCGAAGCTTTTCTCATTCACCAGATTTCCGTAGATATTATTTCGTCCTGAAATATACATTGCACTGTCCTCCTGTCACTTTTGTTTATGACTTTTCCTGCACCATTACCGTAACCCGAAAGACCTGATCTTCCTGGATGATTTCCATTTCTCCCATATATTTCTCCACGATTCGGCGCACGTTTGGCAGACCGATTCCATGCATGGAAATATCTGCTTTTTTAGCCGTGGCTGGCAGGCCGTCCGGTCCAAATTCCACTTCGCCTGAAAAGGGATTTTTTACCTCGATCAGGAAAAAACGGCCTTTCCGCTTTCCTGCCAATGAGACAAATTGCTCCTCTTCCGTCAGCTTTTCACAGGCTTCCAACGCATTTTGAAGCAGATTTTGAAGAATGATTCCCACATCAAATGCGTCATAATTCCCGGAAGCGGGGTAGTGAAAATCTGCCTGGAAGCGAATTCCCAGCTCCTGGCATTGACGCCGCTTATCGCTGATGATCACATCCGTGACCGGATTTCCTGTCCGAAGCGCCAGTTCAAAATCACTCATACTCTCATCCATTCGAGAGATATAATCCTCCAGGCCGGCATACTCTTTGCTCCGGACCAACCCTTTGATGTTGGTCAGATGCCCCCGCATTTCATGCTTCATCTGCCGAATACGACCGTAAAACTGCTCCGCCTCATGGATCCGCTCCCGGATTATCCGGATCTGCTGCCTCTCCACAAAAGATGCGGCCTGTTCCTCCTGCAGAGCGGCCATACTTTGCCGGAACATGATGGTCAGATATGCTCCCGCATAAAACATCAGAGCCAGCAGCGGCACCACTGCCAGAAACACCGGATGCCGCTCATAGAGCTGAAGCAGCTCACCGTTTTTGATCTCATACAGCAGGCAGGATATCAGTTGTCCAAACAAAATCCCCGCCGCCGGAATCAGGCTGAGGTAGCACATTTCCAGCCGGCCAAGCGGCAGGCGTTGTTTTTTCATTCGATGCAAAAAGGCATAGAGCATGATCGTAAACAAAACGATATGTGATAGAAGGAGCAGCATCAGCAATGCTGCCGTGCGAAGATAGACCGCCTCCGGCCGGTCCGCCTGAACAGGTAATATCTGATCTCCCGTGAAGTACAGACTTTCTACTGTCAGACCGCTGGAAATCTTGGCGTTCCAGTAAAGAAGCCCCAGAAGAAATGCCATGGTTCTCTCCAGATTCAGAACTTTAGATGCTGCCGTTAAAAACAGGAGCAGCAGCAAAATAAAGGATCCCTGGGGAGCGGCAATCCGGCCGCAGAACCAGGAAATAAATAGATAGGCCAGAAAGACAGCCGCGCACTTTCCCCGCCGATGTCCCCGCGCTTCCATGAAGGGGCACAAAAACAAGGTCAGACATGCTGCGTACAGCAGCTCTGCCCCGACAGAAAAAGCCTTGTTGAAAATCCAAAATCCCGTTTCGCTCATAGGCCGGCTCCTTGTTTCAAGAAGCGGAGATATGCTTTTACAAAATCCTGATACTTATATTTTGAGAGCAGCAGTTTTTCCCCATTCATCAATGTCACTTCCGCTTTGCCATACCCACTCACATAAGAGAGATTGACCAGGTATCCTTTGTGGATACGGAAAAACTGATCCTGCAGCTCGCACTCCAGATCCCGGATTTTTGCATAACAGGCAAATTCCCCGTCTTTCATATGCAGCACAATCTTGTGATTGCTGCTTTCAATATAATAAATGCTGTCCACCGGTACGGCCTTATTCGTGTTGGCAAACCGGAACATGAGCGTGCGGACTCTCTGCGGTCTTTTCCTGGCACCCAAGATCTGTTCCGCCGCGCGGGCAAATACCCAGGCAAATTTCCTTTCGTCCAACGGCTTCATCAGATATTGAAAGGCACCCACGTCGAAAGCGTCGAATACATACTGCTCATATCCGGTCACAAAAATGATGACCGGCTGTACTGACAGTTCCCTCTCCCTGAGCTTCCGTGCCAAAGCCATTCCGTCCGTTCCGGAACCGCCGGGATTCAGCTCGATATCCAGAAAGAGCAGATCCATCTCCCGCTGATCCGCAAGGCAGTCTTTTGCAGAAGCATACTCCACGATCTCGCAAGGACAGGGCTGCGCCTGGATCAATGACGACAGGTAGGCGCGGGTCTTTGCTTCATCATCACATATCGCTGTTCTTATCATGTTGATATTCCTCTATGTCTATCTATATATTCGGTCAAACCGGCTTTGAAGAAAACCCGTTCGGCGTAACCGGACAGTTTTGAAGCGCGACTGGACCAAAGCGCACCCTGTAACCTATAATGTGTTACAGTTCACTGGCCAGCCAGCGAACTGTAACGAATCCGGCCTATTTAAAGTTACCTTACGGCAAGAGGCCGGATTCCAGCCCCGGTACATACTGGCCTGTAACTGTGCAGCGTAGTGCACAGCCCAGGAGTGAACTGTAACCTATAATGTGTTACTATTCACGACCTAACCGGCCGCTCATAGTAACGACATCTGCCATTTAAAATCGCCTTCGGCGATGGGGCAGATGCAGCGCCCCATCACTTTTCTGGCGGCTAACCGTGCAGCAAGTACACGGTTAGGCCGTGAACAGTAACTATAATGTTCCAACAAATAATGTATATATCTCGTCCACTGTTTTTCCAGGATTTGCTATGATAAGATTATAGATTGGAAGGACTTCCTCTGGTTCGGTCTCCATCTCGTCAGCAATCGTAACGAGTGATTTATCTCTGGCGCATTTTTTCCGGATCATGGTGATGCGTTCTGTCAGCTTTTCACTTTCCATTTTCTTTTCTTGCTGATCGAGTTCTTTTTCGAGTTTCTCTTCAAATTCCTTTTCGAGTTCCTTTTTAAGTTCCTTTTCAAGTTTCTTCTTAATTACTTTCGTTTTCTTATCTAAGGCCTCTTTCAGCTTCCGGTCAAATTTTTCCTGTACGATTTCCATAATAATATCACTCATACCATTTACCTCCTGAAACAGTTTCTGATTTGCACGCACGATCGTCTCAATGACCGCCTTATGCAGGTTATTTTTCTTATGTCCTATGTAATCTTCGATCAGCATTCTGGCATTTTCATGCGTATCCAGCTTGTTGGTGAGGCTTCTCAGCCATAGATTTTCCTTTCGGGATAACTGCCTGGTGACAAGAATTTGAATTGGGATCTTGTCCCCTGTTACGGAGTAAATCCCCGCCTCCACCTTCTCTACCGTACATCCCCTTGCTTCCCGCAGATGTCTGACCAGTTCCCGGGGATAGCTTTCTGATACAAGAGTGATCGTGAGTTCCTCCATAGGAATCTCATTCACAGAAGCCACATCCGCTTTGTAAAAACAGGTATATCCGTATACCTTATAAAAATCGTCAATAGAAAGAGAGTCATCAGGAGATTTATATTCGACAATATTTCTTTTTCTGAAAAATCTGCCAATGTTCTTTTTTACGGGTCGGTCGGCCTCTTTTTTGATGATCAGGATATCGATCTGCATGGGCTTTTTGCTCAGCAGATGCTCACTTTCAAACTCCAGGTTATCCGCGTCGTCTAGCAGTTCGATCTGAAGTCCGGCAAAAAATGCAGGATGCCAGTAGATCGTGCCGTTTTCTTTGTTCGTATGCTCCATAGAAAACCTCCTTATTCTGTTTTTTCAGGAGATTTTCCGATTCCTGTTCAGAAATACTCCTGCTTATTTGGATAAAAGCACGAATTTTCTGAAAGGATCGGGGCTGGAACCCCTTGTGTTGAATTGCCATAGATATATCGAAAATAATTGCTCCGATATAAATGAACTTTGAGAAAATATGCTTTATTCTATTCTAGCACACTGCCTCAGAAGAAAACAAGTGAAAATTTAGGCACCGTGTGAGCTGTAACGAAAAAAATGCGTGATTTACTCATTCGCTTTTGGAGCGCCGGTAGTACAATACAGTCATCAAAGCAAAGGAGATGTTGAACATGACCGTGTTACTAAAGGCAAGAGAAGTCACAAAAATCTATGGACAGTCCGGTCGTCCGGGGCTGGATAAGGTATCTTTCCGTGTATCGGAAGGAGAATTTATCGGGATCATGGGAGCCTCAGGTTCTGGAAAGACCACCCTGCTGAATGTCCTTTCCACCATCGATACCCCCACCGGCGGGGATATCTGGATCAAGAACGTAAACCTGAAAAAGCTGAACCGCGCCGCTGCCGCTGATTTTCGAAAAAATAATATCGGTTTTATTTTTCAGGAATATTTTCTGCTGGACAGCCTTACGATCCGGGAAAATATTTCGGTTCCGCTGACCCTGCTGAAGCTGCCGCCTGAGGATATCGAAGGCATGGTAGAAAGTCTCGCCAAAAGATTTGGGATCGCCTCACAGTTGGATAAATATCCTCATGAATTATCCGGCGGCCAGCGTCAGAGGAGATCTGCAGCCAGGGCGATCGTGAAAAATCCGGACATATTATTTGCAGACGAACCTACCGGCGCCCTGGATTCCGGTTCTGCAACCGAGCTTTTGAATGCCCTCTCCGAAGCGAACCGTGAACTCTCCACCACCATCCTGATGGTGACACATGATGCTTATGCGGCAAGCTTTGCAGGGCGCATCCTCATTTTCAAAGACGGGCAGATCATCCGGGAGCTGAACCGCCAGGGGCGCAGACGGCGCTCCTTTTATGAAGAAATCGCGGCGGAAGCAGCCAGACTGGATACGGAAAGGTAGGTCACAGAATTTATGAATACGTTGTCTATGATGAATACATTGTCTATGGCATTAAAAAATCTCAGAAAAAATTTTTCCTTCTACTCCCTTTATCTCCTGTCCGTATCTCTTGTGATTACCGTATATTTCACGTTTACTTCTTTCTCTGTGAACGAAGTCATGCTGAAGAAAATATCGGAGGACGGACGAGTGGAATCCATGTGCGGTGTGATCTCCGTGTTTCTGGTGATATTTGTTATTTTTTATATGTCCTACTCCAATCGCTTCTTTCTGAGGCGCCGTACCAAAGAGCTTGGCATTTATGCATTGCTGGGTTACAATATGTCTCAGATCCTTTCCCTGCTGACAATGGAAACGGTTCTGATCGGTATCGGTTCTCTCATTCTGGGCCTGGTATTGGGAGCATTGTCACATAAAGGAATTGTATATGCGGTCACTTCACTTCTACATCTGTCCATAGACCATGCGGGGATTCCATTTTTTTCACCGGATGCGGTCCTGCGCACCGTCCTTTTTATCGCAGTGGTTCTGATTGTGATTGCCCTGTCCAACGCCCGTTTCCTGTATCAGGTCACTCTGATCGAGCTGGTTCGATTCGAAAAAAGTGCGGAAGCGAAAATCAAATTCAGAAAAATGCCTGCCATACTTGGTTTGCTCCTGATCCTGACCGGCTATGGGCTGTCTCTGGATATCTTCCGGGGAGCCAAGTCAGTCTGGTTCACCGTTGGATTTTATCCTGCGGGACTTCTGACCGCCCTGTCCGTGGCGTGCGGAACCGTATTATTTATTGCATTTTTTCTTCCTTTAGTCGTGCGGAAAAGCAAACAGAACAAGAAACGATTTTACACCGAGACCAGGATCGTGACCGCCCCCAATTTTATTTATCGGATTCGATCTAACGCAAAGACCCTGATCATGCTGACCCTTTTATCGGCCGCGGTGCTGACAGTCTCCAGCGTCATGGCACTGACGATCTATTATCCGATCGCCGCCGTTTCCAGAATCGCGCCCTCCGAGCTGGAAGCCCGGATAGAAGACGCCCGTCAGATATCTGAAGTAAAGCAGATCGTCAGCAAATATGCGCCGGATGCTTCCGTGTCCTTTACGCAGACAGACCTTTTGAAGGTCACCGCATCCGCAGATCAGCTTCCCATGGAATACAGTGTCGGGTCTTCCAAAGGAACCTCCGAGAATGAGAACATTGCCAGAACAGCGGGCTTTGAATGTATTTCCTGTTCCCAGTACCGTTCTCTTTTACAGGCTCAGGAAGATAAGAAATCTGCGGACCAGATGAAAGAGTTAAATGAAAACGAATGTATTCTCGTAAAATACCAGCCAAATGCGGACGTAAGCGACGAAGCCGGCAGTATTTATACTTTACATGCGAGCGGCCGGGAAATTCCCCTCAGCGTAAGAGAGACCACGCTCCGAAACACGATTTCATTTGCCAACAGCGTAGGAACGCTGATCGTCAGCGATGCTGTCTATGCGCAGCTTGGAGCCTGCGTGGAGCCTGAGGCCAGTATTCTGAGCATCAATGGGAAAGCAATCGAAAAGTGTGAAAGTCTGTTCGCGGAAATCAGCAGCCTTTTGGACGGCAGCCCGTATCTGCAGGGACATTCCCACAGGATCCATGTGATTACCGAGGCAAGCAGTTCCACCTTCCTCCTGATTGGATTTTTGGTTGTTCTGTTTTTCATTGCGGCAGGCTCCATCTTATATTTTAACAATGTTTCCGCGGTTTCCGATTCAAAGGCAGATTATGAAATCCTCAATAAAATGGGATATTCCGCCGCAAGCCTGAAGCGTATCGTCCGAAAACAGGTTCTGACCTTTTTTGGCATCCCTTTCCTTTTCGGGCTGATCGACTGTATCTTTGCGACCATCATTTACAAAACAGGGCTGATGCAAAATCTGCTCGGTAATTCCATTGTGCTGTATTTTCCTACGATAATCGCCGTCGCCGCGACTGCTTTTATCTACTTTATATATTACTGCATTACGGTCCATACTTGTACCCATATCCTCCTCGACACAAATGCTTCAAAATAAAGTATGCGTCCCCAGGAAATTTTCTCTGGAATAAAACAGAGGCACAAGATATAATGATGCCAGCGTCAAAAGGTCGTTCTTTTTGACGCTGGCATCATACTTGGCGCTGGTATCATATCATTGTGAATAAAGAGTTCAGAAAGGCGGGAAGAAATGAAAAAGTCTGTATGGAAGTTTTTATTTTTCATAAATTATATTCTGCTCCTTTTTTATATGCGCTGCGTACTTCGCCAGGAGCCCCCCGCCGTGAACATCTATATTCCTCTGCTGATTTCGACTTTGATGCTGATCGATATCACCTTCATCGATTCCTGCAATATCCGTGAAAACAGTGTAGTCTCCCTGTTCTGCGGGCTGTTGGCTCTGGAGAGCTGGTATCTGCTTCTGGCTTCCCGGGAAGGGCGGACAGAACGCTTCCTTTTCGCGGCGCTAAGCCCGGTAACCTGTACTCTGTCCATTCGATTTGCCCTGATGTTCCTTTTTCAGGACAGCGGTTATCGTTTCCGCAGGACAGTCAATGTCCTGCTTTCCGTGACCTGTATCGGCTCCCTTGCCGGACTTGCCTTATCAGGCCGAATATTTGCCGGTTTATACGGAATTCAATTTCTTGTGGGATGGTCATGCTTTTTCATTCTTCTGATCTGTCACCGCAAACGGATCCTGTTTGTCCTGAAAAGTGAATGGAAATGTATTTCATGTTCCTTGCTCGTTATCACCATCCCGTTTTTCTTTTACTGGCTTGCCGCAAAAAATATAAGAAACCCGGCTTCCAACTTTGGAATTTATCTGCCGATGCTTCTGTTCTTTTTGAGTGTTCACAGCATCGTATTTCGAGAACACAGCAGCAGCCCCCTTTCCGCCGTTTTCAGCAGAAAGCAGTCCGCGCTGATTCTCTGCTGTGCGCTTCTTGTGATCGTACTGCTGACTCTGACTTCCAAAGGTGGCCCAGAACATTTATTTGTCCCGGTAAATGCATTATTCGCTTTTATTTATCTGTGCAATATCATTCTCGGGCAGAATTTCGCACAGGGAAAAGGGAACATAATAGTGGAAAGCAGCTATCTTGCCGAACTGCGGCGGCTGCAGCACGAAGAACTGCTGAAAGCAGAATTTGCCGATTTTCTCCATGATGAGGTACTACAGGATCTTCTTTCCGTGAAAAATATGATGACCAAATCCCATCGCCCCGATGTGCAGGACTTGATTCTGGAGACTCTGGATGAGCTGAACGGACACATTCGGGAACAGATGCAGGACTACCACCCTGTCATCCTCAAAAACCTTACGGCAAAAGAGAATTATCAAAATCTCATCGAAGCAGTCTCCCAGTCCTTTCCACAGCGGACGATCACGGTCTTCTTTGACTGCCCTGACGACCTGTTCCTGGTGGAGCCCTGGCATATCGTGGTGTATCGTCTGCTCAGAGAACTTCTTACAAATGTGTTCAAGCACTCCGACGGCAGCCGCGTCCGGATCTCGCTCAGCCAGGAAAACAACCGGATTGGATTATGTGTCCGTGATAACGGAAGCGCCCCTTGTGGCTGTCTCACCGCCGCAGACAAGACCAGGCATAAGGGAATTGCCTCCATGGCCGAGCAGGTACAGAGAATAAACGGCTCTATGGTGATCTCAGACGATGTGCCGCAGGGCGTCTGCGTACGGATCACCCTGCCCATGAAAGGAGATGTTTCTTATCAATATTTTGTTAGTTGATGACCATATGCTTTTCGCGAAAAGCCTCTCCGTGGCTTTAGATGAGTATGACGGAATCGATCAATTCTGTTCCACCCAGGATATTCAGGGACTGGAGCAGATGATTCGGGAGTGTCATACGGATATCATATTAATGGATATTAACCTCCGCAATATGAGCGATACCGACGGCCTGTCACTCGCGTCAGATTTGCTGCACTCGAATCCTGCGCTGAAGATCGTCATTCTTACGGGCTACGATCTGCCGGTATATCGTCATGAAGCCAGGCGGATCGGGATCAGCGGTTTTCTCAGTAAAAATATCAGTCCGGATGATCTGGTCGCGTCCCTGTTCCAGGTCCTCCGGGGAGGCACCTGCTTTCCTCCTGAAAATGATAACATGCTGATCGAAGATCTGACCAATATGGAAAAGAAAATATTACAGCTCATCAGCAGCGGAAAAAAACGCAGAATCGTTGCCGACGAGCTGTGTATGAGCGAACGTACGCTCTCCAATCATTTGCAGCATATTTTTGAAAAACTGGAGGTTTCCTCCGTGGTGGAAGCAGTGACAAAGGCAATCCGGCTGGGGTATATTTCGCCTTTGTTTGATGCTTGAGCAGACAGAAATCTTCCGGGAAATCGGCTGAAATCTGTTACAGTTCACTGGCCAGCCAGCGAACTGTAACGAATTCAGCCCATTTTAAGTCGCCTTCGGCGATCCTAAGCGCCAGCGACGCTTTGTTTAGGACGGACCGGCAAGGAGTGTAGACGGGCTGAATTCTATTCAAGGTGCAGCGTGCATCCTCTCAAT
>VSNK01000116.1 GCA_009774255.1 Faecalicatena sp.
GCATATTATTTTCCTCCTATCAGAATGGCGCCGCCCGGCCGGAAGAAAAATCCCGAAGCGGGTCATCGGAAGGCCTTTGGCCTATTTTTTCATCAAATCCCGTACATCCTCGACAATCTGCCCGATCAGATACAGCGCGGAGGTCGCTCCGCAGACCGGAATACACAGCCAGGTCGGCCCTCGTTTAAAATCCGGGATGCTCACCCACCGGTAATTCCAGAACTGGATCGTGACGCGGCACCCATAATAGAACATCAGGATCGACACCACCAGCATGATCAGCGCGATCACGATGCCAAGGATTTTTTTCAGCCGTTCGTTGGTGAGCTTGTCGCTGACCGATGTAAATGCGAAATGCTGTTTTTCATAGACCATGGCCGCGGCGCCCATAAATGCCGCCCAGATAAATGCGTACATAGACACATCTTCGGTCCAGATGGCGGCGACGCCCACATACCGGCAGCCCATCTGTATCACAACGCTTCCTAAAAAGATACACAAAAAGATTCCTCCCACTGCAATCTGAAGCTTTTGCAGATAACCCAATTCTTGCTTCATAATTTTCCTCCTTTAAAAACCCCATATATTTTTGTCGCTTAGACCGCACCATGCCGATACGATTTTATGTCTGCTGAGACCGCACCATGCCGATACGATTTTATGTCTGCTGAGACCGCACCGTGCCGGCGTGCTCTTATGTCTGCCAACACAGGCGCACGGCCGGACTATTTTTTTAAAGCTTCACCTTCCCTGCGTACCATATCCAGGTATTCCTGCATTCCGTATTCTTCCGCGAAATGATCCTGGATCGGAATGGCGATCTCCTTAAACGCATCGATATCCACATCTTCAAATTCGGTGATCTCTGCGCCGTCAGCCGCTACCTGCGCTTTGGATTCCTCGAACATGTCATAGGTAACCTTGCGGTTTTCCTCTGTGGCGACGCGGCATGCCTCGTCGAACCAGCCCCTTTGCTCCTCAGTCAATGCCTCATAAAACTGTCCTGTAGTCAGGAATAAACGGGTTGTGTAATCGTGATGGGTCTCACTGATATATTTTCCATTGTCCGTCTTGTGGTGCTCTTTCAGGCGGAAGCTGGTATAATCATTTTCTGCGGAATCCACAACGCCCTGGCTTAGAGCCTGATAGAGCTCGCCCCATGCGACGGAGGTAGGGATCGCCTTGCAGTTTTTCCAAAATTCCTGTACTACCGGGGTACTCTGGGTTCGGATCGTCATACCTTTTAAATCCTCCGGCGAGGTAACAGGCTTCTTTCCATAATAATCACGGACAGAGCTGGTCCAGTAGCCCATGATCTTAAAGCGGTTATTCATTTTTTCACTCAGCAGATCGCTCATCCCCTGGCCAAATTCGCCGTCTACACAGGCTTCCCAATGGTCGAAGCTGTCAAACAGATACAGCAGGGAAAACATATCGATCTCATTTACCCCGAGAAGCGTCATGAATCCGGGGGACGCGACGGTCAAGTGGATGGCGCCAAGCTCCAGCTTTTCCACCAGCTCGGATTCATTTTCTCCGAGTGTTCCATGATGCAGGGTTGCCGTGGCCCTTCCGCCGGACACCTCCTCCAGCACCTCCTTGAAGCGGATCGCCGCTTTGGTATAGGGATTTTCCATGGAGGTCTGGTTGTGGGCCAGGATGATATTAATCTCGGGCTGGGGTTTGCCGTCGTCCGAAGAACCGGAGGAGCTGCATCCGGTCAGGCCGGTCAGCAGCAACAGCAGGGACAGACAGAGACAGCAGAATTTTTTCATGATCGTTCACCTTTCCTTTTTTCTAAGATTAAAAAATATGCAGAAAACCTGATTCCGGTAGGTTTTCCTTAGGGACAGTTCCTTACATCGCCAATACGGATTCCCAGATTTCCTCAATGACCGGGATCCCCTGTTCCATATTGTCCTTCATGGCCTGGAGCGCCCGCTCGCCGGGATACAATACGCTCTTGCCTTCCTCCGCCGGTTGGGAGGACTTGATGTCGGCAATAATGCCGTTCACGATCTCGTCCGTAAGCTCGACGCTGTTCGCCTTGGAAGGGTCGATGGCGATCATCACCTGGGAAAGCCCCACCTCGTCTCCGAAGGTTCCGATCCTGCTGACGGAATTACCGTTGGTCAGCACGGTGGCGATCAGGTCCAGGGCGATGGAAATGCCGCTGCCTTTCCAGTATCCCATGGGAAGCACCCGCCAGGTCTTTTCAATCTCGGCCGGGTCGGTGGTCAGATTGCCGTCTGTATCGTAGCCCCCCGGGACAGGAAGGGAAAGCCCATTTAACCGGCAGTTCTCAATCTTTCCATAGGAAAACTGGGATACCGCACAGTCCACGACAACATGGCGGCCGTCGCTTCTGGGGATTGCGAAGATGATGGGATTATTGCCGATCTTCCGATCTGCGCCTCCCCATGCAGGCATATTCGGCATGGTATTGGACCAGCAGATCCCGATGCATCCCTGGTCCGCCGCCTGGAAGCCGTAACTTCCGCCCCGCATCCAGTGGTTGTTATTTCCCAGGGCAACGATCCCGATGCCGTATTCTTTCGCAAGCTCGCAGGCCCGGTCCATAGCCAGCTTCGCGTTCAGGGGGCCGAAGCCTCTGTGTCCGTTCCAGCGCTCCATGGCGCCTAAGTGCAGCTCGCAGGTTGCGGTGATGTCCGGATCGATTTCGCCCTTTTCCAGATAGCTGATCACCCTGGGGAAACGGTTCAGGCCGTGGGAGTACACTCCCGCCAGGCTGTTTTGTGCGAAAATCTCCGCTGCCGCTTCACCGCGCTTTTCGCTGAATCCCTTCTTTACCAGCACCCGCTTAAATTCTTTTACCATTGTCTCATAAGGTACACGCTTCATTTCTCAGATCCTCCTGTGATTGAATAATAATTGCAATCGATATCTTCATGTGATTATTGGAAATTTTTAGATTGATTTAATTACTTTTTTGCAATCGATTGCTTAACTTGCAATTATAATAGCACAGAGATGGTAAGGTTGCAACTAAAAGTTAGATGGCATTTTTCACATTATTTTAAGGTGAAAATTGTGCATATTTACTAAAAGTAAGGGCGTTAAATATACTTTGCGCAACGGCCGAATGGCCATAATGGGATGCCCTTGGGTATACTTTGTGTAACGGCCGAATGGCCATAATGGGATGCCCTTGGGTATACTTTGTGAAGCGGCCGAATGGCTATAATGGGATACCCTTGGGGATGATTTGGTGGGATTTTGTAGTGGAACGAAATGAAAAGGTAATGCAATCGATTGATGAATTTTAAGAGTGTTGTAGTGAAAACAGCCGGGAACCTGTTTTTATAGTGAACGACAAAATAATTTGTCGTTCACTATAAACCCTCCGGGGGATGCGCACGATTTTTGCAAGGTAGATACTGCGCTTTGGCGCAGCAAAAATCGGCGCAGCGAACGACAAAAACAAAAGTTTTTGTATTATAAAGTAATCTCCTCCATCAGCTCTGCCCGGGAGTCCCCGCCGACATATATTCTCAAAATACCTTCGCAGTCTACCTTATTCATATCCCAGTCATAGTAGCTCAATTCCTCCAGCGGAATCGTGAACACTGCTTCCTTCGTCTCCCCGGCCTTTAAAAATACTTTTTCATATCCCTTTAGCTGCCGAACCGGTCGCACCCGTTTTGCGGCCACATCCTGTACATAGCACTGCACGATTTCTTCCCCGTCCCGTTCTCCGGTATTGGATACGGATACGCTGACCCGGACCGCGTCTTCTTTCTTTTCCGCCTTTAGATCCCCATACGCAAATGTCGTGTAGGACAGGCCGTAGCCGAAGGGATACACCGGCTCCACCGGAGCGTCCAGATACTTGGAAGTAAACTTGGATTTTCCTCCCGGCCTTCCGGTGTTGATGTGCGCGTAATACATGGGGCACTGGCCCGTTGCCGCCGGGAAGGTGGTGGTCAGCTTGCCGGAGGGGTTCACGTCCCCAAACAAGACTTCCAGAATGGCCGGTCCCGCTTCCACTCCCAGGTGCCATGCCTCCAAAATGGCCGGTGCGTGCTTGGCAAGCTCCGGGATTGCCAGCGGCCTGCCGTTGAACAATACCACCACGACCGGTTTTCCGGTGGCCAGCAGATCCCGCACCAGCGCCAGATGTTCCCGGCTCAATGTAATGTCCGCCCGGCTTGCCGCCTCCCCGCTCTCTTCCTTCATCTCGCCCACAGCCGCGACCAGCACGTCCGATGACGCCGCGATTTTCAGCATGTCTTTCCCATCCTCACTGTACTGGTAGGAAACGCCTCTTGCCTCGCATGCCTCCACGATGCTGACGCAGTCCTCCGGCCTTGCACCGATGGCCCATGCCCCGGTCATCTGCCCTTTGTCCGCCGCCAGAGAACCGAAAATCCCGATCCTCGCGTCGGATTTCAAGGGCAGGATCTGATTTTCATTTTTCAGCAGCACCATGGATTTTACTGCCGCCTCCCGTGCAATGCTCCGGGCTTCTTCTGTCAGCAGGCACAAACTTTCCCTTTCCTCATTGGTCTGGTAAGGATTGTCAAACAGCCCCAGCTCGAACTTCACCCGCAGCACATCCGCCGCTGCCCCGTCCAATACATGCTCCGGCACCTCGCCGCTTTCCACCAGCTCCTTCAGGCACTCCACGTAGGAATTGGAGGACATATCCATATCCATCCCTGCCAGAAGCGCCTGCTTCGCCGCATCCCGCTTGTCCTTTGCGATCCCATGGCTTACACACTCTGCGATGGCATTGGAATCGCTGATGACAAGGCCGTTGAAGCCCCATTTTTCCCGCAAAATATCACGCAGCAGCCAGGAATTGACCGTACAGGGCACACCGTTGATGTCGTTGAACGCAGGCATGATTGCCCTGGCTCCGGCATCAATGCAGGCTTTGTAGGACGGCATATATTCCTCCCACAGCCTCTGCATGGACAGATCCACCCGGTTATAATCCCGCCCGGCTTCCCCTGCGCCGTAAGCCGCAAAATGCTTCAGGCAGGCCGCCATGGCATCCTCTTTCGCCAGGTCGTCTCCCTGGAAGCCCTTCACCTTGGCCGCGCCGTAATCTCCGTTTAGCAGCACATCCTCTCCTGCTCCCTCGCTGACGCGCCCCCAGCGGGCATCCTTCGCCACGTCCACCATGGGGGCAAACGTCAGGTGCACGCCTGCAGCCGTGGCCTCCTTCGCCGCCACCCGTCCGGTCTTCTCCCAGAGCGCCGGTTCCCAGGCGCAGCTTTCCGCCAGGGGAATGGGGGTGACCGTGCGGAAGCCATGGATCACGTCATAGCCGAACAGCAGCGGGATTCCAAGGCGTGTCTCTTCCACCGCGATCTTCTGTAAACGGTTGGCTGTGGCAGAATCCCCGATCCCATTATAGGAGCCGATCTTTCCCGCACGCAGGTCGTCCTCGTGGAAATCCTGCTCCGCCGTGCCCATCAGGCGGTCAAATTCTTCCTTGGTGATCCGGCCGTCAAACATCATGTTCAGCAATTCGTCAAAGCTGACGTCAAAAGCACCCACCAGAGAGGGGCCGCACTGCTGGAGCTGTCCGATCTTCTCCTCCGGAGTCATTTTTGAAAGCAGCGCCTGTATTTGTTTCTCATAATTTTTCATTTTACTTTTATTCCTCCTTGTTCGGGTTATTTTTTATAAATGGATATCAGGCTCTGTAATTTATTATACTCACGGCAGATTTATCCGGAGCGCAGTATAATTGCCATATCTTGCTTGTGGCATTAATAAAATTACAATGCCTTAGGAATTGTAGTTATGCGATTGGAGAAATTTTATGAAATGCTCTTGTTTATATTGAAAAACAGTCTGCGATATGCTATATTTAGAGAAGGAGTAACCGCCCACAAAGTGGTTAGTCTCCCGTGGGGTTTATAAGCCTGCCAGGACGGCCAAGTACAAGGCAGGCTTATTTATTTTCGCTTGTTTCTCCTATCTATGTAGGCAAGCAGCGCTATCAGAAACGTACCGCCTGAAAAGAGCAGGCTTAAAACTTCATACGTACCCATTCGCACCACCTCCCTTCCTTCTTGGTATTACTAATCAGGACGGGAGGCTACCACCTCGTATCACAATTACTCCTGTTTGACAATATAACACATTCTTCACAGTATAACAAGATTCCATTTCGCAACAATTCGTTGCCAGTCAGCGAACCGTAACAAATTCCAACTGTACGGCAGGATGCTCCAAAGAGCCTCCTACCTGCTCATCCCATCATTCCTTCACACAATACTGATATTTCCCTGCCTTTACTGCTTCTGACCTTCCATCCGGCAGGCATATCTCCGCCTCCGCACCGAACGGCACGGTGATCTCGATACGGATTTCCCCATTCTCCGTATATTTCCAGTCTGACCGATAGGTTCCCACGGCGGACTGCAGTTCGCATTCCACGAATCCCAGGCGTCTGTCCGGATGGGGTTCGATCAGGGCTTTGCGGAAGCCGGGAGCCGCTTCGCGGATGCCTCCCAGGTATCCGTACATCCACGCCGCGATGCTGCCATAGCTGTAGTGGTTCAGGCTGTTCATCCCCTCCGGGTTCATATGCCCGTCGGGCAGCACGGAATTCCACCGCTCCCAGATAGTGGTCGCGCCCAGGTTGACGCTGTAGAGCCAGCTCGGATAATCCTCGTTCAAGAGCAGGTCTACCGCCTGTGCGTGATGGCCGGTCTCGGTGAGCGCGGGGCACAGGATGGTGGTTCCCACAAAGCCGGTATTCAGGTGATTTTTGTTGTCCGTCACCCTCCGGGATAACGCAGCGCCCTCCTCCGTCTGTTTCCCGTCCGTGATTCCGAACATGACCGCGATGGACGACCCGGTCTGAGTCTGGCAGGCGCATAAGCCGTCCTTGTCGAAATATTTGTCCAGAATGGCCTGGCGGATCTCCCCGGCAAGCTGTCCGTAATTCTTTTCGTCCTCTTCATATCCGAGGATTTTCGCAGACCTGGCGATGATGTCCGCGTCCCGGTAATAATAGGCGCTTGCGATATATAAGGGATCGGTCGCGCCAAAGGGTCCCGGCTCCGGGTTGTCCAGCGCCAGCCAGTCCGCGAAATGGAAACCGCCCTTGACCAGATGAGGGCCACCTTCTTTTTCATCCAGCCGCCTCTGGTAATCCACCCATGCCTTCATGCCCGGATACATTTCCGCAAGAAGCGTCCTGCTGCCATAGTGGAGGTAGACGTTCCAGGGAATGATGACCCCGGCGTCCGCCCACGGGCAGCTCCCGCATTCCGCGATCATGCCCTGCTTGATGCGTGGTACCACATTGGGGACCGCGCCCTCGGTCACACTCTGCTCCGCCCGCATATCCCACAGATATTTCCGGTAAAATGCCGGCATGAACATGTTATAGCAGGCTGTCTCAGAAAATACCTGCGCGTCCCCTGTCCAGCCAAGTCGTTCGTCCCTCTGCGGGCAGTCCGTCGGCACATCCAGGAAATTATCTTTCTGACCCCAGAGCGCGTTGGAGAACAACTGGTTCACTTTTTTGTTCCCGGTCACAACTGTCCCGATCTGGTCAAAATCGCTCCGCAAATGGAATGCTGTGAAATGATACTCCTGACATTTGACAGGCAAAGCCTCCCATTCGCCGTCCGGTTTTTTCCATTCCGCAAGCATGTAGCGGAATCCGTAAAATGTAAAATGAGGCCGCACATGGGCTTTTCTGCCGTCCGAAATATAGATAAATTCCGTCTTTGCAAGGCGCAGGTTTTCGTGGTAGAAGCAGCCGTCCTGGAGAATCTCGCAGGCGGTCAGGCGGATTTGCTCCCCTTCTCCCAGCCCGCAGTCAAATTCCACCCATCCGGTCAGGTTCTGTCCGAAATCAAGAATCGTCTCGCCCTTCGGGGATGTGATAATTTCAATAGGTTCAAAGGTTTCTTTTTTTACGATGGGAAGGCTGAGACGTTCCGTAAGCGCGCCGCATTTTCCCGGGGCTTCCACCTCTGCAGGCACTCCATCCCCTTCCAGTCTGGCGTCATAGATTTCCCCGTCGTAAATCCCGCTGAATACAATGGGGGAAATCCGGCTCATCCAGGTCTCGTCTGTGGCAGCGGCAAGAACCCCTCCCACATACAACTCCCCGATGGCATACAATTTATCGCCGTACAGGTTGGGGATTCCTCCGTCAAATCCAAGGCGGCTCTTGAACCACCCTTCACCCAGCCAGACTTCCAGCCTGTTCTCTCCCTCTGTCAGATATTCCGTCACATCATAGGTGTATGTCTGCAAATGAAAATCATAGGAATGATAACCTGGCGCGAGATATTCCTCCCCCACCTTTTTTCCGTTGAGATAACACTCATACACTCCCAGCCCGCAGATGTAGAGGCGTGCCTCCTTCACTTCCTGCACCCGGAAATGCTTCTCCAGGATATAGCCTGCGTGGGAATCGGCATCTGCAATGCCGCTGCCCGGCGTGATCCATTTTGCCGTCCAGGGTTCTTGGCATTTTCCGGTCTCAAAAAAACTGCTCTCCTGCGCTTTCTCCCCATTGTCCGCCATCACCGTGACCGTCCATCCATAGCGGGTGCGGGACTCCAATTTCACATCCACAGGGAAATCCAGGCTGTCTGCATCCGCGGTATCCCCGCTGTCATAGATAACGGCTCCGTCCTTCTCGATGGAAATCCTGACACATTTCTGCTTTTTCTCCGTGCCCTCCGCTTCCACTTTCCAGGAAAACGACAATGGCTCGTAGGAATATCCCAATGGCGCGGAAATATGGTTTGTCCGCAAATCGGTTAATCTCATGTTTTACCTCCTGAAAAAAACAACTGTACGGTTGGATACTCCGGAGAGCCTCCAACCAATTCATCCATTCGCAAAAAATTATATTTCAACGGTTTCTTCCCTGATTCCTTCTCCCGAAATCTTCACCGTAACTTTTCCGTCTCCACCCTCTTCCCCGGTCAGTTTCAGCACGGCCAGCGCATGCCCCTCTCCTGCCGTGGTATCCGCATGCTCATATCCTTTTTTATGCAGCGCCTTCGGACCTGCAAATCCAAGCAGGCGCGCCGGACCTTCGACCTCGATATGAAGGGGTGTCACTGCGTCTGCAAGGAGCAGTCCTTCCTCATCCACCACATCCACATTCACAAATGCAAGCGTCTCATACCGCTCCGCGGACAATCTGACTGCAGCGGCATTTCCTGCGGTCCGCAGGCTGGCGCGTCCGATTTCCTCCCCATTTTCATAGGCCACGGCTACCAGTTCGCCGGGCTCGTACACGGTGTTGAACTGCGTCTCAAAATGCGTGTCCTTCCCGCAGGCCTGTTTTCCGAGGGACGTTCCATTCCGGAACAATTCTACCGTATCGCCCCCCGCGTAGACCTGAATCATGATCGGCTTCCCTTCCTGGCCCTCATAGGAATAGCAGAACGTACAGTCCGTAAAGCACCATGGGCCGAAGTTGCGCGGGATTCCGTAGCTTGCCGGATTCTGCACGGCAATGCAGGGCTGCTTTGTCAGCCCGAATACGATTTCCCGATAATAGGAAACAGGACGGCGGTTTCCGATGACCGAAATGTCCCCGCCCGTGTTCATCAGATCCGGGTACACCGGAGATACCTCGCCCAGATAATCCCATCCGGTCCAGGTGAAATCCCCGATCACCGCCGGGCACCGGGTAATGGCATCCCAATTCTCGGCGATCTGCTTCGGATAGGTTTCCGTCCCCACCATCACACGGTCCGTATATTTTTCTGCGTCCTTCAAATAACGGGAGGTCATATAGTTGTAGCCGATCACGTCCATGGTAGTTTCCAGTTTCTCTAAGATTCCGCTTAAGATGGGGTGGGAAACGATTCCCGGCATATCCCGTTCCATGGCCGCCATGAAGACATTTACATCGCCTTTTCCGGTATCGGCTTCCCCATGGGTAATATCATCCACGATCTTCGCCAGCCCGTCCCCTGCCGCAAATGCCCCGTTAATTCCGTTGGTGGTAAAGCGTGTCGGGTCCAGTTCGTGGAATTTGTCGCTGAGCATCCGGCTGGTCTCAAAGCCTTTTTCCGTACAGATCTCAAAGATCTCATTTCCGGTGGAATAGAGCACTACGGAAGGATGGTTGTAATCCGCGTCTACCATATGTTCGATATCGCCTGCCCAGCTTCGCTCAAAATCAACGGCATAGTCATAGCTCACCTTGCTCTTGTTCCACACGTCCACCAACTCGTCCATCACATACACACCCAATCGGTCGCAGGCATTTAACAGCGCCTGGGATGCCGGATTGTGGGCGGAACGAACCGCGTTGAAGCCGGCCTCTTTCAGACGCTTCACACGGCGGTACTCATAGTCCTCATAGGTTGCCGCCCCCAGGATGCCCTGGTCATGGTGGATGCATGCGCCCTTAAGCTTCACGTTTTTCCCGTTTACCCGCAGGCCGTGGCGGGAATCGGCGGAAAGTTTGCGGATGCCGGACGTGACAGAAGCGGTGTCCAATACCTCCTCCCCGTCTTTGATCGTCAATGTGATCCGGTAAAGATTGGGGGTAAATTCATCCCACAACTTTGCCTGGTCTATGTAAATATTTTTCCGAAAATCCACGGCACTGCGGCTGTTGATCCGCACCGGATAACTATGATGCGCCGCCCGGTTTCCGTCCTCGTCCTCCACGGCAACGGTCACTTCCAGTGTCTTCGCGGACAAGGTGTCATTCCGGATTTTTGCAGAAATGCAGGAAAGCGCCCCGTCCGCATCCACGTCCACAGTGCGAAACCGAAGCTCCTGGGGCTTGACATAAATCCCGCCCCCATGGATCAGCCATACGTCCCGGTAGATTCCAGCTCCGCTGTACCAGCGGCTGCTCCTGGTCCCGCATTTTACGGTTACAAGCACCTCATTTTCCTCGCCGTATTTCAGATAATCCCCTGCTTCCACGGTGAAATCCGTATATCCGTAAGCGCTGCCGCCTGCCTTCGACTGGTTGACAAAGACACTGGCATTGCGGTAGATGCCCTCGAACTGCAGCAGCACATGGCCGCCCTCGTACTCCTTTGGCACAAAAAACTTCTTATAATACTTATACTCACCTGCGTCGATATTTCCGGTGTAGCCGCCGTTTAACGCACCCTGCTTCTGCTCCTCGTGAAACATGGCGTCATAGGGCAGCTCCACCTCGGCCGCGTCGTTTGGCACACGGAACACCAACTCAAACGGATCCAGATCCTTCCATACCTTCCATCCCTGGTTGAAATTGATTTTTTTCATCTTTCTCCTCCTTCATTTCAGCGATGCGCCCCCCTGCGCGTAACGCTCCCTGCATGGAATACTCTCTGCATGGAATGATTTCTGCATGGAACGCGCTCTCCGGGGGGGGCGCTTTATTATTTGTATTCTATTTTGCACGATTTGGAAAGATTTTTCTACCGCCTATTTTTATATAAAACCGACGTTTTTTACGCTAAAGAAGAAATGCCACTAATCCTGACCTAGACAATACAGAAAACCGATTTTATCAGTGCCAGACAAAGAGAGAAGGAACTGTTCATAGCAAACGCAGCAACTGCACAAGCTCGCGCGATTCATCAATATCCGATGAGGTTTGTCTGGTATCAATGGATTTTTCGGGCATGAAAAACCGGAAAGCACCCTTTTAAGCATTGGCTCCCCGGCTCTGTCATCATTTCCTAACCCGGACAAGCCGGAACCAAAATTTTGCCAAAATGCGCAAGATTCCGTTGTTAAGCGCCTAATACCAGATAATCACGAATTTTATCATCCCTTTTGCAATAAAATCTTTAATTTTCCATAAGTACCCCGCACTATCCTGATCCATCGAATCGTTTTCCCCACGAAATTCCTTCTCCGTGCGGTCCTGGAATCTTCTCTGCCCTTCATATTCCGTATTGATATAGCCGTCATAACCACATTCCTTTAACACCCGGATCGGATTCGCATAGTCTACGGCTTTGTCCTCATATACCCCCGGCTGTCCTTCCACTTCCGACATATTGTAGAACTTGCCGTGGAAGTTCACTATGATCGGCATCAGGGGAATCAAATCCTCCGCCTTTGCCCTGGAAAGCAGAAGCGCCTGTCCCATAACTTCAAAATCAATCTCCGTATAATCCGGAACGTTTTCCTTTACAAGCATTTCCATCCTCTGAAACGCGCCGACAAGATCCTTTGGCGCGTCCCCGGTCTTAAGATAACGGTGGAAGAAGGACTCTACATTGCCTGCCGAGTACAGGGACAGATCGATCTTACTCAGCTCATCACTCTTTCCTGTATAATTATCCATGCAAAGCTGGTCTACCAACTCGCAGGTCCTGCGCTTGGCTCCCTGGCGGACATACCAGTCCAGGGTCACTTCTGACGGACGATACGCGAAGATTCCCCAATCCGGAACAATTCCTAAATGCCTGGTTCCTGTCCTCTCTACAACCTCCTGGATTTCTCTTACATACTGCCCGTTTAACGGAATGGGCGCGTGGATTTCTTTTCCGATTCTGATATCACACTCTTCCGCTGCGTCTAAAGCAAGCTCCATGACCTCGATCGGGGTTGTCGCAAGTGTCCTGACATTTTTGAAGCCTAACCTTTTTGCCAGCCGGATGTCATGCCTCAATCTTTCCGCGCACTCCTCCAGGCTCATCACATGGTCTCTAAACTGGAGTACGTCACAGAATACATCCATCGTCACCGCTTCAAGCTTATACTGCCCTAACCACCGATGCCACTGCTCTACGAACTCATCCGACGGATCCGGGTAGGGGAAGGACTGCTCGTCTAATACTTCGATCCCTGTAACACCCTCAATGCCTGCCGCCTCTTTCAGCATTGCCTCAAGATCCATTTCTTTGAAAAACTGTGCCTGCTGATAGCTGTAAAAATCAACGCCTCTTTTAATTCCCATCTTTTTTTCCTCCTATTTCTGCAATTCCAACTCATAGGTTACAATATTTTTTGTCTTGTCAGATCCCGCTCCGGTTCCCGGCTCAGGCGGGCATTTTACCCATTCCTCGTCGGTGGGAAGGTATCCGTAGGCCGCTAAGACGGACTGCTGAAACTCTATAGTATGCTTTCCGGGCTCAAGACCGCCTTCCTTCTTCACATGGATGATCCCTTCATCGTCATAATCCCAGTGCTCCCACACCGCGGTCTTGATTTCCTCAAAAGTTCTCGGGGCCCTCCCGTTGATCTCGAAGGTCTGTACGTCCCTCTTATACTGGATCCCGTCCACCTTGATGTAATATCCGTTGTGAAGGGAGAGGTATACCCCGCGGTAATTCGCGTTTCTCGCCGCAAATTTGAAACCAACGATGTTCCCGTTCGCGTCTGTTTCATTTTCCAGACTATCTTTTCTGATTAAAAAATTGTCAAACATTGCTTTTCCTCCTGCTGCTTTTCTTTTCTGTTTTAATTTTCTTTTTTATTTCCTTTTGATAGTTATAGTTTACATCCGGCTCTTGATTCCTTCCGCCTGATTTTCGTAAAATGTCTGATCAAATATTGTAATGATCCATTTTCGGAACTGTAGTTTTTCGCAAAATTACAATATTTAGTATATATTTTTTGTACTGCTATCTTTTGCAGGGCGAATCTGCATGTAGTATACTTTATTTTGCACTGCTGTCTTTTACAATGTAATTCATCCAATCTATGCATTATGTTTTTCCATAAGATCTTTCTGGATCTGTTCAATATCCTTATCAATGTTCATCATCAAAATGATCACCAGGCAGATTGCTGATAGAATGACAGAAGCATAACCGAACCCAAACCGGATCGCTGATACCGCGGAGTCCGCCTGCACTGCCGCCATGCCGTCATACCCGCCGGATTCAAGTATCCAGCTGGCTACAAAAGCCCCGAGCCCAAGCCCGACCTTCATGCCGAAGGATACACAGCATGTGGTAAGACCTTCCGAGCGGATTCCTGTTTTCCACTCTCCATAATCTATGATATCCGGTGTCATCGCAAATACATCTGCGTAAATCGGACCAAGCGCAAGGCCATGAATCGCGCATCCAACAAGTACCAGCTCCATATTCATCCCCCCGGCGCCGACGACCGCTCGGCCGACCATAGAGATGACAAAGGCTCCGATAATCACCCTGCGCTTTCCATACTTCGAGGCCAGGAGCGGATTGATCAGGCTCCCTATAATCGTAGGAACGCTGTAACACATGCTGACCACTGTCATTACTGCCAGATTTCCCAGCACCGTATTGCAGAAATAGTACATCATATTTCCGACTGTCATAATGTTGATATATAAAAATACCATCATCAGAGCCTGCAGATAAAAATACTTGTTTTTCAGCAATGCCGGAAGCGCCGTTTTCAGGGGAATCTTCTCTGCTTCTACCGTTCCCTCATCGCCTTCGTCAATGTGCTCCTTACAGCCCGCGAAGCAAACGATGAGCAGAATGATTTCTATGATCCCGTATATTACGATGAGTTTATTCCATCCCAGGGTTGTGACAAGGTTCGCGGTAACCGCGTTGATCAGCAGGACCATGAGATTGCCAAGCACAAAACGCCAGGATGTACATGAGACGCGGTCCTGAATGTTCAGCGTCATGCGCGCCAGAAGCGAATTATATGCAATCCCGTTTGCCGTATAGATGATACAATTCAGCAGAATATAGGTGAAATATGCATACACCAGTTTTCCACTGTCTCCCAGGGATGAAGGTACCGTGAACAGCGCGATCAACGCAATCCCCATCAGCGGGGCTGTCCACAACATCCACGGGCGCGCCTTCCCATATCTGGATTTTGTCTTATCCAGGATTGCCCCCATGATCAGATCGCTGGTTCCGTCAAACAAACGCGCAAACAACATCATTGTCCCAATTGCCGCGGCGGCAATGCCCACGGTATCCGTATAAAACCCGGTGAGGAAATATGTACATAACGTGACATATATCTGGCCTCCGCAGTCCCCTGCGCTGTAACACAATTTCTCAGACAGTCTGAGCCGGTTGTCTTTTTTTGTTTCCATCTTGTTCTCCTTTCCGTTTATATGGGTTTTTCTTTATGGCTTTATTCTAATCTCAAAAAGAGAACTTATCCGCCGTATTTTTGTTCAAAATGAAGGTAAAAATCGTAAAATTGATACTTTTCGTCCATTTTAAACGGACGAAAAGTACAAGAAATGGTATGCTTTTTTGGGACTAACGATAAAGATGCAGGGATGATTCAAGCGATTTGTGAAGAACCAATGTGCTTTGAACGTATTTTAAATCCTATATGCAGCGCCAGTGGAGCCTTGTCGGGGGGAATGGCAGACACGTTCGAGGAGATGGAATATAGAATATTCCATAAAAATCACTCCAATCCTCTTGACATAGAGTTCACTCTACATTGTATGGTTGGATTATACCAAATCGAAGGAGGATTTTCAAATGGTTCAGGAAAAGGGTAAATATACAGTCATTACCGGTGCAAGCTCCGGCATTGGCTATGAAACGGCAAAGGCATTTGCAGGGCGGGGGAAAAATCTGGTCATAGCAGCAAGACGCAGACCTATTTTGAAATTTTCCGTACTGCATTTCTGCCTTTCGTTCCCGAAAAGTGGTCGTTTCATTCCCTCCGCCCGAAAAACGGGAAATTTCTGCCGATATAATAAGAAGTAAAAGCCTTTAAGGATTTGGGGTGATGGATTTTGGATATTGCAGTTGTGGACGACGAGAAAGCGATCAGGGGACAATGGGTTTTAAGGTAAACGGCAGGGTGTTCATCTTGTCGGTGATGATGAAAAATGAAAGGAGAGAGGAAGATGGATTTCGGAGTGACAGGTAAATTGGGAGGGTACGTTCTGGCGGAGCAGTACCGGAAGAAAGTGGCGGCTGATAAGAATGGAGGCATGAGTTTTGCGGAGCTTGCGGCGGCAAAGGCTGCAGGGCAGTCAGAGGTATCGGGAATGAGCTTTAAGGATATGTGGCAGGCGAGGTTTCCGGGAGCGTATTATCATGTAATGGATGGTTCTGAGATATCGCAGGGTACATGGGATAAGTTTGAAACTTAAACGTGGAGGTTAGTCGATAAAAAAGCGCATAGTACCCCCTTTCCCCCAATATTTAGCGGGA
>VSNK01000117.1 GCA_009774255.1 Faecalicatena sp.
TTAATCATTTTGTAAGTAACCCGCTCTTTCGGCTTGTACGCTTCGGCTCTTTTGGCGATATTATCAAGCGGCACTTTGCCCTCACCCTCGCCAAACTCGACTTTTACGTTGATTACGCTGTCAGGTTTTTTGTGGGAAAGCATTACAACCGTCTCCACATGCGGCTTTCAACGGAACATATCTTTCGTTAGCCCTGAATCTCCGGGATTCCCCGTCTGATCAGCGCCCTCCGGCTTTTCATCGATCCTCTGGATCAGCACGAACATAACCGCCCCCAGAAATGCACAGCCTACAACGGAAACCGCCAGCCGGATAAATGCGCTGCAGATCCAGTCCAGGAATCCGATCCTGGTCATAATGAGAGACGTCAGGTTTGCCGTCACGTGGAGCAGGATCGCTGCCTTCAGGGAACCATATTTTTCACACACATAGGCCAGCAGCATGCCCAGCCCAAAGGCATAGATGAACTGAACCAGATTGCCGTGGCTGAATCCAAACAAAATAGAAATACTGAGAGCCGCCGGTAAAAATTCCATCATCCCCCGGCATCTTTTGAACAGAAGCCCCCGGAAAAGCAGTTCCTCGGAAATAGGAATGATAAAGCCGAGACAGATGACCTGAACCGGGAACGGCGGAGTATAAAAAACAGCCGAAGCATTTTGATAACTCGAGCTTGAAAATGCCAGATTGGTCATAATGATCAGTACATTCCCTCCGATACAGACCGAAATTCCCAATATCGCCGTCCAAATGTATTGATACGGCGGCGCTTTTTTATTGACCGGAAGATTTTGGATCTGCTCCTGTTTTCTGTCTCTGCGGTACAGGACCGCCAGCACAGGGATCGTAAGCAGCGCTGCTGCCGCAAGCATCTGAACCTGATAACGTGCCGCCATATCCAGCAATACTTTCTGCATCTGAACCGCAGCCTGCGCAAATTCTTCATTAGTCATGGAATCTGTCCATGTCACGGACTGCATCACCTCGGGCACGGACACAATAATCAGCACCAGCGCCGCAAGCATAGCTCCGACAAATTCAATCCCCCAGTAGATCAGGAAAGGTCCAAACAGATACCAGAATTTATTTTTCCCCGGAGCTCTATTCATCTTTTCATCTCCTCGCTTTCTTCTAAATCCTTACGATCCGAGAAGGAACAGTATCTCTCGATCCACGCCTTCAGTTCTTCCTCTGTCCCTTTCAGGGAGCCCTGTACCATCTCCGGCTTTCCTCCGCCTCTGCCCGAAAAAGCGGCGTTCAGTTCTTTCACCAGCTTCCGAAGATCCACCCGGGTGCTCCCAATCACATAGCGGTAGCCATCCTCGTCATTTCCGCAGAATACGGCGCACAGATCATGCCCTCTTTCCAGCACCAAGTTCATCAGCAGCCTGGGGCTTTCTCCCTCCAGCCCGGAATCGAACACGCACACCGCCGCTCCCTGGCCGTCACTTTCTTTTGCCTTATATCGAAGCATTTCTCTCTGCTGCTCCGCCAGTTTTGCTCTCAACTGAGCGCATTCTTCCTTCAAATGCTCCACAGCCTCCGCCACTTCGTCCTCTTTCGCGCAGAGTGCTGCGGAAATCTGCTTCACGGATGCAGCTTTCCTGTTATAATCGGCAAGGGCGCGGAATCCGCAGAGCATCGTAATGCGAGCGCCGCCCTTGTACCGCTGCACATTGGTTAGCTTGATGACACCGATCTCCCCGGTCTTCGCCACGTGGGGGGCACAGCAGGCGCAGACGTCATAGCCCGGAATTGTCACAATACGGACCTGTCCCTCAATCTCTATTTTACTGCGGTATTCCAGATCGGAAAGCTCCTTTTGGGACGGATAAGAGACCAGAATATCCAGATTTTGCGCCACCGCCTCATTTGCCCGCAGTTCGATCTCACGCAGCTCTTCCTTCGTGATCTCACCGTTAAAGTCCATGGTACAATCCGTGCTGCCCAGATGGAAGCCCACATTGTCATAACCAAACCGCCCGTGTACCAGCCCTGATACGATATGCTCCCCGGTATGCTGCTGCATTTTCATAAAACGCTCCTGCCAGTCAATATGCCCTGATACAAGGCTCCCGACCGAAACAGGCCGATCCGCCATATGCAGAATCTTCCCGTCACGCTCCTGCACATCCAGAACCCGAATTCCGACCACAGCCATTCGCGACACCTCCCGACTCACCGAAACCTCAGGCCTTACCGCAACCTCAGGGCTTCCCGGAAACTCGGTCCTTTCCGAAATCTCTGTTCTTCCCGAAATCTCTGTCCTTCCCGAAATCTCGGTCCTTCCCGAAATCTCGGTCCTCTCCGGAGTGCCAGCTTCCGGCAGACTCTCCAGCCATCCTGTATCCGCATACTGACCTCCCCCTTCCGGGAAAAACGCGGTTCGGTCAAGCACGATCCGGCACTGCTCTCCTTCCGGGATACATTCCAGCACTTTGGCCGTAAATGTCCGCATATGGCTGTCTTCATAGAATAGCTTTTCTGTCATTCCTGTTATTTACATCCTTTCCGGCGCCTCAAATCCCAGAAGGTCAATGCAGACCTCCAGCACCTCTTTGGTAAGCTTCAGCAGAGCGATATAGCCCGCTTTCCTGCCCTCATCCTCCTCCGCCAGGATTCTGGTCTCATGGTAAAATTTATTAAACGCATTTGCCACATCATAGATATATGCACACATCTTATGAGGCGCGATTTCTTCATATACGGTTTCGAACATCTCATTGAATTTTGCCGTCTCCAGCATCAGCGCCTTCTCAGAGCCGCCGCATGGCTCCTGGATGCGCAGCGCATCCGCCGCGCCGCCGTTTTCCTGATATTTATTCAGGATAGACTTGATGCGGACAATGGTGTACAAGATATAGGGCCCCGTATTTCCCTCAAAAGAGGTAAATCTGTCCACGTCAAATATATAATCCTTAGAGGCCTGATTGGACAGATCTCCATACTTGACGGCCGCAAGCCCGACGATCTGTGCCGTAGCTTCCGCCTCGTCCTCGGTGACCGTCCGGTTGTCCATTATCTTCTTCATCATCTCTTCCGTGATTTCACGGAGCAGATTTTCCAGGCGCATCACGCCGCCCTCTCTTGTCTTAAACGGCTTTCCGTCCTTTCCGTTCATCGTGCCGAACCCTAAGTACTTCAGCTCCACCTCCGGGCGGACGATCCCCGTCTTCTTCGCGCAGCGGAACACCTGCACGAAATGCAGTTCCTGCCGTTTGTCCACAACATAGATGATCTGATCCGGTCTGTAAAGGCTTTCCCGCTCGATCAGCGTTGCCAGATCCGTGGTGTCATATAAGGCTGCGCCGTCTGATTTTAGGATCATACAGGGCGGTACGGCCTTGTTGTCGTCCTCTTCTGCCACGTCCACCACCAGGGCACCGTCATCATAGTGTGCAAAGCCCTTTTCCTTCAGCATCTCCACCATATCCGGAATATACTTCTGAACGTCTGCTTCCCCCTTCCAGAGGTCAAAATCCACGTTAAGGACCTGATAATTTTTCTTCAGATCCGCCACGGACACGTTCATGATGTGCTTCCAGACCGCACGGTAGCCCCGGCGTCCGTTCTGCAGCTCATAGGTAGCCTGCAGAGCCTTTTCCCGGTACTCCTCATGCTCCTTGGCATAGGCGCTGGCCGCAGGATAGATTTCCTCCAGCTCTCCGATGGTAAATGGTGCTTCCTCAGGATACTCTCCCTCATAATCTTCTATAAAATAAGGCAGCTCCGGTTTCCGCTTTTCCAGCTCGGTGATGATCAGCCCCATCTGATATCCCCAGTCTCCCAGGTGGATATCCCCGGTCACCTTGTTGCCCTTGAACCGGACGATCCGCTTCACACTCTCACCGATGATCGCGGAACGAAGATGTCCGACATGGAGGGGCTTCGCCACATTTGGCCCGCCGTAATCGATCATAATCGTCTTCGGTTCCTTCTCCTGTTCCACGCCCAGGTTCCCAGCCTCTGCCATTTCATTCAGAAATCCTGCCACAAACGCTGGTTTCAGCTTCAGATTGATAAAACCGGGCTTCACTGCTTCCGCAGAGGAAAAGCATGCGCTCTCCCGCAGATACTCTGTCACGTCTTCTGCAATCATAATAGGCGCTTTCTTATAGGCTTTGGCTGCCGCCATCGCCCCGTTACACTGATATTCACATAAATCCGGCCGGTTCGACAATGTTACCTTCGCATAAGACTCCTCATATCCCGCCGCCTTGAACGCCTGTTCCATCTCCGTTGTTATAAGCATCAGCAATGTTTTCACGTTATTCACTCTCCATCAATCAATTTAAATTCCATTCCTATCTCTTGTCTTTTGACATTTTAACACCTATCCCACTTTCTAGCAAGTATTCTGTCTCCGAAATGATACGTTAAACACACTTTCTTCACAGTATTTCCCCAAAAAAAGATTGCTTTTTTGGAAGTTGTCCGTTATAATCGAGTACATAATATTTTTTCAAATCAATTTTCTGGGCACGATTTCAGTGCCGGCTTTCACATTTTAATTTTCAGATGGATGCGCAGAAGAAAGGAGAAAAATGAAATATCACGAGTTTGTATGCGCTATAGAAAAAAGAATGAATCAAAAGCTTGAGGGAGGTGTTACGGCCAGAGAGTATACTGCGATCAAAAATAACGGCAAAATAAAAAGAGGATTGCTCATCGAAACTCCGGGAGTCAATATTTCCCCAACCATTTATCTGGAGGAATACTATCAACGCTCTCTGGATGGCGAATCGATCGACGAGCTTGTGCAGGATATCCTGAATTTTTACGGCATTGTAAAGTGTAAAAAATCCTGGGATACAACCGAGATCGAATGCTACGATTCCATACGGGATAAAATTGTATTTAAGCTGATACATACGGAGAAGAACCATGAACTGCTCCGGAAAATCCCCCACATAGATCTGCTGGACCTGAGCATCGTATTTTATGCCCTTCTGGATCTGAACAGCCAGGGAACCGCTACTATGACAATAGGAAATGAGCATATGAAGTGCTGGGATGTGACGAAGGAAGAACTGTTTGCACTGGCCCGCAGCAATGTAAAAAGCCTGCTTCCGGCTGAATTGTTCACAATACGGCAGGCCGTAGAGGAGGTTCTCCGTTCCGTTCCCGGTGAAAAGAAAAATCTGCTCAAGGACTGTCTGCATGAGAGAGATGATTTTATGTATGTGCTTTCCAATCCGATCCGCAGCTTCGGCGCCGCATGTATCGCCTATCCGGATGTATTGGACATGGCAGGCCGCATCCTGGGTGAGGACTATTATGTGCTTCCAAGCAGCGTCCACGAGGTCGTGCTGGTGCCTGTATCAAAGGGGATGGCGCCGGACGAAATGAATGCCATGGTGGCGGAGATTAATGAGACCCAGGTAGAAGAAGAAGAGATTCTAAGCAATCATGCATATCTCTATAACAGAGGAGCCAGAACGCTGATCAGTTACAGTTCACTGGCCAGCGAACTGTAACGCATCCAGCCCATTGAAAAATCGCCTTCGGCGAGGGGCTGGCTGCCTGAAACCGCAGCTTTATCGGCCGGATGCCTTGCAGCGGAGTGCAAGGCACCGTGAATAGTAACGATCATGCGGAACTCTATCAATTTCTAAAATTAACTCTTTACATTTTCCGTAATTTGTGTTAATATTACTAATGCATTCCAGAGAGTTGCTTCCTTTCTGGAATGCATGGAATACACGTCTGTAGCTCAGTGGATAGAGCACTGCCCTCCGGAGGCAGGTGCGGCGGTTCGATCCCGCCCAGACGTGCTTTTTTGTGCCTGTTTAAAACAGCCTATGCGACTTCACTTGCAATAGGCTGTTTAGGAGTTGTAGAAAAATAAGTGACACATCCTGCGCAATCTGTATCACTTATTTTTCTACAACTCCTTTTTTAGCTACCGGACTCTGATGAGCCAGTGGCCTGTAACATATATGATTCGACCGTCAAAAGTCCATTTTCATTGCTGAGATAATTTTTCGAAGATTCGTGCCACAATATATGGAGGCAATGTGGTGCATTGTTGACATATATTGTGGCATGGAGATTCGGAAAATTAGCCGGCAAGGGAAATGAGAGCTTTTGACGGGCGAATCATATATGATTCAGGCAGCTCCATTCCGAATCTTCTCCTGCAATTCAGGATCAAATTTCCCATTCCGCAGCATTTCAATCTCGTATTTATATGGCGCATAAGATTTCTTTTCATTTTCCGGGTCCGGGATATACGGCGTCTCCAGGATTTTCGGGACATCTTCAAAATCCGGATGATGCACGATGTAATTCAGAGCCTCAAAGCCGATCTCTCCAAATCCAATATTGGCATGTCGGTCCTTGGCGGCGCCAGGTACATTTTTGCTGTCGTTGATATGAAATACGGCAATCTGATCTTTTCCCAAGATCCGGTCAAATTCATCGATCACATCATCAAAATGATGGATGATATCATATCCGCCGTCGCTTGTATGGCAGGTGTCAAAGCATACCCGAAGCTTCTCATTGTATACCACCCCGTCATAGATGCGCGAGAGCTCCTCAAATGTACGGCCCACTTCGGATCCCTTGCCCGCCATCGTCTCCAATGCGACGCAGCAGTCCGTATCCCCGGTCAGGACCTCGTTCAGCCCTTTGATGATCTGCGCGATCCCGGCCTCTGCCCCTTCCCCGACATGAGCTCCCGGATGCAGGATCAATATATGACTTTTGCACGCAACGGTCCGCTGAAGCTCCTTCTCCAGAAATTCCACGCCCAGCCGGAAAGTCTCCGGCTTTACGGTATTCCCCAGGTTGATAATATAAGGAGCATGGACGATAATCTCCTCGATACCATGCTCTCTCATATACTGCCAGGCCGGCTCGATATTCAGCTCTTCCAGCTCCTTCCTACGGGTATTCTGAGGTGCGCCGGTGTAGAACATAAATGTATTTGCGCGGTAAGAAACCGCCTCCTTCGCGGAGCCGAGCAGCATCTCTCTGCCGCTCATGCCCACATGGGAACCAATTTTTAACATATCTTCCGTATCCCCTTTATCCCCTGCCGATTGCTTTTGCAGACTATACGTTTCGCACGGATAGCGCAATAAATGCGCTATCCCGTCCTGAGCAGTGACCCTCTGTCTTCTCCGCAGTTCCTGTCATCATACTCTGGACAGATACTCTCCCGTACGTGTATCGATCTTCAGCACGTCGCCGGTCTCTACAAAAAGCGGAACCATAACTGTCGCCCCTGTCTCTACGGTAGCAGGCTTTGTCGCGCCCTGTGCCGTATCGCCCTTGAAGCCCGGCTCTGTCTCTGTGATCGCCAGCTCTACAAAAAGAGGCGGCTCCACGGAAAATACATTTCCATTGTGGGAACAGATCTTTACACTTTCATTCTCCTTCACAAACTTCAGCGCGTCTCCTACTACTTCGGAATTCAGCGCAATCTGATCATATGTCTCAACATCCATAAAGTTATATAAATCCCCGTCCTGATACAGGTACTGCATTTCCTTCCTGTCGATATGAGCCTTCGGGAACTTCTCGGTAGGACGGAACGTCTTCTCTACGACACCGCCGCTGATGATATTTTTCAGCTTCGTTCTGACAAACGCTGCGCCCTTTCCCGGTTTCACATGCTGAAACTCTAAAATCTGATAAATATTTCCTTCAATCTCAACGGTAACACCGTTCTTAAATTCTCCTGCTGCGATCATTTGTAATCCTCCTTATAAACGATTCAGTCAAATCTGCTTCCCATTTTATAATAGTTTCCTGCATTTTTCAACCTTTTTTTAATGTGCCTGAGCGTTTCTTCGTTTTCTTTGATAAAAATAGAGCACGATTCGTTCCAGATAGCGCTTCAGAACGATCTGAATCTCCTCTTTTGGATACATGGGCTTCACCAGGATATTGCGGATTCCGGTCCGTTTCGCGCCCCACACGTCCGTAAAGAGCTGATCTCCCACAAAAATGGTGTTGCTCCGGTCCGTTCCCATCAGTTCCATTGCGCGGATATAATTCTTTCGCGAGGGCTTGTGGGCATTGCAAATATATTTTGTCCCAATCTCTTCATTGAACATCCTCACCCGAGGTTCCTGATTGTTGGAAATCAGGCATGAGGCAAATCCTGCCGCCTCCAGTCTGCGGAACAGTTCCTTTGCCCTTGTATCCGCAGGCGCACCATGAGGAACCAGAGTATTGTCGATATCAAAGATCACACCGCGGTATCCCTCTTCATACAATTTTTCAAAGGGAATGATATATGTAGAAGCCATATAATCATCCGGAAAAAACATATCAAACATATTCCTGTCTCCTAAACCTCCCGTTCTATCTGCGCCGCAAATGCGCTGTCATGTGCTGCGCCGTAAGGATCTGTCATGAAATAAACTTTCATGACAGATCCTTACCTTCAGTTCAGCTTTGCAATCAGCTCCTCACAGATCTGAAGCACGCTCTTTTTGTCCGTATAGATCACGATATCCGCAGCCTTCTCATACTTTTCCCGGCGATTTTCCATCAGCTCCGTAATAAATTCCACATTATTATTTCCATTGAGAATGGGACGGTCCGTGCTGTCCTTAACACGGTCGTAAATAGTCCGAGGACTTGCGGTAAGAAGGACCACCCGTCCGTTCTTCTTCATCTCAATTACATTTTCCTCCCTGAGAGCCGCTCCTCCTCCGCAGGAGATCACCGCCTGCTTTCTAAGCTGCATTTCCTTCAAAAGCTGTGTTTCTCTGTTGCGGAAATATTCTTCCCCGTAAGTGGCAAAAATATCCGAAATACTCATTCCTTCCCGCTCTGCGATCACCTGATCCATCTCCACCACATCCATGGCGAACATGGTGCTTAAATACTCGGAGACCGTTGTTTTTCCTGCTCCCATGAAACCAATCAGCACAATATTATAATCAAACAGATGTCTTGCCTGTATCCGTTTGCTGTTCCTTATAATTTCGGAAAAAACATCCTCAATCTCGTTCCGGTATCGATGACCCCTTAGCCTTTCCTGTCTTCTTTTCTCCTGCTTTTTCTCCTGGGCAGGCTGTAAGATTGATATCCCATATTCCTGCTTATAGGCCATAATCTTTTCTATGATAGAATTGCGCTCTTCCAGAATATCTATCATCCTGTCATCACACATGGCAAGCTGTTCCCGGTACATCTCCAAATCATTCATCCTGCTTTCTCCCTTTTTCGTTGCTGTCTGTTTTATTTTCCAGGGCAGCATTGACATCTGCCTTAAAAAGAGCCCACGCCTCTTCGTTTTCCACAAAATATTTTGGACAGTTCTTCCCTGTCACATCATAATGGCGGATGACCGCATCCGCATCCAGGTCAAATTTATCGCACAGGAATGCCGTCAGGCTTACCATGGAAATATACGTTTCCTCCTTGAACTTCCCTGTACTGTCCGGATGGCAGCACTCAATAGATATGGTATCATGGTTGCGTTCATTGGACGCATACGCGATCTCCCATGTAGGAACGCACTGCACGATCTCTCCATCCAGTCCGACGATAAAATGACTGCTCACGGAGGTTCCCTGCCCATCCTGAAGACTGTTAAAATAATCCCTGTTCTGCTGCGCCGTGCTTCCCGGATTAGCCGTATAATGGATCACGATCCCGGTAACCGGATCCATCTCTGTGCCCGGCCTGGAATAATCATTCACATCCAGAAGCTGAACACTGATCTCCGGCTCCGATGCGTCCAGTTCCAGTCCGCTGGTTTTTTTTTCCTCTTCCGCGGAGCAGCGGGTAAGCCCGGACGTCACCAGCAATGTAAGCAGCACCCCTGCGGCAATGCCGGTAAAAAAACTTTTCCCCTCCGGCCTGAGAGACAATATCAGCCTCCGGGTACTTTTTTTCTTCCGCTTTGTCTTCTTTTTCTTTGCTCTCTGGCCCGTCTTCCCCGTATTTTTCTTTGCAGTTTTGCCCTGCCCTGCATTTTTCAGTTCCGTACTTCTCAGATCGATAAGATTCTGTCCCGTACCTTTCTGTTCTGTTTTTTTCTGCACCGTGCCCTTCTGCTCTGTGCTTTTCTGCTCCGTACTCTCCTGTTCCATCTTATCCTGCTCCGTACTTTTCCCTGTCTGTGATCCGCCCATCATAAGCCCTCATTTTCCCGGTGATGAGAAGGGCTCCCGGCAATCGAATCATATGCCGAACTGCTGCAAAATGCCATGCATCGTTACTGTTCTCGGTGCCTTGCACTCCGCTGCAAGGCATCCGGCCAATAAAACTGCGGTCTCAGGCATCCAGCCCCTCGCCGTCAGGCGACTTTTCAATGGGCTGGATGCGTTACAGTTCGCGGACGGTTAGGCCGTGAACTGTAACTATGCACCTGTTATTTTGCAGCAATTTCTTGCAGCGCAAAATCGGCTATTCATCTACACTGTAGTTGGGCGCTTCTTTCGTAATATGGATGTCATGAGGATGGCTTTCCTTCAACGATGCCGCGGTGATCTTTATGAATCGTCCGTTTTGCTTCAGATCCTCAATAGTCGGCGTACCGCAGTATCCCATACCGGAGCGAAGTCCGCCTATGAGCTGGAACACGGTATCCTCCACGGTTCCCTTATATGCCACACGGCCCTCTACTCCTTCCGGGACGAGCTTCTTGGCGTTCTCCTGGAAATAGCGGTCCTTGCTGCCGTTCTCCATGGCTGCGATGGAGCCCATGCCCCGGTATACCTTATATTTTCTTCCCTGATACAGTTCAAAGGTTCCCGGACTTTCATCACATCCCGCGAATATACTCCCCATCATACATACGCTGGCACCTGCCGCGATGGCTTTTGTCATATCTCCGGAATACTTGATACCACCGTCCGCGATGATCGGAATTCCATACTCCTTTGCCGCCTCATAGCAGTCCATCACAGCTGTAATCTGAGGAACACCGATTCCCGCGACCACACGTGTCGTACAGATCGAGCCAGGTCCGATCCCGACTTTGACAGCGTCTACCCCAGCCTCGATCAGTGCCTTTGTGGCCGCCCCTGTCGCCACATTTCCGGCAATGACTTGGAGATCCGGGAACTTCTCCTTCACCATACGGACCGCCTGGAGTACATTCGCGGAATGGCCATGAGCAGAATCCAGGACGATCACGTCCACCTTGGCATCTACCAGTGCCTCCACACGTTCCAGACAGTTGGCCGTAATTCCGATTCCGGCGCCGCAGAGCAGGCGTCCCTGTTCATCCTTCGCGGAAGAAGGATACTTGATCTGCTTCTCAATATCCTTGATCGTGATCAGACCCTTGAGATTGCCGTACTCGTCCACAATCGGAAGCTTTTCCTTTCTTGCCTTTGCAAGGATCTCCTTGGCCTCGTCCAGTGTGATCCCTTCCCTCGCTGTGATCAGTCCCTCGGAGGTCATGCTTTCTTTAATTTTCTTGGAGAAATCTACTTCGAATTTTAAATCACGGTTCGTGATGATCCCGACCAGCTTCTTGCCTTCAGTTATCGGAACACCGGATATACGGAACTTTGCCATCAGATCGTTGGCATCCTTCAATGTATGCTCCGGTGAAAGAAAAAACGGATCCGTAATAACCCCGTTTTCAGACCTTTTTACCTTGTCGACTTCCTCTGCCTGCTGCTCTATCGACATATTCTTGTGGATGATTCCGATGCCTCCCTGCCGTGCCATTGCAATGGCCATCCGGTATTCGGTCACCGTATCCATCCCCGCGCTCATCATCGGAATATTCAGCTTAATGCTCTTTGTCAGATATGTAGACAAATTTACCTGATTCGGAATCACTTCCGAATATGCGGGTACCAACAGTACATCATCAAATGTAATACCTTCTCCAATAATTCTGCCCATGACTTTACCTTCCTTTCCTTTTGTATCGGGGAACTCCCGTAAATGTACCTGTACTTATAGATGATTCGCCCGTCAAAAGCTCTCATTTCCCTTGCTAGTACATCGAATAATAAGTAACCAGCCCAATGACTTGCCTGATTTTCCATCTGCTGCGTTGGTCTACACTCCGTTTCGGTCCGCGCTAAACGTGTGTCGCTGACACACAGCGCCGTCAATCGACGTAGCCCGCTACGCCTCATTCCTCCGCCTTGCATTATGAAAAATCATTCTGCGTCATTTGGCTAGAAACTTATTTTTCGATGTACTAGTACAGCATTGCGTAATTAACGGTGAATTCTGCACCTGCTATTTCTGCCAGCACTGCGTTGTCGTCAATCAACGATGCCACCGCATCGCCTCTTTCCTCCGCCTTGTCCTGACAAAAATATCAGGCACATTATTCACCATTATATACGCAATGCTGTACTAGCTAATTTTCCGAATCTCCATGCCGCAATATATGAGGGCAATGCACCACATTGCCTCCATATATTGGGGCACGAATCTTCGAAAAATTATCTCAGCAATAAAAATGGACTTTTGACGGTCGAATCATAGATAATTTATTTGATATGGTACAGAAATTCCGGTGGCTTGTCAAGTGCTTTTATGCACAAAAAAGAGAGTTTCGCCCTAGCGCGAAACTCTCTTTTCATTCTTATTCTTACATCATACCCATTCCGCCTGCGCCGCCTGCCGGCATTGCCGGGGTATCTTCCTTGATCGTAGATACAACGGACTCGGTTGTCAGCAGTGTGGATGCGACACTGGTCGCGTTCTGCAGAGCGCTTCTTGTCACCTTAGCCGGATCCAGGATTCCCTCTTTTACCATATCTACATACTGCTCTTTGTATGCGTCAAATCCAAAACCTACCTCGGATTCTCTTACTTTATTTACGATTACGGAGCCTTCCAGACCTGCATTGGATACAATATGATACAGCGGAGATTCCAGAGCCTTCAGAATGATCTTAGCTCCTGTCTTCTCGTCTCCGTCCAGCTCTTCCGCGAGCTTTTCAACCTGCTTTGCAGCATGGATATATGCGGAACCGCCGCCCGCGATAATTCCTTCTTCTACGGCTGCCCTTGTTGCGTTCAGAGCATCTTCCATACGGAGCTTCGCTTCCTTCATCTCTGTCTCCGTAGCAGCACCTACCCGGATAACAGCTACGCCGCCTGCCAGCTTCGCAAGTCTCTCCTGCAGCTTCTCTTTGTCAAAATCAGAAGTCGTCTCCTCGATTCCCTTCTTGATCTGCGCAACTCTGTCCGCGATCGCCTGCTTGTCACCCAAACCGTCTACGATAACAGTATTTTCCTTCTGAACCTTGACAGACTTCGCACGTCCAAGCTGATCCATGGTCGTATCCTTCAGATCCAGGCCAAGTTCTTCGGAGATCACCTCACCGCCTGTCAGGACCGCGATATCCTGCAGCATCTCTTTTCTTCTGTCGCCGTATCCCGGAGCCTTCACAGCTACTACATTGAACGTACCGCGCAGCTTGTTCACGATCAGTGTGGTCAGCGCCTCTCCTTCAATGTCTTCCGCAATGATCAGAAGCCTTGCCCCGGACTGTACCACCTGCTCCAGAAGCGGAAGAATATCCTGAATATTGGAGATCTTCTTATCGGTAATCAGGATGTACGGATCTTCCAGAACCGCTTCCATCTTCTCCATATCTGTTGCCATATATGCGGAAATATATCCTCTGTCGAACTGCATACCTTCTACCAGATCCAGCTCTGTCAGCATGGTCTTGGATTCTTCGATGGTGATGACACCGTCATTGGAAACCTTCTCCATTGCGTCTGCTACCATTGCTCCTACTTCCTCGTCTCCGGAAGAAACTGCCGCTACTCTCGCAATCTGCTCTTTACCCGTCACCTTGCTGCTCATCTCCGCAATCGCCTCTACGGCCTTGTCAGTGGCTTTCTTCATACCCTTGCGGAGCACGATCGGATTGGCACCTGCTGCCAGGTTCTTCATTCCTTCGTTCACCATAGCCTGCGCAAGTACGGTGGCTGTGGTTGTTCCGTCGCCGGCAACGTCGTTGGTCTTGGAAGCAACTTCTCTGATCAGCTGTGCACCCATGTTCTCAAATCCGTCTTCCAGCTCGATCTCCTTCGCAATCGTCACACCGTCGTTCGTGATCAGCGGAGCGCCGAAAGACTTATCCAGCACAACGTTTCTTCCCTTTGGTCCCAATGTCACTCTCACGGTATCCGCAAGCTGATTTACACCCTTTTCCAATGCTGCTCTGGCTTCTGCGCCAAATTTAATTTCCTTTGCCATTTTTATTCACCTCGTCGACTTTATCTATTTTTTAAGCTTCTTATCTGCTTGGTACCCTCACAGATACATTACTATGCTTCTACAATTGCCAGGATATCATTCTGCTTTACGATAATAAACTTTTCTCCGTCCAGCTCCACGTCTGTCCCCGCATACTTGGAATAGATTACCTTCTGTCCGGCCTCTACCTGCATCGTTACTTCTTTGCCATCTATAACACCGCCGGGTCCGACTGCGATAACTTCTGCTTCCTGCGGCTTCTCCTTTGCCTGTCCCGGAAGAACGATACCAGACTTCGTTGTTTCTTCTGCTTCTAACTGCTTTAATACAATTTTGTCACCTAAAGGTACTAACTTCATTGTAATTCCTCCTTCAAACATTTTGTTTGTTAGCACTCATTTCGTTTGAGTGCTAACCCATGAATATAAAATAGCACTACCTTGACGATTTGTCAACAATGAATCTAAATTTTTATAATTAGTTTATAAACCTCTTTTCCGACACACTGTAAAATCCATTCTCGATCCGGAACGTGATCATATTCGTGTCATCGGACCGAAAACGCTCCTTTACCACTCCGGTGCAGTACAGCATCTCTTTTTTGACAGTAATATAACACTGATACTTGGCATCCAGAGAAATGACCGTCAGATCTTCGTCCACCAATTCTAAGTATATGTAATCTTCCTCCATGTCATACCTGTAAACTCTGCACTTATGGGACGTATCGTCCAGAGCCACATCTGCGGATATAGTCTTTGCCATCTGTAAATCAACCGGATTTCCTTCATACATTCTTCAATTCCTTCCTTTCTCACATCTCAAAAGCTTTCTCAAAAAAGGGATATCAGCTTCCTGACATCCCTGTATTGGTTCCTTACCTTCGTTCCTTCTTAATCTTTTCCAGCTCCGTAAATACATATTCATTCAGGACTTTTATGTACGTTCCCTTCATACCGGAGGAACGGGATTCGATGACGCCCGCGCTTTCAAATTTTCTCAGGGCATTTACAATCACGGATCTGGTGATCCCCACCCGGTCCGCGATCTTACTTGCCACAAGGATCCCTTCCGTACCTCCCAGTTCATCGAATATATGAAGGATCGCCTCCAATTCTGAAAAAGAAAGCGTGCCGATGGCAGACCGGACGATGTGCTCCTTCCTGGATTCCTCCGCGTTCTCCTCGTTGACGGAACGGAGCATCTCAAGCCCTACCACGGCCGTCCCATATTCACTTAGAATAATATCGTCGATCTCGTACAGAGCGTCCCGCTTATATACGAACAGCGTTCCCAGCCGTTCTCCCGCAATGTCGATCGGAGTGATGATTGCCTGATAGCCCCTGATCGCCTCCGGAGTAAAGCCGAGCGTCTCCAGATTGACATTCTCCTTTGTGGATAAAATGCTGAGCAGCCGCTCGTTAAGCATCCTGTCAATATGCGCTCCCACCGACTCCGCGATCAGCTCTTCTATGCCCTGGATGCCGGGAGATCTGCTGACTCCAAGGATCTTTCCCTTCTTGCTGACCACCAGGACATTCGAATCGAGAATCTCCGTCAGCACCGCACAGATATCATTAAAGACCACCTTGCTGGAATTATTGTTGTGAAGCAGTTTGTTGATCTTTCTCGTTTTATCTAATAATTGTACGCTCATCGTTTCCTCCACCTTTTATCGCAACCGTACTCTGCAGTCAGGAAACATACATCACTACTCGCAGATATACTGTGCGCCAGATAAATCTGCCGCACAGTATCACACAATAACTCAGCGAATTGTAACCAAAAACATCCCTGTTGCAGACAATTGTATACACAACTAATTACATTTCCTAGATAAAACCATGTTATCATACAATTTTCGAAATATCAATTAAAATG
>VSNK01000118.1 GCA_009774255.1 Faecalicatena sp.
GAAAGATTATGGCAAAAAGAATTGAAGGAACAACCCCGAAGCAAGATGGCTACAGAATGCCCGGAGAATTCGAAACCCAGGAATGTGTCTGGATGCTTTGGCCATGGTGGAATGGCAACTGGAGACTGGGCGCAAAACCAGCGCAGGAAGCATTCTGCAATGTAGCAAGAGCAATCGCGAAACACGAACCTGTAAAAATGTGCGTACCGCAGGCACAATATGAAAACGCGATCGCCCGTCTGGGCGGTACCGACAACGTATCCATCATCGAGATGGAGAACAACGATTCCTGGTTACGCGATACCGGAGCAACGTTCCTGGTTAACGATAACGGAGGGCTTCGCGCCGTAGACTGGGGCTTCAATGCTTATGGCGGACTTGTTGACGGACTTTACTTCCCGTGGGACAAGGATGCGCAGATTGCCCGCAAGATGTGTGAGATCGCAGGCGCGGACAGCTACAAGCCCATGTCTCTTGGCGATCCGGATAAAGAGTTCATTCTGGAGGGAGGATCGTTCCATGTGGATGGAGAAGGCACCTGCCTTACGACAGAGATGTGTCTGCTGCATCCGAGCCGCAACCCGGAAATGAGCAAAGAGCAGATTGAGGAGCTTCTGAAGGATTATCTCAATGTAGAAAAGGTAATCTGGGTAAAGGACGGTATCGATCCGTATGAGACAAACGGACATATCGACGACGTGGCCTGCTACGTTCGTCCGGGAGAGGTTCTCTGCATCTATACGGAGGATGAAGAGCATCCGTTCTATAAGGAAGCGCAGGCTGCTTACAAATTCCTCTGCGAGCAGACCGATGCGAAGGGACGTAAGCTGAAGGTTCATAAGCTTTGTGTAACAAAAGAACCCTGCTACTTAAAAGATGCCGCTACGATTGATTATGCGGAGGGAGCAATCCCGCGTGAGGAAGGCGAAATCTCAATCGCGTCTTACCTGAACTTCCTGATCGTAAACGGCGCCATTATCCTTCCGCAATACGGTGACGAGAACGATGCGCTGGCAGTGCAGCAGGTTCAGGAAGCGTTCGGCCCGGACTATGTGGTTGAAGGAGTGATGACGACAGAGGTTGCTTACGGCGGCGGAAACATTCATTGTATCACACAGCAGCAGCCGAAAGCCAGATAAGAAAGAGTGTAAAAACGAATCACATGAAAAAAATATAAATAAAAGGAGATTAAAACTATGTATGCAAACGGTGTAAGACATTTTATTGAAACTAATGATTTCACGAAGCAGGAAATTCTTGATATCGCTTACCTTTCGCTCGAAATTAAGAATTGTATTAAAAACGGTTACAATCCGCCGCTCTTAAAGGGAAAAACGCTTGGCATGATCTTCCAGCAGGGTTCCACAAGAACGCGTGTATCCTTTGAGACCGCTATGGAACAGCTTGGCGGACATGCGCAGTACTTAGGACCTGGCATGATTCAGCTCGGCGGACATGAGACAATCGGCGACACCGGAAAAGTGCTTTCCCAGTTGATCGACGTTGTTATGGCCCGCGTCATTGATCATCAGACCGTCGTGGATCTGGCGAATGCCTGCTCCATCCCGGTACTGAACGGTATGTCCGACTGGAACCATCCGACACAGGAGATCGGCGACCTCTGTACCATTCTGGAGAACCTTCCGCGCGGAAAGAAGCTGGAGGACTGCAAGGTGGTATTCGCAGGCGACGGAACACAGGTTTGCGCTTCCCTTGGCATGCTTTGCACCAAGCTTGGTATGAGCTTCGTTCAGTACGGCCCCAAAGGAAAATGGGTTCAGGATGCTTTAAAAATTGCCAATGACAAGAGACCTGATGTAACCTACGGCGACTACATTAAGATTATGGAGGAGAACTGCAAAGAGTCCGGCGGCTCCTTCCTGATTACCGATGACAGAAACGCAGTGAAGGGCGCTGACTTCATCTATACGGACGTCTGGTATGGCCTGTATGAGTCCGAGCTTTCCGAGGAGGAGCGGATTGCTACCTTCAAGGACTATCAGGTAAACCGTGAGCTGATGCAGATTGCGAACCTTGGCTGTAAATTCATGCACTGCCTGCCGGCAACGCGCGGCGAGGATGTAACCGACGAAGTGGCTGATTCCGACGTATCCCTTTGCTGGGAAGAGGCTGGCAACCGGCTGACCGCGATGCGCGGCCTGCTTGTATACCTTACGCAATATCAGAGAGCGGCAGAGCCGTCTGAACTTCAGAAAGAAGCCGCGAAAGAATCTCTCGAAAAGTTTATGGCTGAAAGAAATATTATCTAAATTATGATTCTGCCAGGATATCAGGTGGGACTTTATTCCTCTATAGAGTAAAGTCCCTCTGATTCCTGAAAAGGTATGGAGGAAAAACATGGAGAAAATTGTGATTGCGTTGGGCGGAAATGCGCTTCAATCAAAAAATAGCGCGCCGACTGCTGCGGGTCAGTTGGAAGTAGTTAAAAAAACATGTGAATGTGTAGCTGATATTTGTGAAGCAGGATATGAAATTGCAGTTGTACACGGGAATGGGCCGCAGGTTGGCCGCATCCTTCTGGCTTCTGAAGCTGCAAACGATGTGACGCCGGCCATGCCGTTCGATGTATGCGGCGCTATGAGCCAGGGATATATCGGATATCATATTCAGCAGGCATTGAGATATTCTCTGAGCAAACGCGCGATTCATTATCCGGTACTTACGATTGCGACGCAGATGATCGTCGATGAGAATGATCCGGGCTTTGCAAATCCGACAAAACCGATTGGGCCTTTCTACACCGAAGAGGAAGCCAAGAAGCTGGCCGAGGAGCGCGGATATACGGTCAGGGAAGATGCCGGACGCGGATACAGACGTGTGGTCGCATCTCCCATCCCGCAGAAAATCGTTGAAATCGATGCGATCCGCGGATTATGGGACCAGGCAATCGTCATCTGCTGCGGAGGCGGCGGAATTCCGGTTGTTGAAAACATGGACGGTACCCTGGACGGCGTTGCCGCTGTGATTGATAAAGACTTCGCCGCGGAGCTTCTTGCCGAACAGGTAAACGCAGATGTGCTGATGATCCTTACAGAAGTAGAAAAAGTCGCAATTAACTGGGGAAAAGAAAATCAGCAGAATCTGGATCATATGAGTCTGGCGGAAGCTGCTCAGTATGTAAAGGAAGGTCAGTTTGCACCGGGAAGTATGCTTCCAAAAGTTCAGGCATGTATGAAATTTGCCCGCAGCTACCCAGACAAAAAGGCCATTATCACAAGTCTTGATAAAGCAAAAGATGCACTTGCAGGACTTACAGGAACTGTAATTACATTCGCATAATATAGACGCCGGATGCACGATGTCAGGAGCCGGGCATCCGGTATTATGAAATATAAAACGTGAATTAGTGTGTCCCATCTTTATCACAGCAGTGTTTTAAGAGGGAGAAAAAATATGAATCCTGGTTTTTTATCTGTTTTGCCAATTATTGTAATGTGTGTTCTTGTAATAGCCACGAAGAAGGTATTCGAGTCGCTTTTAGTTTCTACCAGCCTGGTATTTATTATAAAAGATGGTGCTGGTTTTATTCAGGGATGTATAGAATCCATTTATGAGGTATTTGCCGGCGATACCTATCCGTGGGTATTGCTGATGCTGACGCTTTTTGGCGCTCTGGTGAATCTGCTTTTGGAATCCAGAAGTGTGAACGGCTTTCGCGGCATCGCCTTAAAGCACATCAAATCCGCAAAGAGCAGCCTGGTTTTTACATGGATTCTTGGTCTGATTCTTTGTATCGACGATTATATCAACGACCTTGCGATCGGACCGTCAGTCCGTTCTATTACGGACAGGTACAAGGTGCCTCGTGAAGCAATCGGTTTTATTATTCTCGCAATGGGAATTCCAATCTGTGCCTTACTTCCGGTATCGGCAATGGCAGTATTTGTCTTTGGCGTTATGCAGGAATCCGGGATCTCTGCTCCGGATGCGAATATGCTGGTTGAATACTTGAAAGTTGTCCGCTTCCTGGTATATCCTATGTTAATCGTTGCAATGGCGTTACTCGTGGCGGCAGGTCTTGTTCCAAAGATAGGGCCTTTAAAAAAGCAGTATGAGAAAGGGGATGCCGGCAGTGAGTCTACAGAAGAGGAGGAAGCAGGCGACGGAAACCTGATCGATTTCATTTTTCCTGTACTTACTGTTGTCGCCGTTATGATCGCAACAAACGATCTTGTGGTAGCGGTGATCTGCGCATTGGCCGTTTGTTTCATTCTTTACGTCCTGAGAAAGAAAATGACCGTCGAAGATTTCTTCAAAAATGTCTTCGAAGGTATCCACAGTATGGTTGAGATTCTTGCTATTCTGCTGCTTGTATTTGCTTTCGTAAATGGACTGGAGAAGATTGGATTCAGTGAATATGTGATCGCAACGACAACTCCATTCCTGGCAGGCGGATTAATTCCAATGCTTTCCTTTATCATCGTATCCTTACTGGTATTCGGCGGCGTTGATTACTGGGCGGTTATTCTTTTAATGGCTCCGATTACGGTGCCTCTGGCATCCACCTTTGGTGTGGATCAGTACCTGACTATGGCCGCTGTCGTATCCGGGGCGATTTGCGGCGGCACTTCCTGTTTCTTCGGCGAACAGATGCTCATGTGCGGACAGGCAGTAGAAAGAGAACCGGTCGATCTGGCGATGACGGCATTCCCATATTCTGCCATCTGCTTTGTATTGACCGCTGTTATTTACGGAGTATTAGGCTACATACTGTAATTAAAGGAAGTGATACGATGCAGCGTTTTTCACACAAAACATTTAAACATGCCTGTCTGACACTTGGTTACACCATCGCCGGCTGTCTGCTCACGGCAACCGGACTGGTCATGTTTACCATTCCCAATCATATTGCGCCGGGCGGTTCGTCAGGATTGGCCACTTCTCTGGCTGTGGCGGTTCCTTTGTCCGTTGGTATTCTGACCTGGATGGTCAATATTCCGATTTTGTTTGCCAGTGTCAAAATTCTGGGAATTCAGGCGGGCATTAAAACTTTGCTTGCTTCAACGATACTGACTTTCTTTATGGAAGTATTAACATCTTGTCTGCCTGTCTTTACAGATAACAAGCTGATGGCATCGGTACTTGGCGGTATTTTGATTGGAAGCGGAATAGGGATCGCGTTTTTACGCGGCATCAGTATGGGAGGAACAGACCAGCTGAGCATTCTTTTGGGAAAAGTATTTCCCAACGCTTCAACGGCATATATTCTGATGGTCTGTGATGGAATTGTTGTCACAATTGCGGCGTTAACCTTTCGTGATCTGGAAGTATTTCTTTATTCCATTATCTGTGTTTTTGTCGCGTCAAAGGCGATCGACACCGTTATGGATGGCATGAATCATGCCCGTGTTTATTTTGTTGTGACCAATTATGGAAAAGAAATCTCGCAGGAATTGAATTTGAGGATGGAAAACGGCTGTACTCTTCTGCCGGCACAGGGAACGTATACCGGTGTAGAAAAACAGGTGCTGATGACGGTGGTTCACCCCAATACTGTCATGCAGACATTGGAAATTATCAAAGAAATTGACCCTGACGCGTTTACTTTTATGGCTTCGATAACCGAGGTTCATGGAAAAGGATTTGCGCATTATCGGGCGGATCTGTCAAAGTAGCGGAGTCAGCTGCAATGATACTCACGGCCGATGAAATCTGCCGTGAGTACCGCGCCAGCCGCAGCCGCGAAGCGGCATATTTCCTTATGCGGCTGTGCGCATCATGTTATACTGTGCGGCAGATTTATCTGGCGCGCAGTATAATTACAGTGTCTAACGAAAGCGAGGAATGAATATGTCGGAAAATACGATGACCGTATCGCAGGACAGTGAATTTGGGACAATGCCGATAACGTCATTGTTTGTAAAATATGCGGGATTGGCGCTGATTGGCCTTCTTTCACAGGGAATCATGGTATTGTTGGAAGGGATTATCATAGGAAACGGCCTGGGCGCAGATGGTTTTACATTGGTAGGGATCCTGATGCCTCTGGAATATTTTCAGTTAGCCCTGCATGGCTGTTTTGGAATCGGGATTTCAACCCTGGCGGCGGTCAAACTGGGGATCGGGAAAACAGAGGAAGCAAGAAGATATTTTGCGCAGGGCATGTGGTTTGCAATTTATCTGATTTTAGCAATTGTGATCCTCATTGAAATTTTTGCCTCGCAGATTGCGGCCATGCTCGGCTGTCCGGCAGAGCTTCATAATGAGGCGGTATTTTGTATCCGTGTTTTTGTGACCTGGTGGCCGCTCTCCATGACAGGACAGATCGCGGGTTATATGGTTCGTGTGGATGAAAAGCCGAAGATCGGAAGTTTTGTAATGACTCTGGCGGCTGTCTCGGCTGTTATATGGGCATATTCCAGTATTTTTCTTTTCCATGTGCCTATGCCGGTAAGCATTGGAGTGTATTATGGAAGCTCCATCGGCCTGTTTGTTTTGATGTTCTTCTATTTTTTATTCAGTGAGAAAACAATATTCAAGCTGCGGGCTGCTGATATGAAGCCGGACTGGGGAATTATCGGGGCGGAATTTAAAATCGGATTCCCATATCTTTTTACACAGATTTCAGCCAGTGTATTTGGGATCATTGTAAATAATCTTTTTTTAAGCTCTGGAAATGAGAGCGGCATTGCCGTTTATGCCGTGCTAAGCGGATATACCATCTATATGCTCATGATGATTATGCAGGCGGCTACACAGGGGATGCAGCCGATCGCAAGCTATAATCTGGGCGCAGGAAAGATTGACCGTGTCAGTGCTATATTGAAAGTTGGCACGATTGGGAACCTGATAGCCGTTTATGCAGCGGCGCTTGTGTTTATTGTATTTGCACAGCCGATCTACAAGCTGCTGTGCGGCGGAGACATGGCTCTGGTGGAAGAGATCATAAAATATAATTTCATGATCTGCGCAGTGATGGGGCTTGGGCTTACGGCGGATTTTCTGTCAGGATATTTTCAGTCCGTAGAAAAAATCGTAATCTCTACGATCCTTGCAATCAGCCGATATATCATTTTCAGTATTCCGCTCATGTTTCTGTTGTCTGAGGTTATGGGGGACGCAGGCGTCTGGTATGGGCAGGCAGCAGGATATATATTAGCATTTGTTTTATCTGTGTTCTTTATCATCCGGGAACTGAAGAGGCTGAAAAACATATAACCAAAGGGCCTTAATCTGCCGGATCGCTCCCACGGACGACTTGTTCCATTTCAGCTCAACCACCAATGCCGGGAGCGTTGATTTTCGTTTTGGCAGGTACACCACATCCGCAATCCCTCTCCCGGATGGGAGTTCTTCGACTTTCAGATACTGGTCTATAGCAGCGATATACGCAAACTTGATCACATACCGCAGTGCCTGTTCATCATTGTAGAAGGTCGGCGCATACTGCGTTTCGCGTATCCACTCTATGGCTTCACAGACTGTCGACTCACTGCCCCCAGTATTATAGATACATGAATGGATTTTTAATTGATTTCCCCAACAAACTTGTAGAAAATCCTGATATTCTGGACTTTCTCCCCGTTGATGGTCTGAGGTTCTGATACCTCAATCTTTTCGATCAGACGGTTGACAATCTCTGTGGTCAGCTCCTTAATCTCGGCACACTCCGCCATCTCATCGGCAAGGCGTTTCGCGGAATATAATATATTGCATCATTGAGTAATTTATCTACAGCTTTTTCTTTTGCTTCAAATCCCATACATAACCTCCATAATACTTAATACTTTTTATAAAGATAAGCGCATCAATAAAGAGATATTACACATCTGTTTTTTACTTCAATTATATCATCTGTCCTATCTCACTTAATACTTCTTGCTAAAATATTTCCTCTTCTATATTGTTTTTCTATAGCCTCACGATAACACTCATTTTGAAAAAATAGCATCATTCCTGGAAAGCAAATATACACAATACTGATTCATACTTATTCCCTCTCTTTTGGAATGTTCTGCCAATAGCCTGTGCAAACTTCGAGGTATCCTTAATTTAAATTGTCCTGAATAATCATCTAAATTGTCTGGATCATAAATTTCTATTCCCTCTTCAAGTGCAACTTCAAGCCATGCTCGTTTTGCATCTAGCGCACTTAACACCGCAGATTCCACTGTTTCACCACAAGTAATACATCCCGGAAGATCCGGATAAGAAACCACAAAGCCACCCTCATCTTTGTCTTCTACAATCTCCATACGATAAGACATTTCCATATAATCAGCTAAGGTTTTCATCATTTATCGCCTCACTCTCTACAATTTGCTTAACCATCTCCACATATACTTTCTTAATTGGCTCATGCTTTGGAATAGTAATAGGCCGACATCCTGATTTTCTAAATGTACAATGGCTACTTCCACTTTTCGGAGTCTTCATCTCATAACCATAACTTTCCAATACCTTACATAATTCATCGAATCTAAGATCTTTTTGCAAAGCACAAATACGTGTTAATAGTTTATCCCACTTTGACATCTTGAATACCTCCTATTCTATATTATAGGTGGTGTCATATTGGGTGTCAACAAATTTAATATAACCGGCCAAGCAGTTCCATCCATTTTTGGTTCACATTCCTGCTTTTTGAAATCTTCCGGAACTCAATCCTCACCTCTTCATTGGGAATATGCGCCGTCCCATCCTCCTGCCAGACAAGGTACACCAGATGGATCAACAGCGTCAGCACATCATCGCGGTTCTTAAAAGTCTCAAAATCATTCTCAAAAAGATCCGTGTCAACGTCTACATCTTCTCCGGAAATCATTCGGGAAAGGGTCTCCTGTAGCTTGAGTAGTTTCCTTCATTTTACTATAGTCCACAGGGATTCACAAGCACCAATTCCATTTATGCCCGTTTCAACGCCGTCTGCCATCTGGTAATTTGAGCATTGTTTTTTTGACTGACGTTGTAATATAATTGTTACAGTTCGTTCACGGCCTAACCGGACGCAAACTGTAACGCATCCAGCCTATTGAAAAGCCGCCTGACGGCGGTCCTAAGCGCCTGTGACGCTTGTTTAGGACCGACCGAAACGGAGTGTAGACGGGCTGGATGCCTGAAACCGCAGCTTTATAGGCCGGATGCCTTGCAGCGGGGTGCAAGGCGCCATGAACAGTAACATATAATTGTCTTACAAAGAAAGAGGAGGTGTGGAAATGGTGCTTTCCCTGCAAGGATGCATGGCCGTAGGAAAAACGACAGCCATAAGATATCTGCAAAAGCATGCGCCATATGTCAATGTCAGTTATGAAATCAATACGGAGATTATGGATGAAATAAAGAGGCGCCATTTAGATAAAAATAAATATGAGGATTATTTAGAAATTCAAAAACTATGGCTTCATAAGGAAATTGTGCGTTATGGCAGGGCAAGGAAATTTTCTTGCAGTGTTATGGACTTTGGGGCGGAAGAAATTGAGTTTTATACATTAAATTACCCACGTACAATCGGGCAAAATTGGGAGATTGAAGCTATGCTGCATCATGAACTGGAAGCAGTAAGGAAATGCATGCCTGCAAGGATTTTATTTTTAGATGCGTCAGACGAAGTACTGATCAAACATAAGGAATCCGATGCAGTCCGTCCCAGGACTTTTTTTCAACATTACCTGAAATATTTACTTCCGTTAAAAAGACAGTGGTTTATAGGAAAAGAGAATGTTGATGTGTTATATGTTGACGATTTAAGTATTGATGAGGCTGGAGAAAAGGTAAAGGAATGGGTAGATTCATGTATCCGGAAATATGTCCGGCTGTGCGGTTAGATTTTTTTAAAAGTGAGGGAAAAAAGTATGGCAATGTGGAATCCGTGGCGCGGCTGCCACAAATATAGCGAAGGCTGTAGATATTGTTACATTCATAAGGGCGACTCTAAGCGTGGAATTGATACAAATAATATTGTTAAAACGGAAAAATTCGACGCTCCTGTCGCTAAAAATAAATCGGGAGCATATAAAATGAAATCAGGACAGACCGTATATCTCTGCTTTTCTACGGATTTTCTGGTTGAGGACGCGGATGTGTGGCGTTCGGAATGCTGGCAGATGATACGGGAGCGTTCCGATCTGCACTTTCTGTTTTTAACAAAGCGCATTGAGCGATTTATGGATTGTATCCCGGAGGACTGGAACGATGGATACGATAATGTCACTGTCGGATGTACGGTAGAAAATCAAGACAGGGCTGATTACAGGCTTTCCATTTTCAAGGAGCTGCCTATAAAGCATAAAAATATTATCTGTCAGCCATTGATTGGGGAGATAGATCTTTCCGCATATCTGAATCATATTGAGTTAGTCGTAGTTGGCGGCGAATCAGACAAAAATGCAAGACCGCTTGATTATGCGTGGGTGCTTTCCATACGGGAGCAATGTATCTCACAAAAAGTAAGCTTTGAGTTCCGGCAGTGTGGGACACATTTTATTAAGGACGGAAAAAGCTACACTCTGCCCACTCGCGACTTATGTAGTCAGGCGAAAAAAGCAAATATCAACTGGAATCGGGAATAAGATTGCATTGCAATAAATTGCATGCAAATGACCTGATGAACCGCAACCGCACAGCTGGAAAAAATTTAAAATCATTTGAAAGGAATCGGCTGTCTCGCGCATATTAGTAATGTAAGGCCTTAAGGAGTGAACATATATGTCGAATGAAGAATTTGCAGCCCTTGCGGTAAAGTACATGGACACCATATATCGTGTGGCATATAGCTGGACAAAGAATCCCGATGATGCAAATGATGTGACGCAGGACGTTTTAATACAACTATACAAGACTAACAAGGAATTTGAATCAGATTCCCATTTAAAGAATTGGTTAATCAGAGTCACCGTCAATCAATGTAAGATGCTGTTCCGGTCCCCATGGAGGAAAATAGAGGACATTGGAGAATATGCGGATACTCTCGGATTCGAAGAGGAAAGTCATCTGGCTTTGTTCCAGGCGCTGATGAAGCTCGATAAGAAATACAGAGTGCCGATTCTGCTATTCTATTATGAGGGATATTCCACAGCAGAGATTGCCTCGATATTGAAAGTACCGGAAAAAACGGTCAGTACCAGACTATTTCGAGCAAGGGCAAAATTAAAGGATTATCTGAAGGAGGAGTAAGAAAATGACAGATAAAGAGAAATTTCAGACAATGTTTGACAAGCTGCATGCTTCTCCGGATGTATTGACGGAGGTGCTGAATATGACAATAAAAGAGAATGCTGTCCCAATTAGAAGGAAACGTTTTATACCTAAAGCAGCCGTAGCCGCAGCGGCATTCGTATTCGTAGTCGGAGCCGGCAGCGCGGCATATGCCATGGATCTTGGAGGAATTCAGAGAAGCGTGCAGGTGTGGATTCACGGAGAACAGACAGACGCAACGTTTACTGTAGAGAACGGAAGCTATACACTGGATTATAAAGACGCGGATGGAAATGACGTTCAGCGGGGCGGCGGTGGTGTCGCATATGAGAACGGTACGGAAAGACCATTAACTGCTGACGAACTGATGGAAGAACTCAACGCGCCGGAAGTTGAGTATAAAGAAGACGGAACGGTATGGATTTATTACCTGGATCAGGAAATGGAAATTACAGATAAATTTGAGGATGGTTTTTGCTTTGTGCAGTTAAATGTTGACGGACAGACACAGTATATGACGGTGAAGTACCAGGATGGATATGCTATGAGTCCCCATGGATATGTACAGCCTTCCGAATTCGATTAGGAGTAATAGACAAGCCAAGATGTGTCAGTTATTTTCCTGCCACTCCTTAATATCGTGTTGCAGGTCACACCCTGACCAGGCGTGCCCTGTAACTCAGGCCGCATTTTGAATTGCCTACGGCAGTGGGCGGCCTGAATACCAGCTTTTATGATCTGATTTGACTTTTTACGATTCGAATGGTATTTTGCTTTCTATAGGACACAGAAGGGAGAAAGGTGGAATATGGAGCGGATGAACACGCAAGAAATTGCAAGACTGGTTTTAGGGTTGAGAGCTGCCGGATGGAGCGATAAGAAAATCAATGATTTTATTCTCTACATCGAAACCGGGGAAGAACAGTATAAGCCGAAACCGGACTCGGAAGAAAAGGCTGAATAATCAACTGGCTGAGTACAGATGCGAAGTTGTAATTGTTTTATGAATTATCAGGCCGGGATTATTTCAGGCAGCCCACTTACCGGGCTGCCTGTTCCATTGCCTGGACTCCATACTTCCTGTAAATCAGATACCCCGCTCCTGCCGTCACGAATTCGGTCACGCAGAATGCGGCCCACACTCCATTGGCGCCCATGACTCTGCTGAGCAGGAAGGCCACGGGCATGATAACGAGGACATACCGCAGCAGGGAAATGTACAGGGAGGGGCGTCCCTTTCCCAGCCCTTCCAGCGCCCCGGAGCAGGTCACGGAGACTGCCGATACCACGAAGCCCAGGCTGATGATATGCAGAGCCGTCACGCCGCTTTGGACGGTCTGCGGATTCGTGGTAAACAGGCCGATCAGCTTTTTCGGAATCAGCCACGACAGGGTCATCCCTACCACCATTACGCCCATGGTGAGTACCAGGGTGGTCCGGAAGATCTGTTTCACGCGCTCCTTTTCCCCTGCGCCGAAATTGTACCCCATCAGCGGCCGGATTCCCTGGATGATGCCGTTTGCCGTCAGGTAAATGAAGGTCTGCAGCTTGTAATACACGCCCAGCACAAGGACGTATTTTTCAGAGAATCCCGCCAGGATCCCGTTCAGGACGGAGATCAGAAGAGAGGGCAGGGCCAGGCTCAGCGTGGCGGAGAGTCCGACCGAATACATCCTGGCCGCCACATTCCGATCCAGGCGGAAATATTTCCGCGATATATTCAGAGGAAGCGGATCAATCCTGCAGAAGATCAGATACACCACCAGCGTGATCACCTGGCCGATCCCGGTGGCGTAGGCAGCTCCGGCAATCCCCATGGCCGGAAAAAATCCGATTCCAAAGATCATCAGCGGGTCCAGGATGATATTTGCTACAAATCCGCAGATCATGCTGAACATGGATACCTTCATCTTTCCCACAGCCTGAAATACCTTTTCATAGACCAGGGTCATGGCGATGACCACGGCAAATAGAAATGCCCGGTTGGAATATTCCAGCGCCATCCGGATGACGGTCTTGTCGGTAGAAAACATCCGCAGAAACGCAGGCATAATGGCAATGGAAATCACCATCAGCACGGCTCCGTGGATCATGTTCAGGAGCATTCCTTGGGTGGCCGCTTTATCCGCCTGCTCCTGTTCGCCCGCCCCCAGATAAAAGGCCACGGCTGCGTTGATCCCGATGGCAAATCCGATGGCAATGGCGTTGATCATATTCTGCACCGGGTAGACCAGGGATAGGGCTGTCATGGCCTCTTCGTTCAGTTTTGCCACAAAGTAGCTGTCCACAATGTTGTAAAGTGAGTTCACCGCCATGGAAATGACCATGGGCAGGGACATTGACAGCACAAGGGGCAGTATCTTTTGTTCTTTCATAAATGTCTGTTCCATAAATAAATCTCCTATTGTCTGTAATCTTTCTTTCATACCTTGTGAAACGACCGAACGGCTATAACGGGCCGCCCTTTGGGGACACTATTTGTAGCGGCCGTCCTACTCTTTGAGGTTACGTAATTCCAGCATGGCCGCGTAATGTCTGACTGTAAATTCTTCCGGAACGATCTCTGTCAGGAGCCTGAGATGCTCCTCCTCCCAGGCTGCAATCTCCTCCGGAGACAGGGAAGCCCCGATGCCCCGGCAGGCTTTCATCCTTCCGTTCCATGTTTCCCTTGTAAACGGTGCATCCACTTCATATTCCTCATGGTAGACGGGCTCGAAGCTTTCATAGACACAGTCCGGTACCTGGATCGGCTTCTTTGTTTCGCCCGCTCCGCTCCAGTTGGGACTGTATTTCAACACCAGCCGTTCACTCGCGCCGGCGACCGGGTCCTCAAAAGGCAGCCATGCCATATAGAGAAGCAGCAGCCGGCCGTCTTTTTTTAACATCCTTGACAGACGGGGGACGATCCTTTCATGGTCAAAATACCAGAAACACTGGCAGGCTGTGATTACGTCAAAGGTCTCTTCCGGAAAATCCACGTCCTCTGCCGCAGACGCCTGATATTGAATCCGCATGTTCATTTGCCCGGAAAGTACTTTTGCCTGGGCAATCTGATTTTCGGAAATGTCGGCGCCGAACCAGTGCGCTCCGAAATGATACATATTTCGCGGAAGAACACCTGTGCCGGTGCCTAAGTCCAGTACCGTCTGGCCTTCGACGCACAGCTTGCGGTCCGCGATTTTCCGGTAAAATACGGGCGGGTAGATGTCCCGGTATTTTGCATAATCTGCGGAGGTTCTTCCCCAGTCGAAGGGGCGGCCGCCGTCAATGGTTTTGTTTTTGATTTCCATAAATATTACGCCTCCTCAATTTTTTTGTACTCTGTGGCCGGCCGTATGCATTTTAGCAGCGAACTGCTGACTGCCCGGGCGTATTGATCCGGCTCCTCTTCCATCCCTTCTGCAATCCAGCGCTGCAGCAGCAGGGAAAATCCTCCTGTAGAATAATCTGCGAAATATTCTATTTCCCGGTCATTTGTCCAGTCTCCGCCGCCGATTCGGGCTTTTACGACCGCTCCGGAGGCACGGCTGAGCTCATAGTACAGCATTTCGTCCAGGCCGCATCGGTGCATCAGCAGCAGACTGTCCCGATAATGATGCCAAAATGTAAAATATTCCAGGGCAATCCGGCTGATATCGTATCCTTCTAATGCAGGAGCCTTGCCGCGATACTCCTGACATAGCCTGGAAAAATAACAGTGGAGCACTTCGTCCTTTTCATGATACAGCCTGTAAAATGTCCGGCGGGACACATCCGCCCTTTCGGCAATCTCGGATACGGTAATCCGGGCATAAGGCTTCTCTTCCATGATCAAAAACAGCGCTTCCTCTATCATTCTGCAAGATTGCTCCTTCTGCTTTTGATGGCCGTTCATTCTGTTTCCTCCTGATAAAGTGTACTAAATAGGCCGTCCCCGGCCTATTTAAAGTTGCCTTACGGCACAAGAGGCCGGATTCCAACCTCAGTACATACCGTCCTGTGACCGCGCAGCGTGGTACACGGCCAAGGAATGAACAGTAGCGCGCAAATTGCGGCTTTTGTAGCACTTGCTTCCCACGCCTTGCGTTTTCCTGTTTAACAGTATACTATAAAAAAAGAACCGTCACAAGTGTGACATTTTATTTTTGAAGGAGGATTTTGTATGAGTGAGATTGTTGTGATATATGAATCGAAATATGGCTATACCAGGCGCTATGCCGAGTGGATCGGGGAGGCGCTGTCCTGCCCTGTGTTTGAGCGGAAAGCCTTTCATTCTCGGGATTTCTCGCAATATGAAGTCGTTATCTACGGAGGCGGCCTGTACGCAGGCGGGATCAGCGGCGTCCGTTTTATCCGGCGAAGCTTAAAGCTGCTGGCAGGGAAAAAGCTCCTTTTGTTTACCTGCGGCCTTGCGGATCCGGACAGTCCCGGTAACATTTCCAATATCCGCAAGTCTCTGGAAAAGGAGTTTTCCGGGAAAATACCGGAGCAGATTCGCCTGTTCCACCTGCGGGGCGGAATTGATTACTCCCGACTGAGTTTTGTGCACAGGTCAATGATGTCCATGCTCCGCAAAATGCTGCTTAAAAAGGAGGAAAGCAGCCGCAGCGAGGAGGACCGGCAGATCATCAAGACCTATGGACAATGTTTGGATTTTACAGACCCCAAAAGCATCCGTCCGCTGGTAGAATATGCGGAGTCGATTTTACGCCATCTGCACGTCTCTTAACCGACGGTGTAGCGGGCTACGTCTAGGTTAAGAGACGTGCAGATGGCGCGGATAGCGAGTACTATTACTTTAAGATTAATGCAAAGATGTACTAGATGCGTTACAGTTCGCGGACGGTTAGGCCATGAAC
>VSNK01000119.1 GCA_009774255.1 Faecalicatena sp.
GGAAAATACGGCGACCACGCGTGTCTCTGACCATCCACACAGTTCAAAATGATGATGGATCGGTGCCATCTTAAAGAATCTTTTTCCGCCTGTCTTCTTGAAATATGTCACCTGGATCATGACAGAAGCCACCTCCACCACATAGATCAGACCCACGATCACTATATACAGCGGCATCTGCATCATATACGCGGTCCCTGCTACAAAGCCGCCCAATGCCAGTGATCCCGTATCCCCCATGAACACGCTGGCCGGATGCACATTGAAGAGCAGAAAGCCCATCAGCGCACCGACTACCGCGCAGGTAATCGGCTCAATCCCGCTTTTGGAGCCGATCGCCACTACCGTAAAAAAAACTGCCACCAGCAACGTTACGCTGGATGCGAGGCCGTCTAATCCATCCGTAAAATTCGTTCCGTTCACCGTCCCGATAACCGCCACAAACAAAAGCGGCACGGCAACCCATCCGATATCCAGATAATTGCCGCCGGAAAACGGAATCAGGAGCACCAGAGGAATCTCCGCCACCTTTACAATATAGAAAGCAAACACGGCCGTCACTACGATCTGCAGCGCCATCTTCTGCCCGGGATACAATCCATCGGAGCGCTTCATCACTACCTTCAGGTAATCATCCAAAAATCCGATCAGCCCGAATCCTACCGTCAGAAACAGCACCGGGATGATCTTCGGATAATCCTTTACATAAAACAAGGAAGTAATGATCACACTGGCAACAATCATCACACCGCCCATAGTCGGTGTGCCTGCCTTCTTCAAATGAGATTTCACGCCCTCCGCGCGCTCTGTCTGCCCTACTTTCAGTTTTCTAAGAAATGGGATCACCACCGGTCCCATAATCACACTCAGCACAAACGAAATCAATACTGGTATCACTACATGTTCTGCCATATATCCACCTCACATCTCTTTTGTCTAACCGTTTACAGTATGTTACAGTTCACGGCCTAACCGGCCGCGAACTGTAACGCATCCAGCCCATTGAAAAGTCGCCTGCCGGCGAGGGGCTGGATGCCAGAAACCGCTATTTTACTGGCCGGATGCCTTGCAGCAAGGTGCAAGGCACCGTGAACAGTAACTACAGTATACCTCATTCCGGCCTGTTTTTCAATCGTCAGTTGCAGTTCCTGGCGTAACCTGTCTCTCCATCCCCAGATAAGGAAGCACATTGTCATAAATGCTCCTGAGCACCGGTGCGGCTATGGTTCCGCCATAATAGACTCCCTGGGGATTGTGGATCACCACCATGCCGATGACCTGAGGGTTATCGGCCGGCGCGAATCCGATGAAGGAGGCGATATATTTGTGGGCGCTTCTCGGAAGTGTCTGGGATGTGGCTGTTTTCCCCCCAATCCGGTACCCTTCAATATAGGCTTTCTTGCCGCCTCCTTCTGACACCACACTTTCCAGGAGCGTCCGCATGGTAGCCGATGTCTTTTCCGACACAATTCCTTTCTTCTCATCATAGGAAAACTGTTTGAGTTCTTCTCCGTCATGGCTCAGGACCGCCATTCCAAAATGCGGCGTGATCCTTCTTCCACCGTTGATCAGGGAGCTTACCGTCGTCAGCATCTGGATCGGTGTGATCTGAAAAGACTGTCCAAAGCTCATGGTAGCCAGCTCTACGATCCCGATATCCTCCTTCTTATGCATGATCGTCCCTGCCTCCCCCGGAAGATCTACGTTGGTCAGGCTCATCAGACCAAACTGTTTAAAATAATCATAAAAACGATCCGCCCCCAGTCTCAGTCCGATCTCAATGAATACAGGGTTGCAGGAATTCTGCAGTCCCTGGGTAAAAGTCTCCGCGCCATGTCCTCCTACCTTGTGGCAGCGGATCTTGCGGTCCTCCACCATCTTGTAGCCCGGACATGAAAAATGATCGTTCAGGCTGACCACGCCTTCTTCCAGGCATGCCGTAGCCGTAATGATCTTGAACGTAGAGCCCGGTTCATAGGTATCGTTGATGCATCCGTTCCGCCACATCTGGTTCAGCAGATTTTGTTTTTCCTCATCACTGATTCCGGAGATGTCTCTCTCCATGTTCAATGTAAACGGATCGTTCAGGTTAAATTCCGGTACATTGACCATAGCCAGGATCTCTCCGTTCTGCGGATTCATCAGGATCACCGATACACTGTCCGCCTGTTTCTCTTCCATGACCTTTGCCGCCGCCTGCGTACAAAAGGACTGGATGTTATAGTCCAGGCTGATCTTGAGTGTATTGCCCGCCACCGGCTCTACCCGATCCTCCGCCACGCCTTCCAGTTCAATCCCCCTGGCATCCGTGACTGTCAGTATCGTGCCGTTTGTGCCTTTGAGGTAATCCTCATACTTGACCTCCAGCCCAATGATGCCCTGATTGTCGCCGCCCGTAAATCCCAATACTTTGGAGGCAAGGTCATCGTACAGATAATAGCGCTTGAAATCTTCATCTACCTTCACCCCTGCCAGATTATAATCGCGGATCCGGTCTCCAGTCTCTTTCTCCACGTTCGTTTTTACCTTTTCCATCGAAGAAACTCTTTCCACACGCTTCCTTACCGTACTTTCCTCCAGCTCCAGTTCCCGGGACAGGATCTCGATCACACCTTCCGGATCCTCGATCTGGCTGTGGATGACAGAGATCGTACATACCGTCTTATTGGTTGCCAGGACCGTACCGTTCCTGTCCACAATTTCCCCACGTGCCGCTTTGATCGCGCGCTCCCTCTCGTGAAGCGCCTCCGCCTTTTTCTGATAATACCCGGCATCAAAGACCATCAGGTATACCAGCCGGAAGATCAGGCCGAAAATAATGATACAGGCCGCGCCGAAGACGACAAGCATCTTCTTCTTATTATATGTCCTGTTTTTCATAGAAAAACCTTACAAAAGATATTTTTTATAACATATTATCTCTTTTGTAAGGTTATGCATTTTATATCCTTGTTCATTCTACAATCTCATCCGGATAAGGTACCTGATATTCAAGAGGCATCCCCGCCGCCCAGTCATCCAGATCCGGATCATAACTCTCATCAATATAAGCTCCGTCCACATTCGCGTAAGGATCCTCATAGGATTCGTCATAGGGGGTATATTCTTCCGGCGCATCATAGGTTTCCTCCGATGCTTCCGGCTGTTCCACGGGAGGAGCTTCCTCCGGGACATTTTCCTCCTGCTTCGTGATATTCAGATAAGGAAATGCCTGAGCCATGATCTTCTGGGACAGCTCCAGCACATACTGGCTTGTCTCCTGTTTCGCCACATTCGGCTCATCGATTACCACGTAGATCACGACCTCCGGATTCTCCAGCGGAGCGCATCCGATAAAGGAAAGTACATAATTCTCCGCCTCTCTGGGAAGCTTTTCCGCAGTCCCGGTCTTACCGCCGATGTCATATCCGGGGACAACCGCACTCTTCCCTGTCCCGTACTCCATGACCGCACGCAGGTAGGGCCGAATCTGCTCCGATGTCTCCGCCGATATGGTCTTGCGCAGCAGGACCGGATCCTTTGTCTCCACGACCTTGCCGTCCCCATCCTGGATCTGCTTCACAACATGGGGTTCATAATAGTAGCCGCCGTTCACCAGAGAACTGAATGCCGCTGCCACCTGAGTCATGGTCACATTGAAGCCCTGACCGAAGGAGCAGGTAGCCAGATTCACATCCAGCATATTCTCCTTTGTGAACAGAAGCCCCTCCGTGTAAGCCTCTCCCGGAAGGTCGATGCCTGTATATTCCCCGAAACCGAAAATGTGCTGATATCGAAGAAAATGATCTACACCGATCTTTTCAGACATATGCATCATCGCCACATTACAGGAATATGCGACCGCATCCTGTACCGTCTCCGTACCGTGCCCGGTCTTCAGATGGCAGTAGATGTCGTAGTCTCCGATATGAAGCATTCCATAGCATGCATAGGTTTCATCTCCCCGGATCGTTCCTGATTCCAGACCGGCCGCCACTGTCATCGGCTTTACCGTAGAACCCGGTTCAAAGGTATCGCTGACGCAGAAATTTCTCCACAGGTCATTCATTGCATTGAGCTGTTCCTCTTCCGACATCCCATTCCACTGCTCTTCGGAATAGAGAATGGAGAGATCTCTTGGATGGTTCAGATCAAAATCCGGATACGAAGCTTCCGCCAGAATCGCTCCTGTATTGGGATTCATAATCATGACTGCCGTATTCTTGCTGCCCAGTTCCCCTGGACGCGCCTCCCCTGCATGGGCGTCATTGAACTCCCGAATGCATTGTTCCACCATACTCTGCAGCGTCAGATCAATCGTCGAGACTACCGTATTGCCGTTCTTAGCCGCCTTCACAGTCCGCTCAATGGACGCGTCGTCATTAAAATATCCATATTCCCGCCCATTGGTTCCGTTCAGGATATCATTATAGGCACTTTCGATTCCGATCACGCCTTCATTGCCGCCCGCCACAAAGCCGATGACATCGCTTGCCAGCCTGCCGTAGGGATAGCTTCTCCGATAGTCCTCCTCCAACCAGATTCCATGCACGTCCGGATAAGCATCATCATCCTCATCAATTGCTTCAAATTCCTGAGCCTTATCATAGGACACATTTTTTGCCAGAATCTCATACCGACTGTCAGGCCGCGCTTCCAGTACTTCGCGCACCTGCGCTTCCGGAATTCCGAAAACACTTTCCAGCACTTCTATGGTAGGCTTTACATATTTCTCATCTGACTGCATCACAAAGGCATCCAGAATCACATTATACACCCGCTCGCTGGTCGCCATCCTGGTTCCGTTGCAGTCCACAATATCCCCGCGTTTGTAGGGAATGGCCCGACTGTCATACTGCTGCTGTTCCAGTACAATCTTGGTATAGCCGCTCCCCTTGGAGGCATTGATATATGTAATTTTACCGATTAAAGCAATAAAAGCCAGTACAACTGCCATAAAGACCATTACCAGCTTTTCCTGCATCCTCTTTGGAAATTTTTTTGTCAAAAAGTCAAATCTGTTTCTACGTCTGGGTACCGCCATCTGCTGCTGTAAACATACTCCTTTCCAAAACTATATACTCATGGCAAACCTGATTTTGCCAGAACACCATTTTCCGGAATGTCGTTATATTGCTTCACGCGGTCAGTGGTAGGATTCTTGTAAGACACCACTCTGCCCTGTGATGCATACACCATCCCCAGTTCATTCAATGCCCGATCCCTTACGGTATTGAGATTGACCGAATCCGCTGCCGCCTGATACGCGGTGTCATTCTTCTCCGTCAGATCCTCAAGCTCCCTCTGTAATGCCGTAATGTTCTCTGACCTGCTGACCGTCTCAGACTGCAGTCTGAGATACAAAAAGCAGATCACCACAGCGGCAATGGCCGCAGACGCAAGAAATACCACATAAGCGGTATTCATGCTCAGCGCCCGTCTCCGGTTCTTCAGAACCTGACTGCTCGTCTTTTGTCTGTGCTCCGGTTCCCCAACCGGTACCTGCACGGGCAGAACTTCTGGCTGACGGGCAATGTTGTCATATACATATGCCTGTCCGCTCAGACTTCCCTGCCGCGCTCCGCCAGCATGAGTACGGCTCCCCACCGTACTTTGGCTTTGGTATGCGCCGCTTCTGCTTCGAGGCAGATCCCAATTCACCGTATCATAATAGGAATTACTATAATCTCTTTTGTGAATCGAATATGTGGTCGTCCTTGTCGATGCCATCGTTCTTACGCCCCTTTCTTCTTTTATCAGGATTCTCCCCTTCCTGATAAACCCGTATCTGTTTCGTCCCCTTACAGATACGATATCTATTTTATATACTCCTTTATCAGCTCCGTTCAAAAATCCGCAGCTTTGCGCTTTTCGAACGGCTGTTGTTGTCCATTTCCTCCTTTCCAGGAAGAATAGGTCTGCTTGTGATCATCTTCCCTTTTGAAACCTTTCCGCAGACACAGACCGGAAAATGGCTCGGACAGGTGCAGGGATTCTCCTGCCTTCGAAACGTTTGTTTTACGATCCTGTCCTCCAGCGAATGAAACGTGATGATACAGATCCTTCCCCCCGGGTTCAGCATATCGATCATCTCATCCAGTGTGTTCTCCAGCACTTCCAGTTCCCGGTTCAACTCAATCCTAAGCGCCTGGAACGTGCGCTTGGACGGGTGTCCGGAAGCTTTCCGAATCTTCATCGGTATGGCATGCCTGATCACTTCATTCAACTGCTCTGTCGTCTCGATCGGTGCCTTTTCACGCTCACTCACAATGTGCTTTGCAATATTTTTCGCGAATCTGTCTTCCCCATAGTCTCGGATCATGCGGTACAACTCCGCTTCGCTGTACGAATTCACAATATCCTTTGCCGTCTGCTGCTGCCTCTGATCCATCCGCATGTCCAGAGGTGCCTCCAATCGGTAAGAAAATCCCCGCTCAGCCATATCCAGCTGATACGAGGACACACCTAGATCAAGAACGATCCCATCGACCTTTTCAATTCCGACAGCCTGAAGCCGCGATCCGATCTCACAGTAATTGCTCCGAATGACCGTGACCATCTTCCCAAAGCCCTGCAGGCGGACACTGGCTGCTTCGATCGCAGCAGCGTCCTGATCTATCCCTATGAATCTCCCCTTGTTGTTCAGACGCCTGCACACTTCAAAGGCATGTCCGCCTCCTCCGAGCGTGGCATCTACATAGACGCCGTCCGGCTTTATCGCCAGCCCGTCTACCGTCTCTTTCAGTAATACTGAAGTATGTTGGTATGCCATCCTATCCTCCTGCATCAAGTAATCATCCTATATCTGTCCGGACCCTTACCGTCAGATCCGGATTCCGATTGCTTCCATACGTTCTGCAATTGCATCCAGATCCTCCTCGCTGACAACGCTTTTCTCTTCCCAAAGTTCCTTATCCCAGATCTCCACACGATCCTGAACTCCCACAAGGACAACGTCCTTTTCAAGATGTGCCGCTTTTCTGAGGGAAGGCGGTACAAGCACTCTCCCCTGCTTGTCAAAACTGCCTTCGGAAGCACTTCCGAAGAAATAGCGTTTAAATATTCTGGCATCCTTGTTCATCCGTGGCAAGGTTTCCAGTTCTTCGACGAATTTGTTCCATTCTTCCTGGGAATACACAAACAGACAGCCTTCCAATCCATTACAGATCACAAAATTATCACCCAAATCCTCCCGCAGCTTTGCTGGCATGATCAGGCGGCCCTTTTCGTCTATACTGTGATTAAACTCCCCTAGTAACATCAAGAACTCCTTCTGTCAACGGGCTCCACTTTCACCCCACTTTACTCCACTGTCCACCACTTTTTACCACTTGAATCCATTGTAACCCACATCGCCCCCTTTTTCAACCCTTTTTTTCACTTTTTAAGTTCATGCCATGGAATCTGATATGCTGTAAAACAACAAAAAAGAAGCTGTCTTAGGCGTTCACATGCCCGGACAGCTTCTCTTCTTTTCATACATTATTCCCTTTTTTCTTAGGAAGTGCGGGGAAATAACCGAAACAGACTGCGCGGCCTGAGTTACACGGCACGCCTGGTCAAGGTGTGACCTGTAACGATTATTTCCATACGATTCCCTACTCCGTAAGGTCAAGCAAATAGGAATTCACTGCTTCGTAGTTCACTGTTGTGATCTCCCGGTCTTGATTTGCGGCAAACTTCCCATATGCGGAATACCCCAGCCAGCCGATCAGAGCCAGCCCTGCCAGAGTGAGTACACCCTTGCGGGCCAATCCCATCACACGCTGCTTCTTCATGTTCTTCTTCCGGTTTGCCTTTTCCTGTTTATAGCGGTCTATCTTTTCCTGACTCATCTTCTTAATCTCCTTCTTATGCTAAGGAACTGTATGGAAATAACTTATACAAGTTATTTTTCTACAGTTCCTTAGGCACTTTCTTCTTCGCAATCCGAGTGCCTGTTGACAAGTATAACATATTTTTTTTCAAACTACAACAATAATTCCGCCGTCATTGGCATACATACTGCTGATCCCTGCCGTATCGATAATAAAACTGGCCTTCACTTTCATCTTCTCCAGAAGCTGCTTCTCTACCTCCTGAGCCCGTTCTCTGCAGTTGCAGTGGGAAATGGCAAGGATCTTTTCCCCCGATTCCTGCACGTCCTCCACAATATGGTCGATCATCTTCGCCAGCGCTCTTTTGATGCCTCTGGCCTGACCGAGCTGACGGATCATCCCCTCCGGTGTGGATCCCATAACAGGCTTGATATTGAGCGCCCCTGCCACCAGGGATTTGATCCCGGTCAGTCTTCCGTTCTTCCGGAGCGTATCCAGATTCTCCAGCACAAAATATGTGTTCTGTCCCGCAATGTAGCGCTCTACCGTATCCACCACCTGCTCAAATGTCATCCCTGCCTCTTCGCATTCCTGAATCTTCAAAGCAATCAGAGTCTCACCGATGGACGCAGAGCGGGAATTAAAAACATGAATCTCTTTCTCACCATACTCTTCTATATATAAATTCTTTCCCAGCACCGCACTGTTATAAGAGCCGCTCAATTCCGCCGACAACGTCACGGCATACACATGTTCCGCTTCACAGACGTACTTTTCCATATATACCTCAGGCGACGGACAGGAAGACTTCGGACTTTCTGCGCACTCTGCAACTCTTCTGAGAAAATCCGCCTGGTCAAATGACGCATCGTCAATAATGCGGGTCCCCCCGACTTCCATACTCAAAGATGCCGTCTCGAAGCATCCGCTCTCTTTCATCTCGTCAGTCAGTTCACCACAGCTGTCAACAATCACTTTATAACTCATAATCCGTACCAAGCCTTTCAAATGCAATTCTATTTCATATAGTTTTTAATACTATGTTTTAGTATATCACATCTCACTCGGTCTGAAAAGATATATTTTTCAGGTTTCCTTGATTTTGATCTTCCGTGATATTCCCAGAGCGATCCCCATCTCAATCATCAGAAATAAAATAGACGTTCCCCCGTAGCTGATAAACGGAAGCGTGATTCCTGTTGTCGGGATGGTGTTGGTGACAACCATGACATTCAGAATCACCTGCAGCGAAATATGTGCGAAAATCCCGGTCGCGACCAGAGAGCCGTACAGATCCGGCGCGTTTCTCGCAATGAAAATCAGGCGATACAACAAAAGCCCAAACAGCAGCAAAATGATGATCGAGCCAAATACCCCTAATTCTTCGCACACAATGGCAAGGATCATATCATTCTGCGCCTCCGGGATCACTCCCAGCTTCTGGGTGCTGTTCCCCAGCCCTTTCCCGAAGAATCCGCCGGAACCGATAGCATACAAGCCCTGCATGACCTGAAAGCCTCCAGTGTCCGTATGATTTTCCGGATCCAGCCAGGTAATGATCCTTGAGAGCCGGAAATTATCACTCTCCGATAAGGTGGACGATAAAAAACTGATCAGCACGGCAAGCAGCACGCCTCCTCCCACAAGCAGCGCCAGAAACGGCTTCAGCTTTGGATGTACGACAAAATACAGGATACAGGTGATTGCCAGCACAATGATCGCCGTACTCAGATTGTCCGTCAGATATCTCACGCCGCCTGCGGCCACAAGTCCGAAAAAAAAGATCCGGATCGCGCCTTCCTTTGTATGGGCTTTATTTCCCAATCTGCAGAGTTCATAGGAAATAAATAAAATAACCGCGATCTTCATCACTTCGGCCGGCTGCAGAGTCAGCGAATCCGTAATCCGGATCCAGCGTCTTGCTCCATTGCCGTTTTTTCCAAGAGGCGTCTGTACCAACGCCATCAGGAACATGGCCAGAAAATAGAACTCCAGCGAAAAAGCTCCATACAGATGATAATCGATCTTGGATACCAGCAGCATCAATGTAAAGCTTGCAGCCCCAAATATTGCCTGCCTGGTGAAATAGTACGTACCATTTTCGTAGGCACTGGTGCTGTACAGCATAATCAGGCCAAGGCACATCAGAAAAATGATCACCAGCAGCAGATCATAATCGAAATACTGCGCGTCCATGACAAGAATCCCAGAAAGCGCTCCCCGCTTTTTTTTGCTCTCGTTCCCGTGCTCCTGCCAGATATCCCGGCGCATTTCTCCCCTGTATTGATTCCGCCTCAGCGGCTGTACGATCCTGCTTCTCATATTCATCTCCCCTGTCTAATCCCTGGAAATTTCTTAACTACTCAGGACAGCAGCAATATGAAAAAACAGACTGTGCAAGGTTACTTGATAAAGGCTGTTTTTTCATATTGCTATTGGGCGGAGCGCCCATAAACCTCAGACAGGAGCTGCATAGCAGACGGGTCTGAGGTCTGCTGTCCTGAGTAGTTATGAAATTTCTTACTTTGCGGCCATGCCGCCCCAGCACAGACGGCCATAACATTCTCTTCATACTTCAGACCGCCGAAAGCCTGGCCGGATGCACCGGCTTTTCATGTCCAAAGAACCGGTCATACCACACCAGAAAGATATATACGGACCAGATCTTACGGCTGTCATCTGTTTTTTCATTTATGTTCTTCCCCTTCTTATGGGCATCCAGCATCTTCAGCAGAAGCTCCGTATTGAAGAACTTCCTTGCCGCCTCGGAAGTGAACATCTCCCGCACACGCTGATAATACTTCTCTTCCCTGAGCCACACCCGGATTGGAATGGGAAATCCCAGCTTCTTCTTTTCCGCGGTCTTGCTGCGGATGACCTTCTCTGCTGCGCCGCGCAGCGCCACCTTTGTTTTCGGCGCACGCACTTTATAATCCAAAGGCAGCGTCTCTGCCAGCTCCAGCACCTTCTTGTCCAGAAACGGCACCCTTACTTCCAGAGAATTTGCCATGCCCATCTTATCCCCCTTCATTAAAATATCATGGACAAGCCAGAGATGAAGGTCTACATACTGCATTTTCGTCACGGGATCCTTCCCCTTAACCCTATCGTACAAAGGCTTCGTCACCTTCCGGATTCCCGGCGCACATCCTTTTTTCAAGATCTTGTCCGCTTCCCGTTCCGTAAAAATGTTCGTCGCGTTTGCGAAATATCGTTCCTCCAGCGTCTTTCCATGGCGCATCAAAAATCCTCTGCCCTTCATCCGCCTCGGCAGGCAGTATTCCGCAAATTTTCCAAGCGCGCGGCGGATAGGCATTGGGATCTTATTGAACGCCGTATGCTCCAGCGGCTCGCAGTAAATATTGTAGCCGCCGAACAATTCATCGGACCCTTCGCCGGAAAGCACGACTTTTACTTTTTTAGAAGCCTCTTCACTCAGAAAAAACAACGCGATCGCGGCCGGATCCGCCACCGGCTCATCCATATAGTACTGGATATCCGACAGCCTGTCCCAATATTCCTCAGGTGTAATGACCTTCGCGTCATTCTGCATATGAATGCTTTCCGCAAATTCCTTCGCATCCCGAATCTCACTGTACTTTCCCTCATCAAACCCCACCGTAAAGGTGCGGTCCACCTGTCCCAGATAAGTCAGATAACTGGAATCCACGCCGCTGGACAAATAAGAAGCCACTTCCACATCGCTGATCTTGTGCTTTTCCACCGACTCCTTCATGACGGCCTCGACCTCCTCCACCACTTCCTCGAAGGATTTCTTACAATCTCCCGTGAAATGAGGTTCGAAATAGCGGGTGATCTTCATCTGTCCGTTTTCGTAGACAAAATAATGCCCCGGCTGAAGGCAGAATACGCCTTTAAAAAAGGTTTCATTGGTCGGTACGAACTGGAAGGAAAGATAATTGCCCAGCGCCTCCTCATTAAAGATCTTATCGAACCTTGGATGCTCCAAAAAAGACTTGATCTCTGAGCCGAACAGTAATGTCCCATTCATCTGCGCGTAATATAATGGTTTGATCCCAAAAATATCCCTTGCCGCAAAAAGCTTTTTCTTCTCTCTGTCCCAGATTACAAACGCATACATTCCCCTCAGGCGGTCCAGCAGCTTTTCCCCCCACTCCTCATATCCGTGGAGCAGCGTCTCCGAATCCGTATTGGATACGAACACATGCCCCGCTTCCACCAGTTCTTTGCGCAGCTCCTGATAGTTATAGATCTCTCCGTTGAATACCAGTACCTTGCTTTTATCTTCATTATATAAAGGCTGATCCCCGACTTCGGAAAGGTCGATGATGCTCAGCCGCCGAAATCCCAGTGCCGCATACGCATCCACAAACTTCCCTTCACTGTCCGGTCCCCGGTGGACAATGGTATTCATCATATCGACAAGCACCCCTTCCCGGTTCTCAACCTCCCCTACAAATCCTGCAAACCCACACATAAAACCTTATCTCCTTTATCCCGTAATCTGACATATATCTTTCATTCGTATATTTTCATCAAAGCTATTGTTCCCATAAAATCTATTTTCCACGACAAATATAGAAATACTCTTCTTATATTTTACTGGAAACTGAAATAATAACCTCTTTTCAGTATTATAGCTTTTTTTATATATAAAAACAACTTTTTTTATTCGTATTCGAGATGCCATTTTCCAACCAATGGAACCTTTTTCTCATGAATTCCATAATATACTATTGTAAACCGAATCATGGAAGGAGTAATCGCAAATGGCGAATTATCAGAACAATATGCGTTATGGCCGCCAGGGCAATATGCGTCAGTCCCGCCCGGTGCCAGGCATGCATATGGGATGCCATAATCCGGCTCCACAGATGGATACATGCTGCGGCACTTCCGAGCCGGCGCCCAGAATGGATAACATGCAAAGAGAGAACAGCGGATGCTGCACACCTGCCCCGGAGGCAAGGGAGGCAGCCGAACGCCGGGAAAGGAAATCCCCCAAAGGCTGCGGGTGCCGGAGAGATGATCCTCTCTACGGCATGCCGATCGCCATGGCTTATGTACCCTGGCAGACCTGGCGCGATATCTTCGATATATGCGAAGGCTTCCAGACAGGAACTATCTTTGAGGAACTGGATAAACCATTTCTTGGGAGAGGAGGCTGGAAACGATGAAGAACTGCACATGTAGAGAGGATTTATTGAATTATATCAATGAAGTCAGCTTTGCGGTGGATGACGTCAAGTTGTATCTGGATACTCACCCCTGCGATGAGGAGGCAATGGATTATTTCCGGAAATATAGCTGCATGCGTAACGAAGCACTGAAACAGTACGCAGAGAACTATGGACCTCTGACTGTAGATACCGCGGTCTTTTCCGATTCCGAAAAATGGAACTGGATCAATGAGCCATGGCCATGGCAGGAAGGGGGATGTTGATTTATGTGGAGCTATGAAAAGAGATTACAGTATCCGGTCAAGATCAGCCAGACAAATCCGGAGCTGGCACAGGTAATCATATCGCAGTTTGGAGGGCCTGACGGGGAGCTGTCTGCTTCCATGCGGTATCTGGCACAGAGATATACGATGCCTTATAATGAGGTAACAGGAATATTGACAGATATAGGTAGAGAAGCCCCTGAAATGTTCCGAGGGCGCCGCCAATCGGCAAAGCCGATTTTCATTGCGGCGACCGACTTGCCCCTGACCGACGGGAGAGGGGCGCTTTCACTTCAGGGGCCCACATTTTTTTTTGCTCTGTGTGCCGGGAATCTTCCGGTGGATACTTTCCCGTAAGCAGTTTACTCTGTGGACAATTTACGCTTTTTGCAGCCGTATAGCTCCATTTGTGGGGGAGCAGATTCAAATACACATCAATATGGTCTTTGTCATTCACAACCATTTTATCTAAAATTTCTTTATAAAATTCATCTTCATATTCCACACCATTTATAAGCTCTTTCATCGCTTCTGTAATTTCAGCAACAAGTTCTTGCTGTTTTGAAGGTTTCTCCCTTTGTTTATCTATCCGCTCAAATGCTCCGCCGGAGCATTTGCCTGGATACTCTGGCATGCTATCTATAACGGATTGCAGTTCGGCAATCTCATTCTCACATTTTGCCCTTGCTGTTGTAAATTCATCTCTGGTAATATCGCCAGATGTATAAAGGTCAATGAGGTTTGTGCGTTTTTCCTCAATCATTTTTAACTGTGATTTTAGTTTCTCACTGTCTGTACCTGCGGTATCCATTGCGATAATAGACTTGATAATAGCCAGCAAATTGTCAGTGATTTTCTCCTTATTATACTTTAAGCTACTCGTGACAAGGTACATGATGTGAGTTGCATCTTCATTGCGTATGCTAAGTCCCCTGCATCCAACTTGATTCCCTGCTTTGTCCACGTGAGGACTTCCATGCCTTGCAGCTTCAAGACACCGCCACGCTTTATAGCGGTTTCCATTTTTTCGGGTTTTATATCTCGCCACATAACTTGAACCGCAGCATCCGCATTTGATTTTTCCAGAAAACGGATAACGGCTGCTGTGCTTTGATTTTCCCTTCTTTGAAAGTGATTTTTCGTCTAACATGCGGTTTGCCTTATCAAACAGCTCACGAGAAATAATCGGTTCATGATGGTCTTTGATAATCACAAATTCTTCTTGTCCGAGGTTTACTTTCTTTTCATGGGATAAAAAATCTGGCGTATAGGTTTTTTTCTGCACCAAATCACCGCAGTATTTTTCATTACGGATTACACGGAGAATGACTGTGTTCTGCCATTCTTTTACCCGCATGGGCTTAATGCCCTCCTCACGAAGTTCTCGGGCAATCACATGAGTGCCTTTTCCCTCATCTACAAACTTGTGAAAGATAAGGCGGACAACTTTTGCCCCCTCCTCGTTAATATACATTTTGCCGTCTTTCACATCGTAGCCAAGCATACTCCGCCCAAACACAATTCCCTGCTCCATCTGGCGTTTCTGCCCCCATTTCACACGCTCGGAAGTCTTACGGCTTTCCTCCTGTGCAATCGAGGACATAATGGCAAGGCGAAGCTCCGCATCGCCGTCTAAAGTGTTGATGTTATCATTCATAAAGATAACTCCCACGCCGTGCTTCTTGAGGTCACGGGTATAGAATATACTATCAAGGGTATTTCTCGCAAAACGGGAGATTTCTTTTGTTACAATCAAATCAAAATCACCGTTTTTCGCACACGCAATCATGCGGTTAAATTCTTTCCGTTTTTTCGTATTCGTACCAGAGATGCCTTCATCTATGTAAATGGTGTCTTTGATACAATTTGATTTTGCCTTTGTACATTTTGATTTTTTATACTTTTTGATTTTGCCTCGTTGGGGGAGGGTTCAAATCGGCAATGGGTGAAATAGCACGGTAGAAATATTCATACTTTTGTGGTATTATGTATTTGGTAATTTAAAAGACAGAAACTTGTTGTATCATGCTAAAGTGAGGTAACCAATAATGAGAGAATGTATTATCTGTGGAATTCCACTAAATAACGAAAATAAATCAAAAGAGCATATTATTCATAATGCAATTGGTGGCAGTCTTGAAGATGAAGGAATATACTGCAAAACGTGCAATGGGCTGTATGGTTCCAAACAAGACAAGGCATTTACTCAGATATTTGCTCCTATTGTGGCTAAAATAAATATGCACAAAACTCGAAATACTAAAGGTACACCATACACTGGAGTTATGTGTGATCAGGACGGAAATTTATATACCGCAACATATAAAGCTGGTAAGGTAATAAAATTAGAAAATGCAGATTCGAAATATGTAAAATATGAAGAAGGCAAGTTTAAGTCTTTATATTATCATTTCAACCTTGATAATGATGCATTCAAATTAGGCCTCTCTAAAATTGCATTTAATTATGCGATTCATTGTGAAGTGCCGACTTGTTGTCTTGATAAAATTTTTGACTGTTCTACAAAAAAATTAATCAATAAACCTATTGTTATTCCATTTATCCCTATGACATTATTTGACACTACAATGGAAATGCATCCTGTTGAAAGAATTTTTCATGCTGTACGAATCTTCAATTGTGGAAATTTTCTATACGCATATATTGAACTTTTCAATACTTTTCAACATTATATTCTACTGTCAAATAAATACGACTTCGTAA
>VSNK01000012.1 GCA_009774255.1 Faecalicatena sp.
ATTCAAAATTTTTTTTCTAAGTTTTTCATAACTAGAAAGAAACATCCAAACTGGAATATTAATCATAGACATATATCCATTTTGCTTACTCAATTGAATCGTTTTTTCCATAAAAACCGTACTCATATCAGACTTTACATCTGGATAAATATTTTTGACATACTCATTAAGACTACTCCCCATTCCGTTATTTCCCATATACGGCGGATTCGTCACCACCACATCATATTTCTGTGCCAGTACATGCGCCGCCCTCACCATCGGCAGCATCTCTTCCACGCCCTTTTTATGCAGAGAAATATCACCTTCTATTTCATCAAACCGCTCATAAATCCTGCCAAAATCAACCTCCGTCACATTCAATATCGACCCATATTCCTTTGCGTCATGCATTTCCCGAACTAGCGTACTGACATCCTCTTTAAGGCTTTCATCCCCATCCGCAAAATATTCCACAGTATATGGCTCTACATAATTACTCTCTTCAATAGCATATACATGGGGCACGATCCCTCTTGTCAGAATCCTCCTGTCGTACTGCCTTGCCTTCATCATGACTGAAAAATATGCCATCTGATACGCGCGTTTATCAATATCCAAACCAAACAGATTATGTTCCAGAATACTCCTTGCTGCTTCCCGCTGGGAATACCCCTCTGACTCATAAATCTGCATCAGCACGTCAAAGAGGTAGATCAGTATATGCCCGCTTCCCATACAGGGATCGATACATTTTATATCCTCCGGGCGAAGCATGGCATATTCTTTTTTTATCTCATCCAATTGAACCTGCACTTCCGGTTCCTGCTCTGCTTCCTCCAGATAGTATTTCCAATTTTCCTTCACCAAATCATTGGGATGTCCTTCCAACCACAGTCTCCCCAGGCTGTTTTCCACCATATAGCGCACGATCCAGTCCGGGGTGAAAAGCTGCGTAGCCGCAGGAATCCGTTCTTTTGTAATCTTAATATTTTTCTTTAATTTTGCAAAAGTATCATCCTTCAGCTTCGTATTGTAATATTGATACAGCCATCCGATGATCTCTACCTGTCCCTCCTCATTTATATCGAAATTTCTCTCCGGTACATCGTCAACAAGCATACGTACAACACCGTCTTTGTTGTATGAGAGATTCAGTAATAATTCCATATAATCATCTGTTTTTTCGAACAGCCCTGGCAGAAGCGCATTTAACTCATTACACTGCTTTACAAACAACAGCGAAAACGCATCGTCATATCGGTTTTCCTCCTTCGCCGTCTGCACCTGAATGATTTCTTCCTCACTCATATTCAGGTCCACATCCATAAAGTGATTGACCAGATCCGGTGTCCTTCCGCCTGTCTCCGAGGAAAGCACACGCGTTCTGGTCGGAAGATAATGATTTACCTCCATAAAACGAATGGCGATCAGACGATTAAACCACGTATATGCCGTTTCCTCCATTATCTGGTCAAATCCCTGTCTTTCGATAGCCAACACCAGATTTTCTCTCCGCCGGATATCAGAAGCAAAAAATTTTTTTTCTGTTCCGGCAGCCGTTTTATATATTTCAAAGCCATCGCCCTTCTGAATCGGCGCGGCATTCCAGTTCTCTTTTGTAATTCCGCAGAGGCCGGCTTGCTTTTCCGCAGACTTCATCAATTGTTCTCTGGCATCTATCGCGAAACTTTTTATCTTGTTTTTATCCATATTTTCATCATCCTATTTTATCTACAACTTCCTGCACTCTCCAACTCATTTTAATTCAGCTTAATCACCGTATCCTCCGACAGCCTGGATTCCAGTTCTTTTCTCAGCTCCTGAAGAAACGCATCTACATCCCCCCGGTCACGAATGGTATACGTCTTATTACTGGTCAGAGTTCTCATAGAAACAGGAAGCGTTCTGATCACCTTTTTCGGCTTTTCAGGCTGTGGTTTTTCTTTTCTGGCTTCTTCCACTTTACCTGCTGATTTTTGTATGCTTCTCTGATATGCTTCCTCTTCTTTTTCGATCAGCCTCAGACAATTCTGCAGAAGGGCATTGCTCTCCGCCGGAATACCGTTCAGAGCAGCCATATCATGAATCCTCCGAAGCTTCTCTATCAAATCATCAAACCGCTGCTCTATATTTATTTTCACTTTTTTTGCATAAGGACGGTCTTCCTGAATGCTGTCTATTGCAATCTTTCTGTCCGCATAGACTTCCGGCTCAATTCTTGCCGTATCTTTTTCCAGCAGTTCCCTGATGGCATCAATAAGCTTTTTGTCAAATTCCTCCAGCTTATTAATATAGTCATAAGGCCGCTTAAGCTTTATAATTTTTCGAACCTGTACGGCATAATCCAAGACCTGCGTATCTGAAATGTAATTCTCACTGTTTTCGAAAATCTGCAGCGTATGGCAGGCATGTTTAAATTTTTCCTTCTGCCTTCCTCCGAGAAATGTCTGCAGGTCTCTAAGATCATCTACCAGTTCGTCAAAATCATCATATAATTCATGGACCCTTTCATAGAACATCATCGGGTCGTTGATATCACCCGTCTCTTCCATCAGACGGATTGCCTTTTCCAGAATATCTTTTCCGGGAAGGCCGGCCCCGGTACGATATTCTTCCCGCAGAATCTCCTCCAGCTTCGCAATTTTTATCTCAGCAAAATTTCTGAAATCCCGCATGATGGCATCCGTATCTTCGGATCCAACCGTCCTTCCGAAAAATTCTGTGATCACATCCTTGACCGATTTCACCCAGGACGTTTTCGGCACAGCTTTCATTTCCAGAAGTATCTTTTCCCTGTATTCTCTTTTTGTAAAAAACTTATACGCCTCATCAGTAGAAGTCCCTGCCGGGCCATAGACCACACTGTTCATTTTCAGTGAGATCTGTCCTTTTTTATACAACACTGCCAACAAGTATTCCACATCCACTTCGGTATAGCCATATGGCATATCTGTAAACTTATCCAGAGCCTGCTTGATTGAAAAACGTCTTCCCTGTTTTCCTTCATACTGAATCGTCGATACCACTTCCTGCAGCGCGTCTGCATTCGGTTCTCTGTTTCCCGGAAGGTTTAATGTAAGCTGTATCTTTGTTTTTTTCAGAATATCCAGAATATCACTGCTGTCAGGCTCTGTTTCCATACTTTTCAGTTTACTGTATTCACTGTCTATTAATTTGGAAAAGGCCTCATTGATACGATTCACTACACCTTTTGATTTTGTAGTGATCTTCTCTCCTTTCACGTAAATCCTTGCAGATTCCAGCGCCATCTCTACATATTTACGAATGCGATCTACTCTGTCGTTCCGTTCTTTTTGTTTATGAATTCGGATTTCCTCATAATTTATCATTTTAGCCAAATCCGGTTTCGACAAAAAAACTTCTATTTTTTTCATGCTTGTCGTCTCTGCCAGATATTCATATTCATCTGAAAGACGAACCACAACGCTATTTTCTGTAGAAGAAAGCATGGAAAGGCTCAGATCATCTTCCTTTCCGCAATAAGCTGTCAGCAAATGAAGGGTGAGACGGTTGGAGGAATTGCTCCGAATCATACGGTCATCAATCTGCTGATTAAAACCAAACTGATAGCGGCTGCTGTACTTATATTTACTGTTTGTAAACGCAATAATCTCCTCAAACGCGACCTGCGCCACATAGTTTATAACCTCCTTAGGTTCCACATAGATCTCGCGGATATGGTTTTCTGCATCCTGCTCTTCATTTGTCAAAAACGTATATTCATCACCGTTCTTCTGCACCACCCCTTCATCTGAAAGAAGGCGGAATGATTTTTCTACCTGTCTGCGTAATTCTACCGTATCTTCGGAAACTCTGGAAATCATCAGAGCTGTGATATTTTCTGCATTGCTTTTAAAATTATTTACGTGCTTTACCATAAACAATACTTTCAGAACTTCCACATCAAACTCTGACAGTCTTGGATTTTTAGCAGACTGCGTGATCACAATTCTATGAGTATGATCAATAAAATCGTCCAGAGCACTATAAAACGCATTAAACGGTATCAGAATTCCTTCTCTCTCGTCTTCATACTTCTGAGCGGCTTCTTTGAACAGAGCAAGCATGGACCGCTCGCCGTCCGCCATATTTTTGCCGCTGGAACTAAACTGACGGATCGAGGTGAGCACATTTCCCAACAGTTTAAACTGATAGGGAATAAACGGATAAACTGCCGCAAAATCGTTCGCGTCTTCATAAAGCGGCATATAGGGAGTCCCTTCACTGAATACGATCATATTTTTAAGGATAGACTCATACTCCTGATACAAGCCATGAAGAATACCGACCGCCATGTCTGCTTTATAGAGGATTCTTTTCCGGATCACTTCATCTACATTCGCGGAAGATAATGCAATCCGTATATCAAAACGCCCCTGGATTTTGGAAAAATCATTTCCCATAGTCTTTGTGATCGAATCTATATCCTGCTGGCTGGTTACTGCAATCCATGCTTTTCCTTCACAGGCCGTTCCCAGGTCTTCTGTTACGGTCTGTAAGTTTACCATAAGCTGGCTGTCATCTGCAATATACTGCCCAATCTCATCCACAAGAAAAATAACCCTATGATATTTTCCTTTTTCTTTACAATATTTTCGGACATAATCTGCAAACTTTTCCACAGACATATTATATGTATTCTGTGCGTTTTCTGCCCAGTTATTAGCTTCTTTCTCACTCATAATTCCCAGAGACACTACGGCTTCTATGATCTCATCCTGGATAAAATAATAATCTTCCCTGACCTCTGTCCATGACTCCCCATTGATTTCCTCAAATTTTTCCTTGAATAAACTGTATTTTCCGTCTTTATCCAACTTCCGCTCAAATTCTGCTAAAAAGGGAATAGAACCGCAGTATCCCAAATGATCATTGAAAACTTTGATAAACACATCCCTGATGGATTCTTTATTCAGTTTAGAATCGCTGCCGCTTTTAGAATCAATATTAAAAAGGATGACGTCCACATCATCACTAATCTGTGCTGCTTTTTGAATTTTTTTCTTCAGATCTGCATTTTGAACCTTTACCCCTTCTGTAAAGAAGCTAGATGCCAAATACCTGTTTCCCTCTTCATCCAACACATCTATGTCCTTCAGAAGATATGACAGAATTTTCAGAAAATGTGATTTACCACTTCCAAAGAAACCGGATATCCAAGTTCCCATCTTATCCGTCTTTTCGTCAACACTTTTCAGATAAGCGTCAAAAAAACGGCTCATATAATCTTCCAGTTCCTCTGTCACTACATACTCCTCCAGTTCCTGATACCTGTTTTCATCGTCCGCCTGACCAACCTTGATCACGCCTTTAATCTCTCGGTCTATTTTTTTGTAAAACATCTCTCTGATCTTCATTTGGTATGCTCCTCTCTGAACTTTACGCGATCAATGGAAATGCACGATAATAATTTCCATCCTGGATTGTTCCAAACAAGCTTAAAAAATCCCCGTTCCATACCCCCGGATAAAACATGACTACCGGCACGTAATCTAATATCTGGTGTAAATTATTCAATATATTATGGGAGCGTACAAACGGAAAAACCTTTCCGATTCCAGTAATAAATACCACAGCATCCTTTGGTGTGTCCTTCACAATTCTATTGACGATCAGATTACCTGACGACGTCAGACGCAATAGCTTTGAAATCGCATTATACAAATATTCTCTTCCCTTGTTCTGCTCAAACTGAATACATTTATCAAGATATCCACGTTCATTCAGTACATCGAGAATCATCAGAAACAGATCATACTCCACAATGCGAAATCCATCTGCATCCGGGCGGTTCTGTTTTTTTAACATTTTTAATTTTTTTCGGACAATCAGCTCATCGGCTGCTTCATAGTCAAAAATATAATATCTGACTTCATTCGCGACACCTCTGTTTGCCAGAAAATCCTCATCCGATATCCGATCCCATATTTTATCCAGCTTTTCCTGAAATTCCATTACATCTCTCCCGTTATTGCATACCAATATTTTTCCATATGATTCCGAAACAGAATGTCCCTCATGCCCCAATCAATATAAGGATGCTCAATCTTTTTTTCTGTCCCTTTGCCTGAAATCAGACCTGCTTCTACCATATATTTTGAGAAAGTCTGCTTTAACTTTCGAATCGTTTCATCTGAAAATCCTGCAATTTTTTCGTTTTGGTCACGCTTATCCTGAAAAAAAACATTCAAGTCTGTATCTAAAATTTTTTCTTCTCCGTATTTCACTTTATTCCGGTATATTTCATAGACCATTTCAAATAAAAGACGTTCCGTAGCCATACAGGCGATAAAAGTGATCAACTTTGCTGTCTGGATATCTGCTTTTATCAGCAGCCGGATCAATTCATCAGGGATGGATTCCAATCTTTTCTTTATGCAGCTAAATTCACTCTGCTGCCGGGCCTTTGATCTCTGCTGATAAAGATTTTGCATAAATACCATTTCTTTTATTTCATCAAAGGTATGATCTTGCAATAATTTTGCGGTTTCTTTCGTTTCCACATACCAAAGGAGAAATTTCACACTGGCTGCACTATATTCCATTACTGCCTCTCCTTAGTTTTTCCGTATAGTTCCTAAGCTCAATCAATTATTTTATGATAACATCCTACTTCAAAAATGTCTATGTTCTTTTTTATGATTGGTGTGTCACAATTCACAATCTGATAGGTCTATTCGTGCCGGAAAATATTTAGGCTGTGAATAATAACTACAAGACAAGGCCTGTAACAATCATTTTTGTTTCGGGTTGACAAGAATGCCCGGAATGATTAGAATTAAGTACAGAAAAATAGAAGGAATGCGTATACGGATCGGCCGTGACTATATAAAACAGCAGAAAGGTGGATAAAAAATGAACGTGAGAGAAATGCGCAACGAAGTGTTAGGAGCGCGCGTAGTAAAAGCACTGGAATCTCGCAACATGGAAGCTTATTATGTAAAGACAAAGGAAGAGGCGCTTACAAAAGCACTGGAACTGATTCCTGAGGGCAGTTCCGTCAGTTGGGGCGGCGCAATGTCCGCACAGGAGATCGGCCTGTTCGACGCCCTGCGCGCCGGGAACTATGAGGTCTTGGATCGGGAAGCGAAGGAGACCCGGGAGGAACAGCAGGAAGTGATGCACCAGGCTCTGAACTGCGACTTTTTCGTGGGCAGCACCAATGCGGTCAGTGAAGACGGAATCCTGGTAAATATTGACGGGAACGCGAACCGTGTGGCAGCATATTCCTACGGCCCGAAGAATGTGCTTCTGATCGTCGGTATGAACAAGGTCGTAAAGACAGAAGCGGACGCCATGAGCCGTGCCCGCAACGAGGCAGCTCCGATCAATGCCCAGAGGTTCGGAATCCGGACCCCCTGTGTGGAGAAGGGAACCTGCGCTGACTGCAAATCGCCGGAATGTATCTGCTGTCAGATCCTGATCACCAGATTTTCAAAGGTTCCGAAGCGGACAAAGGTCATTCTGGTAGATGAAAATCTCGGATTTTAGACAACTGCATATATGATTCGACCGTCAAAAGTCCATTTTCATTACTGAGATAATTTTTTGAAGATTCGTGCCGCAATATATGGAGGCGATGTGGTGCATTGCCCTCATATATTGTGGCATGGAGCTACGGAAAATTAGCCGGCAAGAGAAATGAGAGCTTTTGACGGTCGAATCATATATTATATGAAAGCGTCAAAAGATATTTTGGCGCTTAGGATACTTGCGGAAAATCGCAGTTGCCGCGGGTATATAGATGTTTAGAAAGGCAGGTTTGTGTAAGCAAAACTATGGAAAAAAAGAACCAGAAGGGCAGGCGGACGTCAGCGTCCGGCGGAAGCGCAGGCAAAACAGCGGGCGGCAAAGCAAACAGCAGGACCGTCAGTAAGAGCGGCGGCAGAACTCCCGGCAAGGCCGGCGGCAGGAGCGGCGGCAGAACTTCCGGCAAAGCTGCCGGTAAGAATGGCGGGAAGGCGGCAAAAAGACAAGCGAAAAGAGGAAATCAAAAGGAAGAAAAAAAAGGCGGTGTGCTGACGACCCTGATTATGCTGATCGCTTTTGCGATCCTCGCGTTTTCTATCTATCAGATCGTGCTGATGATCCTTCCATATTACACTGGCGGGCAGGAATATGACAAGGTTAAGGAGATGGCGGTCAAGGAAAAGGAGCCGGAAGAGGAAGGCGAAGAAGTGACAGACACCTTCCAGGTTGACTTTAACGCCCTGCTGGCGGAAAATCCGGATACGGTAGCCTGGATCCGCCTGGAAGAGCCGGCCGTTATCAGCTATCCTGTAGTAAAAAGCCGGGACAATGAAGAATATCTGACGAAAACATTTTCCGCAAATGACAATAAGCTGGGAGCTATTTTCCTTGACATGCGGTGTCATTCGTCATTTACCGACCGGAATTCGATTATCTACGGGCACAATCTGAAGGTGGGTGGTGAGATGTTCTCCCAACTCAACGCCTATGCGGATGAGGAATTCTGTAAGCAGCATCCTTATTTTTATATTTATACGCCTGACGGGATGACAAAAGTCTATCAGGTGTTTTCGGCGGGAGTCGTAAAGGCCACGGCGGACAATTATGATGTGGAGTTCGCTACGGACGAGGACTTTCAAAATTACCTGGAGCTGTGCCGGAATTCTTCCAATTACCAGGTAGAGGTGGAACTGAATTCAGGCTCCCGGATCGTCAGCCTCTCCACCTGTACCAATGTACTCGAGGACGAGCGTTTCCTTGTTCAGGGAGTCCTGATCGAGGAAAGATAGAGCAAGGAGGGATAACAATGGCAGACCGTTTTGCGGTAGGAGACATCATCCGGCTGAAAAAGCAGCACCCCTGCGGAAGCCACGAGTGGGAGATCCTCCGGGTGGGGGCGGATTTCCGCCTGAAATGCTGCGGATGCGGGCACCAGATCATGGTATCCAGGAAATTGGTGGAAAAAAATACAAGAGAAATTCGCAAAAAGGCTTGATTCATAAAATTTGTTGTGCTATGATAAGTATCTGTGACATACATGTCAGTATTTTGCAGGACTGACAGATATTTATTCCTTGCTCCCGGGCAGGCGGGGGCCAGAGACCAGAAGGAGGTGCAGGACACATGAACAAGTATGAATTAGCCGTTGTTGTCAGCGCGAAGCTCGAAGATGACGCAAGAGCGGACGTAGTGGAGAAGGTAAAGGCATTGATCACTCGTTTCGGCGGCAGCGTGACAGACGTTGACGAATGGGGCAAGAGAAGATTTGCTTATGAGATTCAGAAGATGAGAGAAGGATTCTACTACTTCGTACACTTCGAGTCTGACACGACTGTTCCGGGTGAGGTGGAACAGCGTATCCGTATCATGGATAACGTGCTCAGATATTTATGCGTGAAGCAAGAGGCATAGAGAAAGAGGTATATATGAATAAAGTAGTTTTGGTGGGTCGGCTGACAAGAGACCCGGAGGTCAGATATTCACAGAGTGAAAGTTCAACCGCAGTAGGAAGATATACGGTGGCCGTGGACCGCAGATTCAAGAGGGACAACGAACCGACCGCGGATTTTATTCCTTGCGTGGTATTCGGACGTTCCGCGGAGTTCGCGGAGAAGTATTTCCGCCAGGGCATGCGCGTAGCGATTTCCGGACGTATCCAGACGGGAAGCTATACGAACAAGGACGGCGTGAAGGTATACACGACCGAAGTGATCGTAGAAGATCAGGAATTTGCGGAGAGCAAGGCAGAGTTCGAGGCCAACAGGAATTCATATCAGCAGAACTCTTACCAGCAGAATTCCTACCAGCAGCCGGCGCCGGCACCGACAGCAGATAAGGGTGCAGGTTTCATGAATATGCCGGATGAAGACGGTTTTATGAATATTGAAGACGGGATCGAAGATGATCTGCCGTTTAGCTAAGTATGGTTAGATGATCCTAAGGATCTGCCAATCAGGAGGTAAAGGAAGATGGCTTACGAAAAGGGAAGCAGACCGGAAGGCGGCTTCAAGAGAAGAGGCCCCGTGCGCAGAAGGAAAAAAGTATGCGTGTTCTGCGGAAAAGAAAATAATGAAATTGATTACAAAGATGTGGCAAAGCTGAAAAAGTATATCTCTGAGAGAGGAAAGATTCTTCCAAGAAGAATTACAGGCAACTGTGCAAAGCATCAGAGAGCGCTTACGGTAGCGATCAAGAGAGCAAGACATATTGCTTTGATGCCATATGTTCAGGATTAATAACTGAAAAAACATCTGAAAGGAGCAGCCCTACCAGAGATTGGAAAATCCCGGATGAGGCTGCTCTTTTTTTTCTCTTCAACACGTTACAGTTCACTGGCCAGTCAGCGAACTGTAACTTCAACACAGCAATGCACAAAAGTATATCTGAGATAATAGTGGATTAATTGGGAAAAAGGTGTTATACTAGACCTATTGAGACTGAGATCCGTATCTGCGAGGGTACTGAGCAGAGACTGAAATCTTATCCGGTCAGGATTAGTAAAAGAGGAAAAGAAGATGAAAAAGAGAGATGTGCGTTTGAAGGGTCAGCTAAAGATGTACATGCGCTGGCCGATCATCATGACAGTGCTTTTGATCGCAATGAATATATGGATGTACGAGGTTGACAGAAAAGCAGCCGGAATGATGGCGGTGTTCATTATCATCTATGCAGTGATCGTCGGCATCCTGTACTTTCACAACCGTTCCCTGATTCTGGCAGATATGATTCAGTTTTCAACCCAGTACAAGGGAATACAGAATACACTCCTGAGGGAGCTGGCCATTCCCTATGTGGTGATGATGGAGGATGGCCGGATCGTATGGAAGAACGACCGGTTCGAGGAAGTCTTCGGAGATAAGAGGCGGGAGAGATATCTGAGCAAGCTGATTCCGGATATGAATCGAAGTGTATTTCCCAAAAGCGATGAGAATGTAGAACTGGAGGTAAGATACAAAGAACGCGACTACCAGGTGCATCTCAGCAGGGTCTCCATGGAGGGCTTCAGTGAGGCGGAGGAAGTGCTTCATATTCCGCGTGAGAAGGAATTTTTTATTGTCGCCTATATGACAGACGTGACAGAGCTGAACGCCAACCTGAGGGAGATTGAGAACCAGCGTATGATCGCCGGCCTGATCTATATCGACAATTACGATGAGATTATGGAAAGCGTGGAGGAAGTGCGCCAGTCTCTTCTGGTGGCGTTGATCGACCGAAAGATCAACAAATATATCAACGATGCGGACGGCATCGTGAAGAAAATGGAAAAGGACAAGTACTTCGTTGTCATCAAAAAGGAAGCATATCTGAAGTTCGAGGCGGACAGGTTCGCGCTTCTTGAGGAGGTCAAGCAGGTCAACATCGGCAATGCCCGTTCCGCTACGCTGAGTATCGGCCTGGGGCTGAACAGCACGACCTATGCACAGAGTTACAATTATGCCCGTGTGGCCATTGACCTGGCTCTTGCGAGAGGCGGCGATCAGGCCGTGGTCAAGGACTGCCACGGCATCAAGTACTTCGGCGGAAAGAAGGAGCAGACCTCCCGGAATACCCGTGTAAAAGCCCGTGTAAAGGCGGAGGCGCTGCGCGAATTTATCATTGTAAAGGATCAGATCTTTGTCATGGGGCATAAACTGGCAGATGCGGACAGCCTGGGAGCCTGCATGGGAATCTACCGTGCGGCAAGGGAACTGGGCAAGAAGGCCCATGTGGTTCTGGATGAGATTTCCAATTCCATTCGTCCCCTGTATGATGAGATCATAGACAGCTCTGCTTATGAAAGTGATATATTTCTGACCCCGGAGAGGGCGCTGGAGCGTGCCAACGAGAATTCCATGGTGGTGGTCGTAGATACCAACAAGCCGCAGATGACGGAGTGCCCCGAGCTGCTGAAGCAGTCCAAGACCATTGCGGTTCTGGATCATCACAGGCAGGGCAGTATGATTATTGAAAATGCCGTTCTTTCTTATGTGGAGCCCTATTCCTCATCTACCTGTGAGATGGTCGCGGAGGTGCTGCAGTATATTGTGGATGATCTCAGGATTCCTTCGGTCGAGGCAGACTGTCTGTACGCCGGGATCATGATCGATACCCGGAACTTTATGAACCGGACCGGAGTGCGTACCTTTGAAGCGGCGGCGTACCTGAGAAGATGCGGCGCGGATATCACACGTGTGAGAAAGATGTTTCGGGATGATATGGATTCCTACCGCGCGAAGGCAGAGGCCGTGCGGATGGCAGAGGTATACCGCAGCGAGTACGCCATTGCGGAATGTCCGGGCGATATCGAAAGCCCGACCGTGCTGGGGGCGCAGGCGGCCAACGAATTGCTGGATATCAGCGGGATCAAGGCTTCCTTTGTGCTTACCGCTTACAGCGGAAGGATATTCATGAGCGCCCGTTCTATTGATGAGGTGAATGTACAGATCATCGCCGAAAAGCTGGGTGGAGGCGGCCATATCAACGCCGCGGGCGCGCAGTTTGACAATATCGATGTTCAGGAAGCGATCCGCAGGTTGAAGAGCACCATTGATCAGATGATTGAGGCAGGAGATATATGATATAGTGAACGACAAAATAATTTGCCGTTCACTATAAACCCTCCGGGGGATGCGCACGATTTTTGAAAGGTAGATACTGCGCTTTGGCGCAGCAAAAATCGGCGCAGTGAACGACAAAAATAAAAAATTTTGTCGTTCACTATAATTATAGAAAAGGAGTTGCAGAACGATGAAAGTAATTTTACTGCAGGATGTGAAGTCTCTCGGAAAGGCAGGAGAGATCGTAAGTGTAAATGACGGATATGCGAGAAATTTTATTATTCCGAAAAAGCTCGGTGTGGAAGCAAATAATAAAAATCTCAATGATCTGAAGATGAAAAAGAACAATGAGGAGAAGATCGCAAAAGAGAACAAGGAAGCGGCTATGAAGCTGGCGGACGAACTGAAAGCAGGCCAGGTGCAGCTTAAGATCAAGGTGGGTGAGGGCGGAAAAGCATTTGGCTCGGTGTCAGGAAAAGAGATTGCCGCCGCGGTAAAGGATCAGATGGGGCTGGACGTAGATAAAAAGAAGATTCAGCTTAAGGAGACATTGAAAACACTCGGGACACACCTTGTTGCGGTGAAGCTGCATCCGGAAGTGACGGCAGAGTTGAAGGTAGTGATTGAAGAAGAGGAATAGAGGTCAGGTAGGAGAAGAAGGAGCAGATTTTATGGAAGAGGCGGTAATTAAACGGATCCTGCCTCACAGCATAGAAGCGGAAGCGGCTGTCGTAGGGGCAATGCTGCTGAATAAGGATGCCATTCTGGAGACAACGGAGATCCTTTCGGGAGAGGATTTTTACCAGTCTGCCTATGGCATCCTCTTTGATGCTATGGCAGAATTATTTCACATGGGAAGGCCTGTAGACCTGATCACTCTGCAGGAGTATTTGAAGGAGAAAAATGTTCCTCCGGAGATCAGCGACATGGAGTTCGCCAGGGATCTGCTGACAGGGGTTCAGACTTCGGCGAACGCGAAATATTATGCACAGATCGTGAAGGAAAAAGCGACGCTGCGCAAGCTGATCAAGATCAATGAGGAAATTGCCAATACCTGCTATATGCAGAACCGTTCTCTGGAGGAAATCCTGGAAATGACGGAGAAAAAGGTATTTGAGCTGGTGGAGCGGGGCAATTTTCAGGAATTTGTGCCGATCAAGCAGGTGGTGCTCAATGCTCTGGATGTGATCGAGAAAGCCTCCAAGACAAGAGGAAACGTGACCGGGATCCCTACCGGATTCATTGATCTGGACTATAAGCTGTCCGGCCTGCAGAAGTCGGATCTGATCCTGATCGCGGCCAGGCCGTCTATGGGCAAGACCGCATTTGTGCTGAATATCGCGCAGCATGTGGCGTTTCGACAGAACCGTTCTGTCGCTGTGTTCAGCCTGGAAATGTCCAAGGAACAGCTGGTAAACCGGCTGTTTTCTCTGGAATCCCATGTGGACGCGCAGCTTCTGCGTACCGGCAACCTGAAGGATACGGACTGGGAGAAGCTGATCGAAGGGGCGGGGGTCATCGGGAAATCAAAACTGATTATTGATGATACCTCCGGTATTTCCATCGCCGAGATGCGCTCCAAATGCCGGAAATATAAGCTGGAGCAGGGGCTGGACCTGATCATCATCGACTATCTGCAGCTGATGAGCGGGAGCAGTAAACGAAGCAATGAAAGCCGCCAGCAGGAGATTTCTGAGATATCACGTTCCTTAAAAGGAATCGCAAGGGAACTCAACGTGCCGGTCATTGCACTGTCCCAATTGAGCCGTGCGGTAGAATCCCGGAACGACAAGCGGCCGATGCTTTCCGACCTGCGTGAGTCAGGAGCGATCGAGCAGGATGCCGACGTGTGCATGTTCATTTACAGGGATGATTATTACAATCATGACTCGGAAGATAAGAATATAGCGGAGATCATCATTGCCAAGCAGAGGAACGGCCCCATCGGAACCGTCCGGCTTGCCTGGATGCCGCAGTATACACGCTTTGGAAATGAACTGCGGCAGCCGGAATGATCGCAGAGCTTCAGGAACTGTCCCGGAATAACCTGTGCAGTCGGAGAAATAGACAAGCCAAGATGTCTCAGTTATTTTTCGACTACTCCTTACTATGTAAGAAGCTTTTTCAGCTTTCCAAGCGGAGTCTCCCTGGCGGCTTCCCGCCGGCTCGCCTGCTGCTGGCGTATGAGCGTGTCCAGCTTGCGGTAATGCTCCTCTTCGCGGCGCTCATTTGCCTGAAATAAAAAGTCCATCTCACGGATGACATCAGCAGTAACCTTGCGGCTGATGTCTTTTTTTAACGTTTCATTGTTGGCGGAGACTACATCTGTCAGCACATCTCCGATGAGGGAACGCACCTGTTCCAACTGCGTCACCTGGATGACGTCCGCTTCCGGGGAGGCCGTCTGCGGGGAGGCCGGAGCAGCAGATTCCGGAAGGGTATTTTCAGCAGAAAGGGTGCCTGCCGCGGGAGCATCTGCCGGGAGATCGGCCTGTTTGTTTGCGGCCGGAGAGACATCGCCCGGGATACTGCCTGCGGCCTGAGAGGCACCGCCTCGGATATTGCCTGCGGTCTGGGAGGCACCGCTTTGGATATTCTCCGACCCAGGAGAGCCCCCGCTCCGGATATTGTCAGCCGCCGGAGATCCACCGTTTCGGATATTGTCCGCCGCCGGAGACACACCGCTTCGGGTACCGCCTGCCGCCGGAGATACATTGCTTTGGGTGTCAGCCGCCGGGTCAATATCGATCCATATATAATCATCGGCTGTCAGGTCATCATCGGGAGTATCATCTGCCTGCGCATCTGTCCGCACGTCCTTGCCGCTGTCTGCCTCCCCTTTCCCTGCCGGAGAGACAGAGGCCGGAGACTCTTCTGGCTTAGCGGAATTCAGCCTTTTCCGGGCGGCGGTCAGTTCAGGGATCATAAACTTCAGGTCACGCAGAAGCATGCCTTCGTTCTTTAGTTTCTGGATACAGAGAAAAAGCTGTATATCCTCTTCCGTATAGTATCGGTGCCCCATGTCGGTGCGGCCGATCGTCAGTCCAAGTTCCTCTTCCCAGTAGCGCAGGACGTGGGACTCAACCTGGAGCTTTTTGGCTGCTTCAGAAATCATGTATCTGACCTCGTCCATATATTATGATACCTCCTTAAGATGAATGGATTTTGGATTCACTGCCTGTCCTTTCGTGTCGCTCCTATTATAACATATAGGGTACCAAGGGATGAAAAAAAACGTTCGTCAAATAAAGACAATCTTTTCGTTACTGTTCACGGCCTGAGAAAGTAAAATGGGCATTTACAGAGAAATAAAATCATCTGTAAGTGCCCATTTCAGCCCCCCAAAATCTTCAAGGAGAGCGGCTTTTCCTTTTTTATCCGACCCTAAATTAAGCCTCAGCGATCGCGCCTGTAGGACATGCACCTTCACATGCTCCGCAGTCGATACAAGCATCAGCGTCAATCTCGTACTTGCCATCACCCTCAGAAATAGCGCCTACCGGACATTCAGCCTCACAAGTACCGCAGCTAACACATTCATCACTAATTACGCGTGCCATAGTATGTATCCTCCTTTTTATTATTGCAATCAACCTCGTATCTGTCCCAGACAAATACCGAACGCTATTGCTTTTTCTATTTTAATACAAAAAAGATAAATATACAAGGAATTTCATAAGAACCTTAAGAAAATATTCCTTTTTTTTTAACTAAAATAGTGTATAATAATTACTATTCGCAGAAGAAAGGATGTTTTGATATGAGACGGAAGATTGCGGCGGCTGCAGCCATGCTGCTTTTCATTGTGATGACCGCATGCGCGGGGCAGGACAAGCAGACTACATTTACGGGGGAGACTTCGGAAGAGCCGGCATACCAGGCCAGCCTGAACCAGATTTCACCCGCAGCCTACGGCGAGGTCCGGGGATTGAGGCTGGAACCGGGCTCCTATATCTCGATCATTGGGAAATCAGAAGGAACCGCTTTCTGGAAGGCGGTAAGGAACGGTGTCATGCAGGCGGCTGAGGATCTCAATGAGGAACTGGGCTACACGGGAAGCGACAAGATCAAGGTGACATACAACGCGCCTGCCAGAGAAGAGGACATTGACGAGCAGGTAAACATTCTGGACGAAGAGCTGTCACGCTATCCGGATGTGATCGGTATTGCCAGTATCGATGAGGAAGCCTGTACGGTGCAGTTCGATCTTGCCACAGAGAACGGAATCCCGATCATTGCCCTGGATTCCGGCAATCTTTACCAGGGAATTCAGTGTACGGTCAAGACGGACAATCAGGATGCGGCCCGCACCGGAGCCTACAAGCTGGCGGATGAGATCGGCAAAAGAGGGGATGTGATGATTCTGGTTCATGATTCCAAGTCCGAGACTGCCAGGGAGCGGGTAAACAGCTTTCAGGCAGAACTCGCGGACAACTATCCGGATGTCAACGTATCGGAAGTTGTCTACTGCGACAATCTGGATGATATAAAAACACAGATGGCAGAAGAGCAGAATAAAGGGCAGGAAGAAGGAGAACGGAAGGCAGAAAAGGAAAGCTTCTCGAATGTGGATGCCGTGCAATATATGATCGAACAGCATCCGGGGCTGAAAGGGATCTTCGCGACCAATGACGGGATGACCCGGCTCGCTCTGGAAGCGATGGAGCAGGCGGAGAAAGCAAGAGAAGAGAGAAAAGCATCAGAGGAAAGAAAAGCATCAGAGGAAAGAAAAACATCAGAGGAAAGAGAAACATCAGAGGAGGATGAACAGAAGCAGGATGCTTCATCAGAGCCGAAAACTGATGATGGAGAGGCGGGCACTCCGGCACCGTCTGATGAAAATAAGGAAGCTGCCGATACATCGTCAGAAGCTGAGAAGAGCAAGGAGAAGTCCGAAACGCCTGCGGAGAACGAACCATCTGAGGGCAGGGAAGGGGAAGAAAATGAAGATACGGAAGAAGAGACGTTTGCCGAGATGAATACCGAGATTGTCCTCATGGGATTTGACACAGGGAAGGAACAGCTCCAGGCTCTGGAAGCGGGGGAGCTTTCCGGCCTGGTGGTGCAGAATCCATTCGGAATCGGGTATGCCTCTGTGGTGGCGGCCGCAAGAACCGTACAGCAGGCGGGAAATGAAGCACAGGTCAGCACCGGATATCTGTGGGTGACGAAGGATAATATGAACGATGAGTCTATCCGGAAGATGCTTTATGAGTAAAAATCTGATTGACAAACTACTAATTAGCAGGTATACTATTAATCGACGAGAGGACTATCAATTGATAGTGAAAAATTCGGGAGGTGAATACGATATTCCTTAGTATACAATCGAAAAAGAAAGAAGTCATTGCTTTCCTAGACGAATTGAGTGCGATTTTAGGAAAGGATGATTTTGATATAGATACGGATCTCACTTTAATTCGCAAAAAGAAGCGCGATGAGAAGCAGAAATTTTCGACACCATATACACTTTTGGATCTTGATTATGATGCCGAAGATGTCATTGCGAGGCTGAAGGAGCTTACTATCAAAGAGTATTCGGAAACGAAGATCGATAAAGACGACTTAAACCCCCATTTATTGTTTGTTTTTGGAAAGGATATCAATAAGAAACTTGTATATGTAAAATTAAAAATAAAGGGAAACCAGAAGCGGCATGTTTTATGCGTATCATTTCATTATGCGGAGGGTAAAATGACTTTTCCATATGCATAAATCGGAATGGCGAAGGAGGTAAAGTAATGAAGGACAGTACATTAATAAGAAAGCTCCATATGGATTGTCCGCTTTGCGGCAGAACACATGAGGTAGAAGAGAGGAAACGTATTACATCAATCATACTAAAAGGTGAAGAGGTAACTTACGAAGAGAGATATTATTTTTGTGCGAATGCTGATGACGATGAAAATGAATTTGAAACAGGTTCAATGACAAATAAGAACCTTCTAAATGCCCGAAATGCCTATCGTGTAAATAAAGGCATGCTTACATCTGATGAAATTGTCGCTATCAGAGAAAACTATGGGTTGTCTCAGGTTGATCTCGCAAGATTACTTGGGTGGGGGGAAGCCACGATTTCCCGTTATGAGAGCAAGGCGATCCAGGACGAAGCATATGATACAATGCTTCGTCTGGTAAAGGATAATCCGTTACAAGCATTGGATTTTTTGAAAAAGAATGCGGAAAGGTTCTCAGGACCAAAGCGCTCGGAGATCAGGACGAAAATTGTCGAGAAGCTTGATTCATATGGAAAAGAGTTTTTAACACGCCAGGCGCTTGAAGGAGAATATGCCAATTTTGAAGAATTATCGGATTCAAATGGTTTCACTGCCTTGAATATTGATAAAATTGAGGCCATGATTTCCTACATGGCCGAAAAAGTTTCAAATCTTTTCAAGGTAAAACTTATGAAAATGCTCTGGTATTCTGATGTTTTGGCATTTATTGAGAATGGTTCTACTATGACTGGTATGGTATACAGACATGAGCCTATGGGAGCTTTGCCAATTGGGCATTATAGTTTGATGAATCTGGAGAATCTCAATGTACAGGAAGAGATAAGCTATAATTATGATACGATGCTTCATATTTATCCGACCAGTGGGATGGATTACACCATATTGAGTGACGGAGAAAAAGCAATATTAGAGAAAGTAGTTGAAAAGTTCAGGAATTATAAAGCGAAAGATATTGTTGAGTATATGCATGAAGAAAAAGCATATACGGAAACATCCGCGGGAGAGATTATTCCGTTCAGTTTAGCAAGAGAAATCAGGAGATTTTAAGCTCCATGGCCGTTATTGACGTGGAGATGATCTTTATGCCTATTGCGACAAAGCTTGCGATTGCGGCGGATAAGAATTAATAGAACCGGAAAAAACTGCGGTGTAACCTGATAAGCGGTGTAAAGTCTAACTTAAGAAAGGCTTTACACCGCTTTTTGGCGCACTGCAGTTCCGTTATCATTCGCCGCCAAACTTCATCATCTTCATTGTCAGCTGTAGATACAGCCTTGTATTGCCGTTGTTTAAATCGATCGGAAAGAGTTCCTGCAGCTTATTCTTGCGGTAATACAGCGTATTCTTATGAATATGCAGATGCTTCGCTATCGTATTCGGATCGTCGATAAACGTCAGATATTCATACAGCGTATTCAGATAATCCGTATGGTTTTCCTGGTCATAATCACGAATCATCAGCACATAAGGATGAAAAAAACCTTCAATGGCCTGAGACTGGTACAGGATGCTGCCGATATGCAGGATACTGTGGTCAGAGTAACGGGCTACGGTTTCCTCCTCCGGCAGATGCTCCCTCACCTTGTACAGCGCGAGACATTGTTCATAAGATTTTCCTACATCAATCAGGGATGAAACCGGATTTCCCAGTATGCCGATCATATGGTTGATACGCAGCAGCTCGTTCAGCTTTTGGTTTTCCAGGCGATCCTCCAGATAACGGCGGTCATGGAAGATCAAAAAAGCAATATCCTTTTCCCCGACCCTCCAATGGGCGTCAGAGATCAGCTGGGACATCTGGGAAGCCAGAAGTTCCCCCTGGCGGAAGAACTTCTTGTCAGAGTAGCCGTCCGCCGGGAAGACAGTCAGCACGGAATAAAATTTCGCTGTGCGCCAGCCCAGAAGAGCCGTGCGGTGGCGGATCATAACCTCTGCTGCCGGGTAATCCCTGTTCAATAAATCGGCCGTGAGCAGATTGTGTGCGACACTGTAGTTTTTGCTGAAAAAATTGCCCCGCTGGATTTCCAGCGATATCAGATGGCGCAAATATGCCATCAGTTCCATATCATATGCCGAAAATTTTCTGCGGTACTCCATGATCCCCACCTCCGCGACTTCAATGCCATGTACATAGACAAGCATATTCATCCACCAATGCTGGGCGTCCGGAGCCTTGGAGAAAAACATCCTTTCCGGATTCTTTCTGATCAGTTCAAAGATCTTATCCCGGCGCAGCCGTTCCAGGTTCCGCTGCGTGAGCGTGCCGATCCTTTTCTGTTCCTCCAGTCCCGTTTCATCAACAAGAAGATCCTGGCAGGAAGTAGCAAGAAGCTGGTAGCTGCTGTCAATCACCACGATCGGCCCGTCCAAAAAACGGGAAGCATCGTCGATCAGCGCCTGCATTCCCCCGTTAGAACTGAAAATATGAGAGAGACGGTTGACCGCGGAAGTATAGCGGTTCTCGTCCAGAAAAATATCCGATACCATATCATAAAGAAAATCCATGGAACTGTTCGGCCCTCTGTCTACGCAGATCACATTGGCAAAAGGATAATACTCCCGCAGAGATGAAAGGCTTTGGAAGATCCCTTCCGCATAAATCAGCATATTCACAGGCACTTCCGGAATTGCAAGCTCGGGGTGCGGACAAGAGGATATATATAAAGTATTTTTGTCGAAAACAGCCATATTTGCCACCGGCTTAAAAGTGTAAAGCTCCTGGTCTGGGTCACAGTACATAAATTCACACGAAAAGTGATTTTTCAGGCGCAGACAGAATTGCGATATTTTCATGGAAACACTCCTTTTCCTGCCCTTTTTTCGGCCCTTCCCGCCACTGTACTGGAGTACAGTTACCTATGCCGAAAAGGGGGCATCTTTGTGTTGAGTTACATTGTAATTTTGGGAAATATTATATACAATAATGCGGAAAACAGCAAGTATTTATTCATTTTGCACAAAGAGAAAAGAGGGGGAAATAATATGAAAAGCAATGCCGGCAGTTTCCAGGTTGCCTTAGGAGTCGGGTTTGTGTGGTTTACCAGCCAGTTTGGCGGCGGCTTTGCGTCGGGGACACAGCTTTACCAATACTTTATAAATTTTGGTATCTGGTGCCTGCTTACACCTGCCATCGCACAGGTGTTCCAGGCTTTCTTTCAGTGGTACGCGCTCCGGTTTGCCTATGAGAACAAAACGGCAAATTACCGGGATTTCTGCGACCTGTTTTATGGCAGGACACACGTTGTTTTTTCCAATCTTTATGAGGTGGTCTACCTGATGCTCATTCTTCTGGCACCTTCGATCGCTTTTGCTACAGGCGGCTCTACCCTCAATGAACTGACAGGGATTCCGTACTTATTGTGTACGGTTATCGTGGGTATCTTTATCTTTGCGGTTGCTCTTATGAATACGGATATGATCCGAAAGGCCGCGACCGTCGTTTCCTATATCCTGATCATCGGCGTGCTTTGCGTTTTTTTACCAAATATTATCGCGCAGTGGGGCAATATCATGGATTCCATCCGCCAGATGAGCGGCGGGACATTGCCGGTCGGCTCCGCGGAAAGCGGCGGATTCGGCTCCGCCTTATGGAACTGCCTGCTTTATGGGGCTTACCATGTGGCGTCCATCGGCCTGTATGTACAGCATGCCCAGAAATTTGAGAGCAAGAAGCAGTGCATCACCAGCATGGTCTACGGATTTATCATCAACACCGTAGTGATCACCCTGGTGGCGGTAGGGCTTCTGGCTGTCGCCATGGATCCCGAGCTGCCCAATTATTCCGTATATACCCTGCTCTTTGCGCAGAGGGGGATCGCATCTGCAGTCCTGGCTCCGGTCGTCTCCCTGCTCATCATCTTAGGCTCCGTATTTTCCGGGGTCAATATGATCACAGGCTTTGTAAACCGCGTTGTGACGGGCCTTGAGAAAAACGAAACACAGGAAACCTCCGAAAAAAAGCGTAAGCCCCGTACCATTGTCACCGCCCTGCTCTGCACGCTGGCGACCTTTTCCATCGCTCAGTTCGGCCTGCTTCCCCTGGTGAGAAAAGGCTACAGCTATCTGGGATTTGCCTGCATTGCGGTAATTGTGGTTCCGTTCCTGGTCCGCATGGCATTAGAACTGACAGGAAAAGTAAAAAATAAAGTAAGGTGATTATTTGGGTGCTGTCATGAAATAACTTTCAATTTTTATCAATATCATTACATATTCCAATAGAAAAAATAGAAGGAGGACATGAATCATGAGTTACAGAAAAGAAGTATTCGAAAAGCTGGTCTTCCGGGCAGCACCGCTGTTCGGGAAGGCTTCGGAGGAACTGACGGAGGCCACCCGGTTTGTGGAGGACTGCGGGGCAAAATCCGTACAGTATTCCCAGATTACGACCTATCTGGAAGATGAGTTCGACATTGAGATTCCCTATATGGAATTCCGCCGGCAGGAAACCTTTGGCGACGCCGTGAAATATGTCGTAACAGAGTGCCTGGAGGAACCATGGGAGGAAGACGATATGCCGGAAGGCGCGGCAGCGTCCGCCCCGGCTTCCATGCCAGCGCAGGATGCGGCGCCGTCTCCGGTTTCCGCCTCGGCACAGGACGGTGCGCCGTCTCCGGTTTCCGCTCCGGCACAGGACGCTGCTTCGGCCGTTCCCGCCGCCGAGGGCAGTTCTGCCAAGTCTGACCATGACGATGAGCTGGCATTGCGCGAGCGCTTTACCCTGAAAGAGACCTTCCATGGAGAAGAATTAGAAGCGGTCTATATGGTAGCCCGCAAGCCTACATCCGTAGATCCAAGCGTGGACCTTGCAGCTTCCGACGATCCCATGGCGCGCATGGGGCAGGGCTTCTGCCCGGCATTTAACCAGCGTACTTACGAGTGCGCCCCCGGCGTCATGTGCGATCAGGATGTGCCTGTCAAGATGCGCGACGGCGCTACGATCTACTGCGATCTGTACCGTCCGGCAGACACGACCCAAAAATATCCTGTCATCGTTTCCTGGTCCTGGTTTGGCAAGCGCCCGGGAGAAGGCATGAGTGAGTGGCAGATCATGGGTGTGCCGCCGCACACCGTGTCAAAATTCGCGAAATTCGAATCCCCGGATCCCCTGTACTGGTGCTACCAGGGATACGTGGTCGCTAACGTGGACGTTCGGGGCGCGGGACATTCCGAGGGCAATGTACATATGTTTACACACCAGGACAGGGAAGACGGCTATGACTTTGTAGAATGGGCAGCAGAACAGTGGTGGTGCAACGGCAAGGTAGGCATGTCCGGAAACTCCGGCGTAGCCATGCACCAGTGGGGGATCGCCTCCATGCAGCCGCCCCATCTGGAGTGTATCGCCCCGTGGGAATGCACGACGGACCTGTACCGTGAGTCCTTCTATGAAGGCGGCGTGCCCGCGCTTTCCTTTAACAAGTTCATCTCGGCACAGGTGACAGGCACCGGCGGTGTGGACAGCCAGGTTGACATGGCTGTGAAATACCCGCTGATGAACGGATACTGGGAAGACAAGCGCCCGGATTTCTCAAAGGTGATCTGCGCGGTATACCAGACCGCCGGATTCTCCCACTTCCACCTGCGCGGCTCCTTCCAGGCATTCCGCAAGGCCAAGACAAAGAGGAAATGGCTGCGCGCGCATCGGGATTTTGAATGGCCTGATACCTACACGCCGGAAAACCTGGAAGATTTAAAACGCTTTTACGACCGCTATCTGAAAGGCATCCATAATGGCTGGGAGATGACCCCGAAGGTACGTATTGACGTAATGGATGCATATGACTGCGATTACCAGGTACGCCGCCCGGAAAACGAGTTCCCGTTAAAGCGCACAGAATACAAGAAGTTTTACTTTGACGCTTCCGACCCCAATGCCCTGACCCTGAAGGATGCTCCGGTTTCCGTGGAATCCGTGGTCGGCTATGACGGCAATACCCAGCAGGTGGAGTTTGACATGACCTTCCAGGAAGACGTGGAATTGACAGGCTATGCGTATCTGCACCTCTTTGTAGCGGCAGAGTCATACGACGATATGGATATGTTTGTCAATATCCAGAAGGCAGACGAGGACGGAAACTGGATCCCATGGTATACCCTCAACGAACCACATCCGGGTGCATGGGGCAAGTGCCGCATCTCCCACCGCGAGTTAAGCCGCGAGGAGTCCCAGTATGTAAAAGGACAGCTTGTGCAGCCTGTCATGGCGCATAAGCAGGAGCTTAAGGTACGGCCGGGAGAGATTGTACCTGTGGATATTGAGATCGTTCCGTCTTCCCGTATCTGGCATAAGGGACAGAAGCTGCGTGTCCAGATCGCCGGACGCTACATCCGGGAGGGATGGTTCGAGCCTCTGGCATGGGATACCGATAACCATGGCCGCCAGCTGATCTATACGGGCGGCAGATATGAATCCTTTATCCAGGTACCTGTGATCCCGCCGAAATACAAAGCCGGAGACTACGTTTACCGTTAATGACAGATCCTAAGAGGAAGGGAGAGAGCAGCATTGATCTTAGGCATCGGAATCGACATTATGGCAGTCAGCCGCCTGCCCTTGGAAAATTTAAAAGAAAGGGACCCTTTTTTCCGGAAGACCTTCTCTCAAAAAGAACAGGAACAAGGCTTTGCACGTCCGGACCCTGTCCGGTATTTTGCAGCCCGGTTTGCAGGGAAGGAAGCCGTATTCAAAGCATTCCGTTCTGGCCCCAGCCGCGGGGAATTCCGGGAAATCGAGATTGTAAACGATGAAAACGGCGCTCCTTCTGTTAATCTGTACGGGCACATGAGGGACATTGCCGTCAAAATGGGAAACCCGCGCCTGCATCTCTCTCTTTCTGACGAGAAAGACTATACCGCCGCCTTCGCTGTGTTGGAGGCGGATGAAGGAGGAAAAACATACGATGAGCCTGATCGATACCTTAATTGAAAAAGCAAAGCAGACTCCAAAACGGATCGCCCTGCCGGAGTGTGAGGCAGATAAGACGCTTCTCGCCGCGCGCCAGGTGCTGGACAGAGGCATTGGTACGCCTGTCCTGGTAAATGACCCGGCCGTGATCCGCGAAACAGCCGCGCGTGTCGGTGTCTCTACCGATGGAATGGAGATCGTTGACACGACGCAGGAAGCCCTGCGCGATGAGACCGCAGCACGGTATATGAGCTATCCGAAGCTGATGCTCTCGGAAAAAGGCGCGAAACGAAAAATGAAAAACCCCATGTATTATGCCATGATCTTAGAAGCAGTGGGCGACGTGGATTGCGTATTCTGCGGGCATGTCAATACTACGGGCGATGTGCTGGTAGCGGCGCAGCAGACGATCGGCATGGCTGACGGCGTAGATGTGCCGTCCATCTTCGCGCTGACCGAGATACCGGGCTTCCAGGGGCCGGAGGGTGAGTTGATTGCGCTTGCGGACTGCGGGCTGAACGCGGATCCCGCTGCGGATGAACTGGCCTCCATTGCTATCGCGACCTGCGATCAGATCAAAGCACTCATGGGCTGGGAGCCGCGCTGCGCGTTTCTGAGCTTCTCCACACTGGGAAGCGGAACCTCCGCCCTGGTAGATAAGACCAACGAGGCGATCCGGATTGCGAAAGAACGCCGCCCCGACCTCTTGATCGACGGCGAATTCCAGCTGGATGCCGCCATCGTCCCGGAGGTAGCGGCCAAGAAGGTGAAGCGGGAAAGCCCTGTGGCAGGAAAGGCCAACATCCTGATCTTTCCTGAGCTGACCTCTGCCAACATCGGTGTAAAGATGATCCAGCTTTTTGCCAAAGGAAAAGGCTACGGGCACACCTTGTCAGGATTTTATAAACCGGTGGCAGATTCCTCGCGGGGCTCTTCCGTTGAGGAAATCGTGGGTGATATTGCCATGGTAGCGATCGCCGCAGGACAGAATTCATGAGGAGGAAGGCAAATGCGAAGCATTTCTAAAAATGCCTTCCGACGACTTGCCCTCGAACGAAGTGAGGGGGCGCTACATTATGACAGGAGGAAGGCAAATGCGAAGCATTTCTAAAAATGCCTTCCGACGACTTGCCCTCGAACGAAAGTGAGGGGGCGCTACATTATGATAGAAGGAAGGCATGCCCTCGAATGAATGTGAGGGGACGCTGCACTATTATATAGGAGGAAATACAATGTCATATAAAATATTCACACTCAGCCCCGGTTCCACATCTACGAAGCTCGCGGTGTTCCAGGATACGGAACTTTTGTTTAAGTCCAATGTACAGCACGATCCGGAAAAACTAAAAGGCTTTTCGAGGGTCAGCGACCAGAAGGGCTACCGTGTGGAGACGATACTAAGCGAGCTTGCGGCCAACCAGATCTCCATCGACGAGATGGACGCATTTTCCGCATATTCCGGAGGACTCGAATCTACACCCGGCGGAATCTTTCCTGTCAACGACAAGATTCTGGAAGACTGCAGCTCCGGACGGCTGATGGAGCACCCCGCAATCCTTGGGGCACAGATCATCGGAGACTTCGCACGGCGCACCGGAAAACCGGCCTACCTGGTCAATCCTCCCGACGTAGATGAGTTTGAAGACGTGGCAAGGCTGACCGGCATGAAAGGCATATACAGGGAATCCCATGTCCATGTGCTGAACCAGAAAGAAGTCGCCATGCGCGCTGCCGGAGAGCTTGGAAAAAAATATGAGGAATGTAACTTCGTTGTCTGCCATGTAGGCGGCGGGCTGTCGATCACCGCCCAGAAGCAGGGACGCATTGCGGACGGGAACGACGTGCTCAACGGCGACGGGCCGATGGCTCCTAACCGTTCCGGGTATGTGCCCCTTCTGCCTGTCATCAAGATGTGCTTCTCCGGAAAATACACGGAGCGCGAGATGAAAGCAAAGGTCAGCAAGACCGGGGGACTGGTATCCTTAGTGGGCACGGATAATATGATGGAGATCAAGAACCGCATTGCCAGAGGCGACCAATGGGCGAAGCTGGTTTATGAAAATTTTGCCTACCAACTGGCAAAATACATCGGCTCCTACGCCTGTGTGCTGGAAGGAAAAGTGGATGCCATCGTGATGACCGGCGGGGTATCCAATGACGAGGAATTTATTGCAAATATAAAGAAATACACAGGATGGATCGCCCCGATGATCGTATACGGCGGCGACTTTGAAATGGAGGCTTTGGCAGCAGGTGCCATCCGCGCGCTGTCCGGCCAGGAAGAGACAAAGGAATACACGGGAAAGCCTGTATGGACGGGCTTTGATTATGAATATTGAGGTTCGCTATGGCAAGAAGACAAAAACTCTGCCCGGAGATCACCGATCCGGAGCTGCGGGCATTTTTAGACATGGTACCGTCCATTCGGCGGTTCCATACAGATCTGGCGCTTGCCCAGCCCCTGACCGGGGAAACCATGGAACTGCCTCTTAACGGACGCAGCATTACTGTCTGCTTCCATCGGGCAAAAAGCAGCGGGCGGCCTATTGTGTTTGAATTCCACGGCGGCGGCTTTGTATTGGGGAATGCGGAAAAAGACGACCGGATCTGCGATCTGCTCTGCAAAACACTGGATATCAATGTAGTCGGGGTAAATTACCGTCTGGCTCCGGAAGCCCCATACCCGGCGGCCGTAGACGACGCTTATGATGTGATGGAATATTTTCACAGGCATTTTGCCGAATTCGGAATCGACCCTGCGCGTATGGGGGTACTGGGATTTTCCGGAGGTGCGGCCCTTGCCACGGCGGCGTCCCTTCGGGCAAACCGGGAAAAAAAGTTCTGCGTGAAGGCCCAGGCTTTGCACTATCCGTACCTGGATTCCACCAGGATGCCGGATCAAAAGGAACACTATCCCCAGGATATGGACCCGGCGGTCATGACCGCATTTACCAGGCTTTATTCCAAAGAGGACGAAAGGAGCCTGCCAGAGGTCTCTCCCGTCATGGCTTCGCCGGAAGAACTCTCAGGCATGCCCAGCACGCTTCTTGTCCCGGCCCGGTATGACGCTTTGCGGGAGGAAGGGCTTCTCTATGCCCGGCATCTAAAAGAGGCCGGGGTACCCGTATACTGCCAGGTCATGCCGGATGTGCATCACGGCTATATCGAAGACTGGAATAACGAGGCCGTTTATCAATATACGGCAGAGGATGTAAAACGAACCCACAGCCCCTATTTCCGGGAGTGGGCCAAAGCAGCCATGGGGCTGACGGCAGCCTTTCTCAAAGACTGTCTGTAACTACTCAGCACAGGATAGCGCATTATACTGCACTATCCGTACGATAACGTATAAATTGCAGGAGCGATCTCCATTGTCGTAGGCAATTTTCATGGGATTGCGGCGTATCTGCGAGGGCACTGAGCAGATACGACTGCTTCGAGGAGGAATCACATGTGTAATGAGACATTTTTTCGATGGAACGTGGCAACCAATGTATTGATGGCATTGTCGATCAATACCGCGGCCACCGTCTTAGGGGGCGGCGACACGCTCTCCGGCTGGGTGCAGGGCTGCTGCTGCGCATTTACGGTCAATACGATCGCGGCCGTGATTCTTCCGGTGGGGAGGATCGGGGCGTGGTTTTCACAGAAGGTGTGCCATACAAAAGAGGCCGGATTCCCGGAAATGCTGGCCCGGAATTTTATTATTAACGCAATCTATGTGACCATTGTCAGTTTTTCCATGGCAGTGATCCATACAGGGCTTGGCGCGCACACCATCGGCGTATGGCTCTCCACATATTTTCATCTGTTTTTCGCAGGCTTCGTTACCAGCCTGATCATTGAGAAACCGGTAGCGGCGCTCATACGTGATACGGATGGATGACAGACAGAGGAAATTGAGTATAAAATTTTAATAGAAAGAAGGAGTGCAATCATGAGAACATTAGAAGCAGATGTAGCAATTATCGGTTCCGGGCCTTCCGGGCTGGCTGCCGCGGCACAGGCATCGGAGGACGGCGCGGAAGTTGTCGTATTTGAAAAAGCCAACGTATCCGGAGGCGCCGCGAACATGGGCATGGGACCTCTCGGGATCGGCACAAAGCAGCAGATGGATATGATGGTAGACATTGACCTTGAGACTGCCTTCAAAGAGTTCATGGAGTACACCCACTGGCGCAGCGACGCACGCCTGGTGAAAAAATATTTTGAAAATTCAGGAGATACCATCCGCTGGCTCGAAGAATCATGCGGAGTTGAATTCGCAGGCGCATACAAGTATTTTCCCAAGTCCAACGCCACCTGGCATATTGTGGCGGTAAACGGCGGCATCGGACGCAACGGCGGCGCGATCATGAACAAGGGCATGCGGGATTATGCCACGGAAAACGGCGCCCAGTTCCTGATGGAAACCCCCGCGAAAAAAATCCTTACCGATGAAGAAGGAAAAGTGTGCGGCGTGGTTGGTACCGACGCGTCCGGCGAGGACGTTCAGTGTAATTGTAAGGCGGTGGTCATTGCCACCGGAGGCGCCGGGGATAACCCGCAGATGATCAAAGAACGCACCGGCTATACTTATAAAGAAAATATGTTTAACTTCGCCATACCGGGACTGAAAGGCGACGGCATCCGTATGGCTGAAGAAGTCGGCGCGGGCAGCACGGCGATGAATGTAGAGATGATCTATCTTCTGCCCGAATCCGATATGGGGCCGGACTGTATTCCCGCTGTTTTCATGCAGCCAAACCTGATGGTTAATAAGCTTGGCAAGCGGTTTATCAATGAGGAGGAAATGCAGAATACGACTTTCACCGGAAATGCCATCTCCTTCCAGAAAGATGCGGTCGGCTTCTCCATTATAGACACGAAGATTGCAAAATACTATATGAAAAAGGGCGTAGATGTGGCGAACTTTGTCCATCATCCGGATGATGTGTCCGACCTGATGGATGCAATCGAAAGCTCCATTGAGAAAGGAAATCCGGACATTGTAAAGGCTGACACGATCGAGGAACTGGCTGAAAAATGCGGCATTGACGCGGAGCAGCTTGTGGAAACCGTGGACGAGTATAATGAAATGTGCGACTCTGCCGACACGCTTTTCTACAAACCGCAGAAATATATGAAGCCGATCGAGAAGGGTCCCTTCTATGCAGGCTTGTTCCGTCCGGGCGCTTACGGCACATTGGGCGGCATCAAGGTGGACGAGGACATGCATGTCCTTACTGCCGAATGGGAGAAGATCCCCGGACTGTTTGCCGCAGGTACGGACACCTGCACGATCTATGGAGACAGTTATATGTTCCTGCTCCCCGGCAATACCATGGGCTACTGCATCAATACAGGACGTTTTGCCGGCGCAGGCGCAGCAGAATATGCCCAGGATGAAGACTAAATGGAGTACTCCCCAAGAGCATTCTCGGAAAATTAGCCGCAAAGATGGGTGCAAGGGAGTTTTCGAGAGTGCTCCTAAAAAAGAGAGGTGACAATATGAGTGAAATGGTTCGGCTGACGATTGATGGCACAGACATCGAAACGACCTCTGACAAGACGATCCTGCAGGCGGCTTTGGAGAATGGGATCTATATCCCGCATCTGTGCGCGCATGACAACCTGCATCCAACCGGCTCCTGCCGGATGTGCGTGGTTGCGCAGGAAGGTGTGGACGGCGTGGTCACTTCCTGTATCACGAAATGCCAGGAAGGAATGGTCATCAATACAAAAGACGAAACAGCAGAAAAAATCCGCAAGCTGAGCTGCGATTTCATGTTCAAGACCCACCCGTCTGAGTGCACGGGCTGTCCCAAATATGGGAAATGCCAGCTTGCTTCTATTTCCCAGTACGTAGGAGACACCGGACGAAAGCTGAAGGCAAACCCGATCAATGTAAAGGCCAACACCGAGAATCCTATTATCCTCCATGAGATGTACCGCTGCATTCTCTGTGGACGGTGTGTGCGTGCCTGCAAGGAAATGCGCGGCGTCGGGGCGATCAAATTTGCCAGTGTGAACGGCCGTCAGCAGGTCGTGATCGACGGGGATACGCTCAAGGACGCGAACTGCCGGTTCTGCACCGCCTGCGTGGAGGTCTGTCCCACAGGCTCCATCCGGGAACACCCGGAGATTGCGGAAAAACTGGAAGGAAAGACGCGTGAGGAAGGCTATGTGCCATGCCGCAATGAATGTCCTGCACATGTAGATGTGCCGCGGTACATCCGATTCATTGACCAGGGGAATTACGCGGCGGCCAACGCGGTACTGCGTGAAAAACTTGTGTTCCCCCACAGCCTGGGGTATATCTGCGTCCACGACTGTGAAACCGCCTGCAAGCACGCATATTTAAACGAGCCGGTCTCCATCCGCAACCTAAAGCGTTATGCCGCGGAGCATGACGACGGCGAATGGAAAAAGAAAGCATTCCATAAGCCTCCTACCGGAAAAAAACTGGCGGTAATCGGAGGAGGCCCCGCAGGGCTGACCGTGGCATATTATGCCGCGAAGCTGGGGCATTCGGTAACCGTATTTGAGGAACGAAAGGAATTAGGCGGCCAGCTTCGGTATGGGATTCCTTCCTACCGTCTGCCGCGCCAGGTATTGGACGAGGAAATCAAAGACATTTTAGAGGCCGGGGACATTACCGTAAAGACAGAAACAACAATAGAAAACGCACCTGCCCTTCTGGAAACATTTGACGGGGTATTCGCGGCAAACGGTACACATCAGGGCATCCGCCTGCCGATTCCCGGAAATGATCTCGAGGGCGTACAGGTCAATACCGATTTTCTCCGGGAGTTTGAGGAAGGTACGGCATCCGTCGGCGAGAACGTTGTCATCTTAGGCGGAGGAAATGTTGCCATAGACTGTGCCGGCGCGGCCTTCCGTTTAGGCGCGAAGTCGGTACATATGGCCTGCCTGGAAGCCTATGACGCCATGACTGCCACAGACGAGGAACGGGCCTGGGCCGTGGAAGAAGGGGTGGTCCTTCATAATTCAAAAACATTTCCGGAGATACAGGGAGAAGGCCATGTGTCCGGCGTGGTCATTCAGTCCGTCGGAAATTTCCGAAAGGAGAATGGACGCATGCTCTTTGATAAGCTGGAAGGCACGGAAGAAGTCCTTCCATGCGACACGGTTATCTTCGCGACAGGCCAGCGCCCGACGATTCCCATGGAAGAGGAAGCGTTTGGATTAGAGCTGACCCACGGCAATTATATCCAGGTCAAAGGCCCCGGCGGAGAGACGTCCGTACCCGGCGTATGGGCGGCGGGCGACAGTGTGACCGGAACCCGTTCCGTGATCGCCGCTGTCGCCGCGGCCAGACAAGCGGTCTGCGTGATCGACATTGCCTTCGGAGGAGACGGAGAGATCGAGGAATGCCTTGCGCCAGAGCAGGACAAAAATCCGGAAATCGGAGTCATCGAACAATTCGGCGATCTTCCGAGAACCGAGCCAAGAGTTGTTCCGGTTCCCCGGCGTGTGGCGGAGTGGAATAGCTGCGGAGCAATGGACCAGGGATTTGACGAGAATCTGGCAAGAAGCGAGAGCCGCCGCTGCCTGCAGTGTGATCTTCGCTGTGACCTTGCGCCGCAAAAGTTCTGGAATGACTATCAAACCGGCGGGAAGGAGGCACAGCCATGAAAATAGCAGAAAAATCACCTTGTAAGATTATGCTGGCGGACACGCCCTGTGTCGGTTTGACACCAGACAGAGTGAAATCCCCATGGAACACAGGAGATACGTTCGATGGCGGAAGTGTCGGTCTGACACCAGACAAAGTGAAATCCCTGGAGGTGACCGGAAAATATGGCCGGGAGATTTCCGGGTGTATCAGGGATGCCGCCGGACGCGAAAATGCCGTCCTGATCGTTGACATGGCAAGCCAGCCCGAGCTTTGTGCCGTCCTGGCGGAGCTTGCCGGCGATCAGCTGGCGTCTGCCGCCAAAGCCTGTGCCGAAGCCATCGGCGCAAAAGACCTGATTGCCGCTGTGCCGGATCAGGTACACTGGGAAGCGGACGGCATCCAGTGCATTTCCGTTTTACCAAGCCCGGTTTTGTGTGAAGAGTCCGCCCTGTACCATATGCTGGAAACAGGTGAACTCCGGTCCGCGCCCTTAGAGAGAGATTTCCCGTCCCAGGGCTATGAAGGCCGCCCCACGGTCGCGGTTGACGGGGAAACGCTCCTGAAGATTTACGCCATGGCAGGATCGGATTACCAGAATACGAAGCTGCTGCTGGTAAAGAGCGGAGAAGAAACTCTGCTGGCGGAAGCACCTGTGGGCATGAAAGTTAGCACTCTCCTGGAGCAATTGGAGATCAAGACGTCCAAACCCATTCTGCTGGGCGGCGTGACCGGGGAATTTTCCGACGGAAACGAGGCGATCGCCTGGGACAAAAAATTTGACACAGTCACAGTGTTTACGGAAAAAGACTGCATGGCTGACCAGGCCGCAAAGCTTTTATGCCGGGCACAGGAGGAAAGCTGTAAAAAATGCGTCCTCTGCCGGGAAGGCACCTGGCATCTGGCGGGAATCTTTCAGGGGATCACACAGGGCAAAGGGAAAAAAGAGGATCTGGACATGGTGCTGGATATCGGCCCATTGATCGAAGCCGGTGCGTTCTGCTCCTTTGGAAAGGGCATGGCGCGCGCGGCAGTAACTGCCGTCAGAGTGTGCCGGGATGAGCTGGAAGCGCACATTACGAAGAAGAAATGTCCGGCCGGTGTCTGCGCGGCGTTTTCTAAGACCTCTTACTGCATCCATCCCGGACTTTGTACCGGCTGCGGCGACTGCGAGGATGAATGCGATGAAATGGCAATTGAAGGAAAGAAGAAGTTTATCTATATGATTGACCCAGATATGTGTACTGGCTGCGGCAAGTGCGTGTCCTCCTGCGATGAGGAAGCAATCAAGGTGAATGACGGAACCATCAAGCTGCCGAAAAAACTGACACGAGTAGGCAAATTCAAGTAAGAAACTGCCGTGGAATCATATGTACTTGTCTATTTCTCCGGCGCAATCTGTATCACTTATTTTTCTACAACGCCTAGTGCCAGGAGGTACATATGATTCAGGGACAGTTTCTGAGGAACGGAGGAAAAAAATGGCAAAAATATTAGGCATTTCTGCCGGAACACTCAATGGATCTAATGACGCAATGTGCAAGGAAGCTCTCATGGGAGCACAGGAAGCCGGAGCGGAGATTGAGTTTATCAATCTGCACCATAAAATGGAGATTAAAAACTGTACGGGCTGTATTGCCTGCGTCAAGGCAATGATGGGCGGAAAGGGCCGTATCTGCGTGCAGAAGGATGACTTTATGTGGCTGCTGGATAAAATGCTGGACGCAGACGGCATTATGATGGCGTCCCCGATCTTCGAGAACGGCGTACCAGGCATCGTGCATACAATCTGCGATCGTTTCGGACCTTCCATGGACAGGGGCAACCTGTTTATCGCTGATAAGCTGAGCAAAGAGCACGGCGGTCCGGGGATCGATCCACGTTTTATGAAGGACAAGGTCATCTCCTTCATCGGCGTAGGCGGTTCCGACTGGGGGTCTCTCGTACAGATGGATCATGGTATGGTAGCGATGAGCCCCATGTGGAAGATCATTGATAACGATAAATTCCAGTGGTCCAAGACTATCCTGATGGACGACGAGGCACTCTCCCGCGCACATCAGATCGGCGTAAACCTGGCAAAAGCCGCCGCAGATATCCCCAATGCCACCTGGCAGGGGCCGGAAGGCGTATGCCCGCACTGCCATATGAACAATTTCTATATTGAACCCGGCACCACCCATGCAATCTGCGGATTGTGCGGTATGGAAGGCGAGCTTGCGGTAGAGGAAGGCAAGATTGTGATCCATTATCCGGATGTACAATATGAGCTTGCGCATGATACGATGTCCGGAAAGCTCAAGCACGGACAGGATATCCAGTATAACGAAGGAAGGCTTGCGGCTCTGCAGAAAGAAAGCGAAGAATTCAAAAAACGCAAAAAGAAATATATGGAATTTATTCAGCCAGTTTATCCTGAAAGATAAAAGCTGCGGCGGAAGAATGATAAGGAGACAAATAAAATGCAAAAACCCGGAATTAAATTTTTGGCGGTGTTCAACCTGGTGCTGAATCTCCCCATGGCTGTCGCGATGTCAATCACAGCGCCGCTTTTGGTGAAGATGCCTGTTTTCACCCCCAACCTTGCGGTCAATATCCTGATCGGCTTTGTCATGGCTACCTTGATCAATCTGCTCCTGCCTATCCAGGCAATCGCTATGGGATTTCCGGCGCTGTTCAAGGTGGACCCCAAAAGCTTCGGCGGCCTGTTTTTAGGAAATATTCCCGTATGCGCCATCTTTGTAGTGATCATCGGGTTGGTCATGAATTACTACAATGTCCGAGCCGTCCCGGACTTTATATTCGCGCTGATCGGTACATTTATTCCAATGTATCTGGTCTGCTTTGTCGTGGCGATGATCTTCATGCCCATTGCGACAAAGCTGGCGATTGCGGCGGATAAGAATTAACAGAATCGGAAAAAACATTTCCTGCAAATCTGAATCGCCATGTAATTTTTGGAGATAAGAATTAACAGGATCGAAAAAAATGCGGTATAACCAAAAAACGGTGTAAAGCCTAACTTGAGAAAGGATTTACACCGTTTTTTTGGCTCATTGCAGTTCAACTTCCGATCAAAATTGTTTTCCCTTTAAATGCAAATCCATAATTCCTGATACGCTCTTTTGGAATCCCCCGTGCGGTCAATTCCGTATCATATCCCTTTTCCTTAATCTGCCGTAATGCGCTCTGAACGGTATCCGTAAGGGGTTTTTCGTCCCCCTCATCATGAACCGCCGGTATCAATTAGTCAAACTCGACCACTTTTACGTTACTGTTCACTCCCCAGCCAATCACTACGCTGATTGGCTGGGAGGATGCACGCTGCGCCTTGAATAGAATTCAGCCCGTCTGCACTCCGTTCCGGTCCGTCCTAAACAAGCGTCGCTGGCGCTTAGGACCGCCGAAGGCGACTTAAAATGGGCTGAATTCGTTACAGTTCGCTGGCTGGCCAGTGAACTGTAACACTTTTACACAAGCTATTGAGAGAAAACAGAATATTATAATTGCCTGACACGGAGATGTGTGCTATACTCCATTCATGGGAAACCATAGAGCCAAAGGCGACTTTATCCCTCCGGTATTTTGCGGAGGGCATAAGGGCGATATGGATGAATGTTACATATGCGGAGTTGTTCCAGTTTTGTATATTTGTCGTTGCCCTTTTCGGTCTGTGTTATCAGATTTTCAAGGATAAAAAGAAATAGCCACCACTACTACCAATAGTGACGGCTGACCTTGTAAAAGGTTACTGCTAAAACTTATTCGGAGGGTAGCCGCTTCTATGGCTTTCCCCTTTTCTATGTTTAATATAGCACATTTGGCAGCAGGATTCAAGAGCCAAACACACAGCCTTAGACGGTAGGTTAAAGTTTGTTTCTGAAAAAGGAGCGTGAAGAGTATGGGAAATTATTTAAATGTTGGAAATACAGGATTTTCGGCAGCAGTAAAGGGTCTCTATGTTGATAAAACGGAAATGATTTCTTTGATCAACAGCACTCTGGGAACAAAGGACAAGCTTATTTGTGTCAGCAGACCGCGACGCTTCGGCAAATCATTTGCCGCACAAATGCTGTGTGCATATTATGATAAAAGTTGTAATTCAAAAGAGTTATTTGAAGGATTGGCGATATCAAGAGAACCATCATTTAAAAAATATCTCAATAAATATAATGTGATCTATCTGGATATTACATTGTTTATATCGCGGACAACCAATAAAAAGGAAGTTGTCCGAAATATTAATGATGCGGTTATGATTGAAGTCGAAGAAGCTTTCGGCGGTATTGCCAAAGGAGCGGATCTGGCCGAGACTTTAGTCCGGGCCGCAAAAGTAAGCGGCGAGAGATTTATCATGATTATAGATGAATGGGATGCACTATTTCGGGAGGAAAAAGAAAATATTGCACTTCAAAAAGAATATATTGATTTGCTGAGAAGCTTGTTTAAGAGCAGTTGGACTGACGATATTTTTGAAGCCGCCTATATGACCGGTATTTTACCATTAAAAAAATATGGAAATCAATCCGCAGTGTCCGATTTTCAGGAATACACTATGCTCACGCCGAAGAAAATGGCGAAATATGTGGGATTTACAGAATCAGAAGTAAAGGAGCTTTGCAAGCAATATCATATGAGTTTTGATGAAATGAAACGTTGGTATGATGGTTATTCATTCAGCAGACTTAAATCCGTATATAGCCCTAATTCTGTCATGCAGGCGATAAAAAGCGAAGAATTCGGCAATTACTGGACAAGAACGGAGACCTACGAATCTCTTAAAATCTATATTGACCTGGATATGGATGGATTAAAGGAAGCTGTTATCCGAATGCTGGGCGGAGAAAAGGTTAAGATCATGACAGGTTCTTTCCAGAATGATATGACCAATATCAAAAGCAAAGACGATGTGCTGACTTTGATGGTTCACCTGGGCTATCTTGCATACGATTCAAACGAGAAATCGGTATTTATTCCTAATGAAGAAGTAAGAGAAGAATTTGTCCTGTCAGTTACGAAAGGAAAACACACCGAATTAGCCAGGCTGATTAAGAACTCAGACCGACTTCCCCACTCTTTCAAGAACTATGGAGGCGATATTTATTTGGTTGGAATTAATTACGATGAAAATACAAAAAAACATACCTGCAAAATCGAAAGGCATAAAAAGCAAATAAGTTGAATATAAAAGCCCTTGCTACTGGTGGAAAGTAGAGAGGTTTTTTTTGTTCTATAGGCAACTTCCCCGAATTATCCTATAGAACAAAAACCCTCCGGGGGATGCGCACTACGCGCAAAAGGAAAATGGCTGCTGTCGCAGCCGCGCTTCGGCGCGAGTGTGCGTCGGGACGCACACTTTTTTATTCTATAGGAAACTTCTCCGAATTTTCCTATAGAATAACAACCCTCCGGGGGATGCGCACTACGCGCAAAAGGAAAATGGCTGTTGCCGCAGCCGCGCTTCGGCGCGAGTGTGCGTCAGGACGCACACTTTTTTATTCTATAGGAAACTTCTCCGAATTATCCTATAGAACAAAAACCCTCCGGGGGGGATGCGCACTGCGGCGTACAAGGTAGATGTCGCGGTGCGACCGCCGCAGGCGCGAGTTTCGCAAGCGAAACTCTTTGTTCTTGCGCTGCTTGCCTACATTTGACAGTAGGAATAACAAGCGAAAATAAATAAGCCTACCTTGTCAACTTGGCCGGTTACAGGTAGGTTTATTTTATAAACGCTATTTGGGAGGTCAACCACTTTGTGGGCGGTTATCTCTTGTTTGTATTATAGACCAGATAAGAAATTTTTCAATATATAATTTTAAGGAACCTGAAAAGATACAGACAGGCTGTTATGATGATGTAAGGATTTTCCCCGCCCAGCCGGATATCACAAAGCCTCAGATCGAGGATTTCCTGCACCCGTGTCATACATGAGAATCATGAAAAACAGATCCCGATGGCTATTTTTCTTATTCCTGTCAGGCTGCGCCAGGATCACTTCCAGGGCTGATTCGCTGAAGAATTCTATCTCCTTTACTTGGTTCTCTTTCATTTTGGATATAGCATCTACACCCAGATACACAGACATGACGGTTTTGTCCTTTTCCGTGGCATATTTGAGGAATGACCTGACACCTCGCAAGGGGTATGTCTACTTGACCAAGCATTGGTCTGTTTTCCAGAATTCGACTACAAGTATGTTGACTACATTTTTGAATTTGGCTATAATAAAACTATGATTTGGTTTGGACGAATACACTTATTCTAATCGCTTATACTATTATGGAAGGGAGAGATTGCTATGACATATATTAAGCGAGCTGCAGAAGATACAATTGCACGGATTTCTAAAATGTTTCCCGTACTGTTGGTGACTGGTCCAAGGCAGGTGGGAAAAACCACTCTGCTGCAAAGGCTGGCAGAGATACAGCGAAGCGCAGGGATAGAACGAAAATATGTAACCTTGGATGATCCGGATGTAAGATATTTGGCAAAACGTGACCCGGCGTTATTTCTACAGAGATATTCTCCGCCGGTATTGATTGATGAAATTCAGTACGCAACGGAATTACTGCCCCATATTAAAATGAGTGTAGACCGTACCAAAAGAAAAGGCGATTTCTGGATCACGGGATCTCAGGTCTTTCGCCTGATGAAAAATGTAAGCGAAAGTCTTGCGGGGCGGGTCGGCATTGTGAATTTATTGGGATTATCCGATGCAGAAATTTATCAGGAACCAAGCGAACCGTTCCAAACGGATGCGTCACACTTGATGAACCGTTTATCTGTAAGGACCCAGAAGGGATTAAATGAAATTTACGGCAGAATTTTCAAAGGTTCCATGCCGGAGCTTTATGCAGACGAAAATGTGGACTGGGAGACTTATTACCGTTCCTATGTGGATACGTACCTGCAGAGAGATATCCGTGATCTTGCACAGGTTGCCGACGAGATGCAGTTTTATCATTTTATGACGATCGTAGCCGCACATACCTCAAAACCTGTTGTCTATGAGGAACTGGCAAGCGCCGCGGGTATTTCGGCACCGACGGCGAAAAAATGGCTGTCTATTTTGGTATCGTCCCACATTATCGCCCTTATACAGCCATATCACAATAACGCTCTGAAACGGGTTGTGAAAATGCCTCTCCTTCATTTTTTAGATACCGGTCTGGCAGCCTATCTCCTAAAATGGGGAAATCCTGAAATATTGGAAAGAGGGGCCATGTCCGGGGCGTTCTTTGAGAGCTATGTGTTTTCGGAAATCTATAAAAGCTATCTGAACGCAGGAAAGGAGCCTCCGATCTTCTATTACAGGGATAAAGACCAGAAGGAAATCGATCTGCTGCTTTATCAAAATGGGATTCTTTCCCCGATAGAGATCAAAAAGGCGGCGTCCCCTGGCAAAACAGCAATTAAGAATTTCAACGTGTTAGACCCCGTGACGCGCGAGGGGGCTTTCGAAGGTTTAGAATCTCTAAAAGTAGAGATCGGGACAGGAAGTGTGATTTGCATGGCAAACGACTTATTGCCTGTGGATGAAAAAAACTGGTTTGTTCCAGCTTGGTTAATTTAGTCACTATTCTTCGCATATAACATAAAAGGGGCTGTTGCAACATAGGCAAGCCGTCACTAGTCGGAATAGTGGCGGCTATTTCTTTTTTCTATCCTTAGGAGTTGTAGAAAAATAACTGACACATCTTGGCTTGTCTATTTCTCCGGCTGCACAGGTCAAAAAGCCTCGACGTAGCCCACTACGCCTGCGTTTTTTGACCAGCACATCCGAAGAAATATCCTGCGCAATCTGTATCACTTATTTTTCTACAACTCCTTAAAGATTGTGTAACACAACCCGATAAGGGCAACAATGAAGATACAGAACTGAAATAAGCATCAGCATATGTAACATACATTGTATCACCCCCTTTCTTTCGTTCGGAGGGCTATGTTTTTTATGCAAAAACAGGTCTGAGAAGCCGTATAAACAGAGGGTTTCCAAAGGGTACCGTAGAAATGGAATAGGCCCGAGACAGGGCATTGACACAGACATACACCGACGACTGTAACCGTGAATAATAACGGTTCCTGACTGTAAAATTGTAAAATAGCTATATTGAAAAAATGATTTACTTTCTCTGTCCGTTCTGTTATACTTGACACGTGAAAACTTATCGGACTGCGCTGTTCCGGCCGTCCGGCAATTCTGGCATCTCGCCATATTTCGCAGCAACAACACTCCATTGGCCGATCATTTACAAAAGAAAGGAGTTTTTATCTATGTCTCAAAACAACATACCCGGCAACGCCATGCTGTGGGATGAAATTCTCAAAGCAATCGTGGATGTTATGCCGGAACAGGTGTTTCCTCTTATCAAAGAAGTTTACGGAAAAGATTATCAAAAAGGGACCTCCATCATCCTGCTTGCCACGGAATCCTCTACCTACCGTGAAGACCCGAAGGCTCCGCCTCGTTCCCGTCTGTCTGATATCGTACTTTTGATTTCTGGTACAGATTACTATCACATTGAGTGTCAGATGCATAATGACCAGGATATGGTCATCCGCATGTTCGCATATGACTTTCATTTTGCCACGCAGCACACGATCTCCGAAGACCGGGAACAGGGCGGTCTCGTCATGCGGTTCCCACGTTCTACTGTCATTTATCCGGAGATGAACAGCGGGATTCCGGATGTTCTGCGCTGCCGCATCATTTTTCAGGATGACAGTGAGCATATTTACCAGATTCCCACGGTCAAAATCCAGTCCTATTCCCTGGAGGAGATCCAGGAAAAACATCTGACTCTTTTTATTCCTTATGTTCTGCTCCGCTTACGTCCCAAATTAGACCCGAAAAGAAATTTTCCTCTGGAGAAAAAAGAATTGACAGCTTTTGTTGGCAAGGTTATGATGATACTAAAGGATGAAGCCGAACGGGGATATCTGACAAAACTGGAATATCTTGATTATGTGAACCTTTTCCGCCGTGCCGCAGAAAAAATATTTGAGAAGCATGCCGATTTCCAAGTGGAGGTAGATCGTATGACAAAACCATTGATTGAATTGCCAAGTGTAGTACAAAAGCGTTTGTATTCTGAGATTAACAGTTTGAAAGCCAGCAATGAGGCTTTGACCGCTGATAATAAAACTCTCACTTTTGATAACAAGGCTCTCACTGCTGATAATGAAGCTCTCACCGCTGATGTTGAGGCTCTCACCGCTGAACTTACCCGGATGAAAAAGTTGTTAGAGCGTTACCACATTCCGGTGACTGTTTAATTGTACATGGTTCAGGCGCTGTTGCACCAGAGATACACGTTTAGCGCGGATCGAAACGGAGTGTAGACCAACGCAGCAGATGGAAAATCAGGCAAGTTATTGGGCTGGTTACTTATTATTCGATGTACTAGTATAACCCGATTTAAATACCTTTCTGTTTCACTGAGGATGCTTTTTCGAGAGTGCATGTAAAAAAATGCAGGCGTAGCGGGCTACACTGAGGCTTTTACACATGTGCTATCGGGAAAGCAGGCCAGTGAAACGTAAGGTTATTTAAATTGGGTTATACTAGGCAGGACCTGAGTCTTTTGACAGGTCTGTTTTATGCGCTTTTCTTTAAGGGGAACAGGTGATTCCCGGCAGCTTGCTACGGGGAAGTTTATTTTACAACAGGAGCCAGATTTTACAAGTATCTGGCTCTTTTTTTGTACTTGGACTCCAAAATTTGTTATCAAAAATAGGGCTGAAGCACTCTATTAGTGCAACAGCCCCTTAAATAAATATTGCCACAAGGGAATCGTCTGCTTGATGATCGCAGTTACTCACATATTTATTACAAAGAAATTCAGTTATGCTTAGGAGTTGTAGGAAAATAAGTGACACATCTTGGCTTGTCTATTTCTCCGGCTGCACAGGTCAAAAAGCCTCGACATAGCTGTAAGGAATCCACCATGCTACGCATGATACCCCTTAGGACAAGGCCACTACGTTGCTAAGCGCCAGTGAAAAAGCGGCGCCAAAAGCAAAAATTTTCGTAGAATATATATTTCTACGAAAATTGTATTATCTGACAATATCCGAAAACAACACGCTTATTATAAACAAAAGTCTGAAAACAGTCAATATGTTTATTCA